>DDSR01000051.1 GCA_002343455.1 Deltaproteobacteria bacterium UBA2385 | reverse complement strand
GGCCTCCTGCGCCTTGCGGGCCGCGTCCGCCGCCTTGCGCTCCTGCTCGGCTCGGGCCTGGGCCTCGGCGGCCGCCTTGCGGGCGGTCTCGGCCCGCGCCTGCGCCTCGGCGCGCGAGGCGGCGTCCGTCGCCGAAGCGGCGTCCCGCGCGGCCTGCTCGGCCGCCTTTCGGGTCGCCTCCTGCTCTTGCCGCGCCTTGGCCTCGGCTTGCGCGGTGCGCTCGGCCTCACGGGCCGCAGCCGCTTCCGCCTGCTCGGCGTCCCGCGCCGCCTGAGCCGCCTGGCGCGCAGCCTCCCGCTCGGAGGCGGCCAGGTCGGCCTCGGCCGAGGGTGCCGCCTCGGTGGTCGCCTTCGAGGCGCTGTCGGCGGTGGGGACCTCGCCCCCCTTGTAGGCCGACAGGCTGCCGAAGGGCGACAAGCCCGGCAGCGCGTCGAAGTCGAAGAAGCCGATCCGCATGTCGGCCGGGTGGGGCCGACCCTTGCCGTCCAGCACCATCCCGGGCGTCACCGGCTGGCCGTCGACCAGGCAAGCCGCCCAGCCGTCCTGGCAAGGCAGGGCGGGAAACGCGGCCTTGTAGTCGCCCCAGCTCGCGGCGAGGGCGACGCCGGCCACGCCGAGCAGTCCGACGGGCAAGGCGAGCAGGGTTCGAGGAGTCATGCGCATATGCGGAGCCTCTACGGAATCGAAGGGGTTCAGTTGGCCGGGCCGGTGCCGCCGGCCTCGCGTGGCTTGTCCCGGCCGAATTGCAGCAGGGGCTCTTCCACCCCCTGCTCTTCCAGCAGGAGCGGGCTGAGCACAACCGGGACGTGGTTCTTTCGCTTGCGGATGTCGTACTGGATGATGCGCGTGAGGTAGCCGGGGGCCGACACCTCGAACTGGATGGACATGCCGGGGACGAAGACAAGCTCGCTGCCATCGGGCATGTAGAGCTTGGTGTCCTCCCAGCTCCCCGTCAGCGAGTTGACCCGATGGCGGTCAGCCTCGTCGGGGTGCCGGATGACCGCGGTGGGGATCGGCTGCTCGTCGGGGTCGGTGACGGTCATGCGCACCATGACCCCCTCGATCTCCTTGGACTTCGCGGCCAGCGCGGGTCCCGATGCGAATAGGGCTGCGAAGAGGGCGCTCAGGGCGAGCGGCAGGAAGGGTCGCTTCATGGTTCAGCCTCCACCGGCGATGTACTGACCCAGCACTCCACCCGGAGAGGATTCTTTGGCTGCCGTGGCGTCCCCCGCCTCCAGCAGCGCCCGAGCGGCGGCGTTGGAGATGTACGGACCCGCCAGCTTGCGGGCCACTTCCGGGTCGGCCTGGGCGATCAGCACCGCGGCCGTGGCGCGGGCGTCGGCCAGCCCGTCTTCGGGGGCGGTGCCCTCCAGGCCGTTGAGCGTGCGCAGGCAGGTCGCGCCGTCCCCCTCACCGCAGGCGATGAGCGCCAGGGTGGCGATCTTGCGCCACTGCTGGCCCTCGGGCGCGAAGATGAGGGCGTCGACGAGGTTGCGCGCCACCTGGGTCTCGCCGGTGGAGGCCGCCCGACCGGCCCACAGCAGCAGCTGCTCCTCGCGGCCAGGGAAGTCGTCGGGCAGGTTGCGCACGACCTCTTCCACCGAGCGCACCGCGACCTTGCGGGTGCCGAGCGCCCACAAGGCCTGGGCCTCGGACAGGCCCGAGACCATCGGATCGGCCGAGGCCAGCAGGTCCAGGTAGGCCCCAGCGGTGTCGCCGACCGGTCCGCCGGCCGCCTTGGCCTCGTTCAGCAGGCCGCTCGCCTCGTCCCGCTCGCCGTCGGCCAGGGCCACTTCGGCCGCCAGCAGCTTGCCCTGGGGCAGGCCCGAGGCGAGGCCGTGGGCCTTGACCTGCTCCAGATCGCCGGAATCCAGCGCCACCAGCGCCCGCCGCAGCTTGATCTCGGGGAGGCGCTCGCCGGCCTCGGCCTCGGCGGCGGCCAGGAGCTGGTCCGCGGCGGCAGCGTCCCCGCGCTGCAGCGCCATGAAGGCCGCCCCCGAGGCGACGTCCACCTGCCCGGCGTACTCCGTGGCGGCGGCCTGGTACTTGGCGTCGGCGCCGGGGAGGTCTCCCGCCATCAGGTAGGTCTCGGCGTCGGTCGCCGCCTGGACTGCCTTGTCGTCCCCCAGCAGGGACTCCACCAGCGAACAGCCCGAGAGCGAGGCGAGGAGTGTGGTTCCGAGCAGCATCGAGAGCATCGGCTCAGTCTCCGCGAGGGGGTCAAGGGTTTAAAGCACAGCCCGGGGCCCTCCTGCAAGGGGGGCCCCCTCTTCCGGGGGCGCGCGGCGGGGCTGTGCTATCCTACCGCTGGGTTCCGGTCGCCTGCGCGGAGCCCCCCTGGCGGGCGGAGGACGCGCAGATCCATGACCTTGAACGCAGCCAGCGACGACAGCCGCCTGCAGATCACGCTCCTGCAGGAGCGCAGCGCCGGGACCTTCGCGAGGGTCTACCTGGCCGAGGCGCGCGGCGGCGGAGGGCTGGCGCGGGTCGTCGCCGTCAAGGTCATCAAGGAGCAGTGGTCCGAGTCGCACGAGATCCTGACCCGGACCCGGGACGAGGCCCGCCTGCTGGCGCGCCTGCAGCACCGCAACATCCTGCGGGTCGAGGCCCTGGCCGAGGTCGACGGGCAGCCCGCCATCGTGATGGAGTTCGTCGACGGCCTCGACCTCCAGCAGCTGATCGAGCGGCTCGCCCGCGCCCGTCGGCGCATCCCGCGCCGCTCGGTCTACCGAATCATGGCCGACGCCTGCAGCGCCGTCGCCGCCGCCTGGGAGGAGGTCCCCGTCAACGGCAGCGGCCCCCTGCGGGTCGTTCACCGGGACCTGAAGCCCGGCAACGTGATGATCAGCAAGCAGGGCGAGGTCAAGGTCCTGGACTTCGGGACGGCGCGCTTCGACGTCGGCGATCGCCTCGCCAGCACCGGGGCCCTGCGCTTCGGCAGCCTCAAGTACATGTCGCCCGAGCGCCGCATGGGCGACCGCGGCGACCACCCCAGCGACGTCTACGCCTTGGGCTTGATGTGCATCGAGATGCTGCTCGGCGAGATCCTCCCGGTCCTCCCCGTGGAAGAGGTCGAGCACGACTCGATGATGTGGGACTGCATCGACCGCCTGGCCGATCTGGGCCTGCCCGACGAGCGCTGGGACGACGCCGCCCGCCAGACCCTGCGGGGGATGATCGCCGCCGACCCCAACCGCCGCCTGCACGCCAGCCAGCTCTTCCCGCTCTTCCGCAGCTTCTCGGACTCCGCCACCGGCGAGTCCCTGGAGTCCTTCGCCGGCTCCACGGTCGCCCGCATCGCCCGCGAGGTCCACGGCGGCCCGCCCTCGGGCGATCTCGCGGGCAGCCGGGTCTTCGTCGCGATGACCACCTCCAGCGACCTGCCCGTCCCCGACCGCGCCCCTCGGCTGGAGCAGGTCCACCGCCTGGAGCCGGCCCCGGTAGATCCCGCAC
>DDSR01000127.1 GCA_002343455.1 Deltaproteobacteria bacterium UBA2385 | reverse complement strand
CTTTATAGATGCTGGAACTTCGGGCTAGAGCGGCTCGACGTTCGGCCTCGGCGCGGCGGGCCTCGGCGCCCCGGTCCCGCAGGGGCCCTCCGAACCTCTCCAGGACCTCGGGCAGGCCCTGGCCGACGGCGGAGCGTCGCAGCACGGCGTCGAGCTGGGCGAGGTCGACGCGCTCCCGCCCGCCCTGGCCCTGGGGCCTGCCCAGCAGCCCGGCGATGGCTCGCCGCTCCTCAGGGGCGAGGTCGGCGAGGCTCACGCTGCCGGAGACGCCGCCCTCGCGCTCGATCTTCCGCCGCGCGGCGGCCCACAGCCGGGCGAGGCCCGGGCTCTCCAGGACCGTCCAGGCATCCCTCATCCGGAGCTCAGTCACGCTGACTCCAGTCCACCTGCAAGGCGACGACCTCGTGGGCCTCGCGGAGGTGGAGGAGCTCGTAGTGGGCGGCGGCCGGCACCTGCGGGCCCACCGCCCAGAGGTCGTAGCCGGTCATGAACAGATCGAGGTCGAAGGCGGCGGCGAGGCCGAGCAGCTCGGGGCGACCGGTGTCGTCGATGCCGGCGAAGGCCTCGTCCAGCGCGAGCAGGCGCGGACAGTCGGCGCGCCCGCCGGAGAAGCGGGCCAGGGCGGCAGCGAAGAGGGGCAGGTGCAGGGTGGCGGCCTTCTCGCCCCCCGACAGGCGGGCGTGGCGCGCCGGGGTGAGGGGCTGGCTGCTGCCGTCGCGCTCGTAGAGGCGCAGGCGGAGGCGGTGCCAGCGGCGGTAGTCGAGGGCGTGGGCCAGGATGTCGCGGTAGCCCAGTCCGGCGGGGCCCCCCTGCTCGGCCCGCCGGGCCTTGATGCGCTCGGCGAAGTGGGCGCGCAGGCGCGCGAGGCCGTCGGCGCCGATCAGGGCCGGGTCCTGGGCGAGCAGGGCGAGCGCCTGGCGGTCGGACTCGGAGAGGCCCTCGTCGGTCCCCCAGGCGATGCCCACGGTCTGGCCGCTGGAGAGGCGGCGAGCGCGCATCTGGGCGTCCATCTCGCGGACGAGCTGTCGGGCGGCGTGGGTGCGGTCCTGGATCTGTGTGGCGAGGCCCGCCAGGAGCGTGTCTTCGAGGAGCTGGCGCTCGCGGACGCTGAGCAGCTCGGCCTGCTGTTCCACCCGCCGCGCGAGGTTGCGGGCAAAGGCCCCCAGGGCGAGGTCGGTGGCGGAGTCGTGGACCGTGAGGCGGGCGATGCCGCCGACGTCCAGGCGGCTGGCGCGGCCGAGCTCGGGGGGCAGGCCCTGGAGCAGGGCGACGTGGGCGTTGTCCACCTGGGTGGAGGCGGACTTGAGCCGGTCGGGGCTGGGCGAGAGCTCCTCGGTGGCCCGGTGCAGGCCTCGGGCCAGGGCGAGGAGGGCCTGGGCTTCGTCGGCCGCGAGCAGCGCGGCGGCCTCGGCGGCGCGGGCCAGGGCGGCGGCCTCGGCGGCGCGGGCCAGGGCGGGCTCGGCCCCGATGAGCTCGGCCAGCTCGGCGTCGGCGAGGGCCGAGACCGCGGCGAGGGCGTCGACGAAGACCTGCTCCTTCGTGGCCAGTCCCAGCTCCGCGCGGATCTGCTCCTCCCGCGCGGCGCCGCGCGCGCCCTCCGCCCGCTTCAGGTCCGCGCGCGCCTCCTTGCGCCGGGCCTCGTTGGCGCCCAGCTCCCGCTCGATCACCTCGATCCGGGCCAGGATCTCCTTGGCCTCGGCCCCCAGCGTCGCCTCCAGGGTCGCGAACTCCTGCTCGATCGAGGCGAGCCGGTCCTCAGCCTCCTGGGTGCGCTCGCGCCTCGCCTCGACCCCCTCCGCGGCCAGCTGGAGACCGCTCGCAGCGTCGTGCTCGGCCGCAGCGGCGGATCCCTGGCGCTGCGCCCTGAGGACGAGCTCGCGCGCGGCCTCGTCGAAGCGCTTCACCGCGGCCTCGACGGTGATCAGCCCGGGCTCGTCAGGGGGGAGGCGGCAGTCGGCGGCGACCCGCAGCAGGTTCCGGTGGGCCTGGCCCTGCGCCTGCACGGCGTGGTCGAGCTGCAGGGCCGCCTCGCTGGCGAGGCGCCGCCGCTCGTCGAGGACCGAGGCCGCGGCCAGCTCGACCTTGCGCGCCCGGTTCACGGGCTCGACCGCGGGCAGCGCCTGGACCGCTCGCTGCCAGGCAGCCTTCCGCTCGGCGAGGGCCTGGCACCGGGCCTCGAGCGCGGTCCTCTCCAGCGCGAGGTCGGAGAGCCGCTCGTCGAGGACCGCGAGGCGCTGACGGCGCCGGGCCTCCCGGGTCGAGGCGCCGATGTAGCGGGCCGCCGAAGCCCCAGCCGCCCCGCTCAGCAGGCTGAGGTGGAAGGAGCCGTCGCTGCCGACCGAGGTCTCGCCCTCCCCCTGGCCGGCGCTGGCGAGGCCAATGCTGGCCAGCACCGCCTCGGTGCGGGCGAGGTCGACCGGCGGCGGGCCAGGGAAGGCCGTCTCGGGCTCCAGCAGGCTGCCCAGGTGGTCGGAGAGGGGCGGTCCGGGGGAGAGGAAGCTGTCCCGCGCCCCCGGCTCGCCGGGCTGGGGCTGGACCCAGGCGTCGAGGAGCCCGGCGGCCTCCAGGGCGGCCTCGACGGCGGCGCCCACCTCCGTCGACACCCCCTCGCGGAAGCGCACCAGCCGCCAGAGGGGCGCGCCGAGCTGGTCGGCGCGATCGGTCTCCCGACGAGGCGGTGCTGGAGGGGCGTCGTCCTGTTCGGCGGCGATCCGGGCTCGCTCCTCGACGAGGGTGGCCCGCTCGCGGTCGAGGACGCCGAGCTGGTGCACGAGATCCTGCTCGGCGGCGGCCAGCTCCTCCCGGCGCGAGGCCAGCCGCTGCTGGAGGGCGGGCCCCAGGGGAGCGGGCTCCTCGACAGCGGCGAGCGCGCCGAGCGCCTCGTGGTCGGCCGGGTCGAGCAGCTCGGCGGGCAGGGCGGTCCACCATCCAGCGAGCGCCTCCTGCAGCGCCTGCCGCGCCCGGCCGGTCTCGGCCTCGGCCTCGCCGAGGCGGATCCGCGCGCTCTCCACCGCATCCTCGGCCTCCGTCCGCTTCCGGGCAGCCCGGTCCCGCTCCTGCGCGGCCTGCCTCCACCCGTCGAGGGCCTTGCGGCAGCGGTCCAGCTCGACCCGCCGCGCTTGGAGTCGGGCCCGGCTCGCGGTCTGGATCTGCTCCAGGTCCTCGCTGCCCAGGGTGGGGATCCCGGCGGCGCCGGCCTCCTGGTTGGCCAGCTCCAGCGCCCGCCGCAGCTCGACCCGGGCCTCGGCCAGCGTCCCCCGGGTCGACTTGTGGCGCTGCGTGGCGCGCGCCATGTCCTGGATGGCGCGCTGGAGCTCGGCCTGGGCCAGGGCGGCGACCTGGCGCCGGTCCTCCACGAGGCGGCGCTTGTCGTCGAGGGTGCCCGCCGCCCGGTAGGCCTCGCTGGCCTGGCAGGCGCGCAGATCGGCGTCCAGGTCGGAGTGGACGCGGTCTAGCACCGCTAGTCCTCCGGTGGTCTCCTGCTCGGCCTGCTCAGCCGCCGCCTTGCGTTCGGCGGCCTCGGCCAGGACCGCGCGGGCCCGCTGGGCCTGGTCCTCGGCTTCGATCACCGCGCGGGAGCGCTCGGCGGCCATGGTCCGCAGGTAGCGGCGGTACTGCTCGGCCGATCGCTGGACCAGCTCGTCAGCCTCCCGGAGCTGCTGGACCTCGCGCTGGCCGGCCTCCAGGTCGTCGAAGGCCCGGGCCGCCTGGGCGACGAGCTCGGGGTCGACCGGGCGCAGGCCCTCCCGGAGGATCGCCTCCAGCGAGTCGGGATCGAGGTCCTTGGCCAGCTGGGGGCGGCGCAGGGTCAGCACCAGGTCGAGCATGCCCTCGAAGCGCTCGGGTCCCAGGCCAAAGAGGGCCTGGTCCACAGCCCGGCGGTGCTCTTCGGCCTTCCGCCTCACGGCTTCGGCTCCGAGCAGCTCGGCGAGGGAGCTTCGGGTCCGCGGCCGGCCCTCCTCGTCCAGCACATCCCAGTCGCCTCCGATGGGGCCGCGATCGCTCACGAAGAACCAGGTCTCGACGCCGCTCTGGGCCTTCTGGGCGCGCATGCCTACGCCCACCGTCACCGTACGCGGGCCTTCGGCATCGGGGCGCTGAAGCTCCAGCCAGGCGTAGCCGAGCATGCTCTCGTCGCCACGGTAGAGCAGGTTCTCCCGCATGGTGCGCTCTCGACCGCTGAAGGGGTCCAGCCGCCGCGGATCCAGGCGGCCATCGAGCACGAAGGGGAAGAGGACCTCCAGCGCCTTGGTCTTTCCCGAGCCGTTGGCGCCGCGGAGGACCAGCCAGCCGTTGTGGAACTGGAACTCCTGGCGGGCGTAGTCCCACAGGTTGACGATGCCGGCGCGGGTCGGTCGGAAACGTGTCATGCGGGATCTTCCACGGCGGGTGTGAACAGTGCGACCTGGGCGCCGGCGGGCACCATCAGCTCGGGCCGACGGTAGCGGGCCAGCGCCGGCGTCGCGACGACACCGCCGGGCACGCAGCGGACGAGGTCGAAGCGCTGGAGGAGGTCGAGGCCGTCCTCCAGCAGCACGCTGGCGTCGGCGCGATGGTCGGCCTTGAGGGCCGCGCCATAGTCCTGGCAGAGCTGGGCGGCGACCTGCAGGAGCCAGGTGGTGGTCAGGAAGGGCCCCGGGGGCTCGTCGACCTGGCTGGGGGGCGGACCGGGCAGATCCAGGGCGAGGTCGAGCTCGGCGCGGAGCTGCTCGCTGCGGCTGGCCGGGGTGGGGGCCCCCGCGGTGGTGGAGGCAGCGGCCTGGCGGGCGATGCGCTCGGCCAGGAGCAGGGCGACGTGGGTCGCCGAGCCTCCCTGCGGGAAGCGCTCGCCCAGGCCGCCGGGCGCGGTGTCGACCAGGGCGACCCCTTCCTTGCGCCGCTCGACCCGGCAGCCCAGCAGGCGCTCCACGTCCTCGGCGAGGCCGCGCCACTCCAGGGTGAGGTACTGGGCGGCGTCGGCGTCGAGGTCGTCGAAGAGCACCACCGGCGCCTCGACGAGGGCGCGGGCCACGCGCTGGCGCAGCGACTGCCTTCGCGGATCCCGCCCCCCGGCGGTGTCGCGGCCGGCGGGGTCGCGGCCGGCGGGGTCGCGGCCGGCGGGGTCGCGGACGAGGAAGTCCTGAACAGAGGCGAGCCGCTCCAGGACCAGGCGGGGTCGGAAGAGGAGGGAGGCGGCGTCGTGATCGACGTCGAACAGCGCCTCGCCCTGGTCTGGATCCTGTGCCCAGGATTCGGTCCCACCGTCGCACAAGCTCAAGACGCCGAGCCCCTGCAGGTTGTCCAGGACGTCGCAGAAGGCCCGGCGGTTGCTGTGCTGATCGGGATCGAAGCGGCCCTCGCCCAGGTCCAGGGAGGCCCGGCGCAGGGCGCTGGCGAGCTCGGAGAGGGCGACCTGGTGGGGGAAGCGGTCGAGCTCGGAGAGGGCCAGGAAGAGCAGGGCGAGGCGGTCCCGATCAAAGGGGCGGCCGCTGCTGCTGCGCAGGACGGCGGTGGGATCGAGCTGATCGCGGACCCGGACCAGCCGGGCCCCCTGGCCTCGGAGCACGACCCGGTAGCCGCAGAGGGCGGAGAAGGCGGCGTCGAGCTGAGGGTGGAAGCGGCGCACCCGCGCCAGGTCCTGTCCGTCGCGGGCGGTGAGCACCCCGCTCCGGAGAAGGGCTCGCGCCCCTTGCTGGAGATCACCCAGGTGCACATCGGGCAGGGCGGCCAGGATCACATCGCCTCCAGCTCGACGCGGGCCGCGGGCAGGGCGAGGCTGCCGGCGTCGCTGGGGATCCGGCTGCCCTTCGGGTCGCGGTAGATCGAGACCCGAACGCCGGAGAGGGTGGCGCGGGCCAGGAGCCCGTCCGGGCCGGGGGTGGGCGATCGCTGGCGCAGGGTGCCCGAGAGCAGGGAGAGCAGCAGGCGGAGCTGGTCGGCGTCGAGGGCCTGGCGGGCTGGAAAGCGCTGCAGCAGGCCGGCGCGGGCGGCCTCGAGGGCGGCTCGGCGCTGAGCGAGGCGCTCCTCAGCCAGGCGCTGGGTGCCGGGAGAGCTGCGAACGGGCTGAGGCCGACCGGGGCTGGGGTTCTTGCCGTGCAGCCGCAAGGTGGCGCTGACAGGGGCGGGCTCGGCGCTCCACCAGGAGCGGCTGGGCGGCTCGGCCTCGGGATCCGCCAGGGCGACGGCGAGGTGGCGTGGCCGGGAGAGGTCGAGCAGTGCCGAGGAGAGGGCGTGGGCGTGGGCCTCCTCGGGGCAGGCCCACACCCAGCTGGCCGCCTGGCGGAGGGCGCTGCGCCGGCCGAGGCCCGCCGAGCCCGCCTCGACCACGCGCCGGAGCAGGGCCGCGAGATCTGCGATGGCCGCCAGGGAGTGGCTCTCCAACAAGGCGGCCTCGGAGACCCCGTCGGGGCCCGCGAGCAGCCAGCGCTCGATCCCGGCCCAGTGCTCGGCCAGCACGGCGCGGCGTTCGGCCGGCGAGGTGAAGGCGCTGCCCTCGGCGGCCGCGGCCCGCTCGATCAGCAGGGCGACGCCGGTCTCGCGGACCGCGCGCACGGCCGCCGCGAGGGCGGGGCGGTGGCGCTGCAGCTCGGAGACGAAGCCCGAGAGGTGGTCCAGCAAGCGGTCCTTGTGCTCCAGGAAGCGCTCGGGCCGGGCCTCGTGGCTGCGGGCCAGCTCGTCGACGACCAGGTAGAAGCGGCGGGCCCGCTCGGCCATGTCGGTGAGGCGATCGTGGACGAGCTGGAGCTGCTCGGCGACGGCGGGGCCGTCCCCCTCGACGTTGGCCTTGGCCAGGGCCAGCAAGGCCCGGTGGATCGTCGGCAGGGCGAGGCGACGCAGCTCAGCCTGGTCCGGGGTGGCCGCCAGCACCCGCTCCACCGCCCGCCAGGCCTCGTACCCCAAGCTGGTCAGGTGATAGACGCTGGAGCGACGACGGTACTCGGCGACCGTCCGCGCCCGGCTGCCGTCCTGGCTGCGATCGAGCACGCCCCAGTCGACGAGCTGGTCGAGCAGGGCGCGCAGCCCCTCCGCGTCACGCGGGGCGTGGCCCTCGGGATCGACAGCCTCCAGGCGCATGGGCAGCTCCTCCGTCCGCATGCGGAGCTGGTTGGCCTCCTGACCTCGCCCGATGGCCCGAAGCAGGGCCAGGTAGGCCAGCCGACGGTCGGCGCTGGCCCAGGAGAACAGGCGCAGCCGCTCGGGCAGGCCGAGGAGGGAGAGGTCGAGGCGAGCGTCGGGCGCGGGTATGGCTCCTCCAAGGGGCCGATCTATCGCGCTGGCATCGTCGCCTCTGCTCCTGGTCGCCGGTGGCCGGTTGACTCCTTCCCTTGAGGTGAGTATTCAAACATCCACTTGAATACTCCCTCCAAGGCCCCCGCGATGCCCTCCCCCTCCCGCTCCTTCAAGAACGCCGCCTACGCCCAGCTCGCCGAGGTCGGCAAGGCCCTGGCCAGCCCGGCGCGGCTCGAGATCCTGGAGCTGCTGGCCCAGGCGCCGCGCACGGTGGAGGTGCTCGCCGGCGAGATCGCGCAGTCGGTGGCGAACACCTCGCACCACCTGCAGGCGCTCAGGCGCGCTCAGCTCGTCACCGCGAGGCGCGACGGCCTGCACATCGTCTACGCGCTCGTGGGCGTCGATGTCGCCCTGCTCCTCGTGCAGCTCCAGGCGGTCGCGGAGCGGCACCGGGCCGAGCTGGAGGAGCTCCGCCGAGGATTCTTTGACGACCCGGCGGGCCTGGAGGCGGTCGACCGGGACACGCTGGTGCAGCGGCTGCGCGCGGGCGAGGTCCTGCTGCTCGACGTCCGGCCCGAGCCGGAGTTCGCCGCCGGCCACCTGCCCGGCGCCCGCTCGGTGCCGCTGGCGCAGCTCGAGTCGCGGCTGGGCGAGCTCCCTCGGGACCGCGCCATCGTCGCCTACTGCCGGGGGCCCTTCTGCACGCTCTCGGCCGAGGCCGTCCGGCGCCTGCGCGAGCTCGGCTTCGACGCCCGCCGCAGCGACGTCTCGGTCCACAGCTTCGACGCCGCCGGGGGCCCCGCGTGAGCGCGCCCGCCATCCGGCTCGGCCTGCGCGAGAACGCAGCGCAGTTCTCGTTGCTGGTCCTCGTCAACGCCTTCGTCGGGGCGATGATCGGCATGGAGCGCAGCATCCTGCCGGCCATCGCCGAGGGCGAGCTCCACCTCGCGGCGCGCACGGCGATCCTCTCCTTCATCGTCGTCTTCGGCGTGAGCAAGGCGCTGACCAACTACTTCGCCGGTCGGTGGTCCGATCGTTTCGGGCGCAAGCACGTCCTGGTCGCTGGCTGGCTCGTCGCCGCGCCGGTGCCCTTCCTGCTGATGTGGGCGCCCTCCTGGGCGTGGATCCTGGCGGCCAACGCCCTGCTGGGCGTCAGCCAGGGGCTCACCTGGTCGACGACGGTCAACATGAAGATCGACCTGGCCGGCCCGAAGAACCGCGGGCTGGCGATGGGGCTCAACGAGTTCGCCGGCTACTTCGCGGTGGCGCTGTCGGCGCTGGCGACCGGCTTCATCGCGGCCGAGGTCGGCCTGCGACCCCAGCCCTTCTTCCTCGGCGTCGGCTTCGTGCTCCTCGGCACCCTGCTCTCGGTCTTCGCGGTCAAGGAGACGCTGCATCACGTCAACCACGAGTCGAAGCTCGCGGGCACCGCGGCGCAGGACACCCTCACCCAGCGCGAGGTCATCACCCGAACCAGCTTCACCGATCCCGATCTGTCCTCGGTGAGCCAGGCGGGCCTGGTCAACAACCTCAACGACGGCATGGCCTGGGGGCTGTTCCCGCTGCTGTTCGCCGCCGCCAGCATGTCGATCGCCGAGATCGGCGCGCTCGCGGCGATCTACCCGGCCGTCTGGGGCCTCGCGCAGCTCGTCACCGGGGCCTGGTCCGACCGCGTCGGCCGCAAAGGTCTGATCGTCGCCGGGATGTGGACGCAGGCAGCGGGCATCGTGGTCATCGCCCTGGGCGCGAGCTTCGCCATGTTCGCTTCCGGCGCGGCGCTGCTCGGGCTGGGGACCGCGATGGTCTACCCGACCCTGCTGGCGGCCATCGGTGACGTCGCCCACCCGAGCTGGCGGGCCTCCGCGGTCGGCGTGTATCGCCTGTGGCGGGACATGGGCTACGCCGTCGGCGCGCTGCTGGCCGGCATCGTCGCCGACGCCTTCGGGCTCTCGGCCGCCACGCTCACCATCGCCGGGCTGACCTTCGCCTCGGGCGTGGTGATCGCCGTGCGCATGCGGGAGACGCTCCGGCCCGAGGCACCCGCGGTTCCTACGGCAGCTCCGCCTCTGTCTGCACCCGCCCGCCGAGCGCCCTGAGCAGCGCCTTCACCCGCGGCTCCTCGCTCTGCGGGACCTGCAGCGGCGTCCTCCCCAGGATCCTGGCGATGTCGTGGTGGAGCGGATCGAAGCGGAACAGCTCGAAGGAGGTCGGGCCGGCCGGTACCAGGCGCGCGTCCTCCTTGGCGACGGGCGAGGGCCTGAGCGAGAGCTCGATCCGGTCGCCCTCACGTCTCGCTGAGAGCCGTGGCGTCGCGGGCTTCACCTGGGCGGGGACGAGCTCGGCGCCTTGTTCGACGACGAGGTGGGCCTCGCCGCCGAGCACCAGCAGGGCCCGCTCGGCGTCGAGGTGGTAGCTGACCTGGCGGTAGCGACCGCCCGAGACCTCCTCGCGGATCAGCGCGCAGGCCACACGATCGGCGGCGCTCAGGTGCGGGAGCTGCGACGCCTCGGCCGCCAGCCGCTTCAGCGCGACCGGACGCCCCTTGGACCACCTGCCCTTGGATCGCACCTGCTCGCGGGGCTCGAGCATGGTCCAATGGGCGGTGTGGGTGATGACCCAGACCAGCCGGACATCCGGCTCCGCGGGCGCCTTGACGGCAGCTTCGCCCTCGCCCTTGGTCTCGACGAGCGCCTCCAGCGCCGCCAGCGCCTGGCTGACCCGGTCGGGTCGCCGCAGCAAGGTCGACAGATCAATCCCCACCGGCTTCTTCCTGGCGCCCGCACACCGTGCGAGCTGTGCCGCCAACCACCCCAGGCCGGCCGCCTCTGCCTCCGCGATCGGTCGCGTCAGATCGGGCACCGGCCGCCCCATCCACTGCTGCGCCAGCGCATGAATCAACACTTCGACCGCATCCCAGCCCGCCGACGGGCTTGGGCACAGCCACCCGTCGACATTCGGCGAGTGCAGCGAGCGCGCGAGCCAGGAGAGGACCGCGTGGCCATTCGGGACGGCGCTCACCCCCCGGGCCTCACCGACCGCAGCCAGCGCCTGCGCTCGCTCCAGCCGACCGGTCGCCAGGAGCGCGACGATGAAGAAGAGGCCAGCCCGATCGGGGAAGAAGCGAGCCCGGCGACCGGATTCCTTCAAGAAGGCCTTCAAGGCGAGCTCCCACTCCTCCGCCGCGCCGGCGGCGTCACCGCGGAGCAGCTGCAACCAGGCGAGGTCAACCGAGGACTGTACGGAGCGGCGTGATGTCGCCAGCCAGCTGGCGTGGTCGAGGCGACCCTCCAGGATCAGGCGGCCAACGAGCGTGTGGTGTTGGTTGTCGTCCAGGGTTGCCGGCGGAATGGCCTCGAGTCGGGCCATCCAGAGCGGGCATGGGCGCAGATGAGAGGTCGCGTCTTCGACGATCTTTGCGGCGGCGTCGGCCAGGAGGTCGGCCGGGAGCTGGTCGAGCCAGTCCGGGTCGACGCCCTCGGCGAGGGCGGGCCACGGGTCGGCCAGCTTGGGCAGGCCCTCGCGGAGCTGCTCCCAGCGCCCTGCGTACAGCGAGAAGCGCAGCTCGCGCAGGATGTCCCACCAGCCGCCGTGCGGAGAAGTGTAGCTGATCTTCGCCGGCCGCGCGGTGCGGACCCCCGTGGCGACGCGCTCCAGCTCCCCGCGGCGGGCGAGCTCGAGCGTGACGCTGTGGCGCAGCTCGGGGGTCACTGTCCAGGAGTCCCCCGCGCTGACGAGAGCGCCGGCCTCCGCGAGGGCCTGGAGTCGCGCATGGAGCTCGGGCAGCCTGACCGATCGGCACAGGCTCGCGCTGGAGATCGCCCGGGCCACCATGGAGCGCGGGGTGGGCTCGACCATCAGCGCCAGCACGTCGACGATGACGCGGTCGAGGTCCCGGTTGGGTTCGTCGGTTCTGGGCGGCATGCGTGGCGGACCGTTCAGGAAGGGACCGCGCGGAAGCGCGTCGCGTTGGGGACGATGGTCCTCAGCTCGGCCGTGTTGGTGGTGTAGACATCGGTCCGGCCGCAGTCCGAGCAGACGACGAGCGTGTGCCACCAGGTCCCCACCTCTCGGCGGCCCATGCTTGAGCGCACGGGCACCTGCTGGTGGACCGCCAGGCCCACGTTGGGGAAGCTGTCGAAGGAGGTGCTGCCGCAGGCGACGCAGGGGGGGTAGGGATGGTCGGTGCTCATGGGCGGAGCGTAGCCCACCGCGGCTGAACCTGCGCTCAGTGGAACACCACGGTCAGCCGCGCCCGCTGCACGTCGGGGTCGTCGATCGGGGTGCCGTCCTCGTCGACGAGCCACAGCTCCCAAGGGTCCCGGCCGCGCTCCACGTGAGCGAGGCGGAGGCGCGCCCAGGGCTCCTCCCAGCCTGGCGCGCTGCCAACCACGAGCTCGAGGGGCACATCCAAGGCGAGGGCGGTCTTCTTCAGATCATGGAGTCGAGGCTCGTCGGGGTGAGCCCAGCTGGCCGGGAAGCGCTCGTCGAGTCGGCCCCACCGCAGACAGACATACCCGTGCAGCCGACCATACTCGTAGAGCGCGTGGAGGGATTGGAGGTCCTTCTCCAACCCGGAGCGCAGCTTCGTAAGCTGCCCTCTTTCGAGGGTGCGGGCCAGCTTCTCTTCCTCCGTGAAGGGTCTGTCGATGCCGCAGGAGGTCTGGACCAGCATCGCGGTCGTGATGTGCAACGTCCGATTACTCCGGTTGAGCCGCTTGGTCTTCTGCGGGGGGCCGAGCTCGGCGAGGCGTCGCGCGCCCGGCTCGACCTCGAGCGCGCGAAGCAGCCCACGCACGTCTACCCCGCCGATGATGTCGTAGCAGGCGAGGCGAGCGCGCAGCGCGGGGAGCTCGTCGCCGACGAAGGTCGTGATCTGGTGCGCGGTGACGTCGAGGAGGGCCGCGGCCTGGGGGCGGTCCGGTGGGAATGCGACAATCAGCGCGCGCGACATGCGTGCGAGCCGGGCGCCGTGCGCAGCGCGAACCCGCTCCGACTCGGCCCGCCTCTGTTCGCGATCCTCGGGGGTCGAGTACATCGCCGTACGCTGGTTCGCCTGGGCTACCCGGTCGCGCACGGCCGCACGCGCCGAGCTCAGGGCCTGACCCGCATCCTCAGCGATCGACCAGCGTCCGTCCGGGAGGACCTCCACGGCGCTGTTGCGGCGCCGAAAGCCGACCGGGTCCACCGTGAGCCGATGCCACTTCGTCCGCTCGGTGACGGCCGCTACGACCTCGGCCGGCGCGCGCGGCCCCCCGAATGCATCGAGCACGGCGAGCGCGAGGCGCTGCGCCGACCAGGAGGTGAGGCTGGCGTCCTTCCAGGCCAGGTCGAGCTCGGCCGGGGTGAGCGCGGCGTCGGGGTCGACGACGGGCGTCGGCTCGACCGCCGGGACAGGAGGCCGAGCGAACTTCGGCGGGCGGAGGTCAAGCCGGAAGGCCCAGAGGTCGAGCTCGGGGTCGTGCGGATCCAGGTGGTAGAGGTCGCCGACGCGGTAGACCGGTGGCCGCCCAGGCTTGCAGCGCTGCAGCGAGAGCAGCGAACGAGAGCGCTCGGCGATGCCGGCCGCCTCGAAGCGGGCGGCCACATCGGGCAGGATCATCGGTTCGCCGCGCTCGAGGAGCGCCACGAGCAGGAGCGAGAAGGTGTTCGCCTCGCGGTGGCCGACGACCGCTTCGAGCTTCGGCGGGGTGATTCCGAGGGTCTGGCACCAGGCGTTCATGGTTGTCGGCTCAGTCATGTTGTGTGCGGGGGTGATGGAAGTGCGGCGGATCAGGACAGGTGTCCGTATTCCTTCCCCCCGGCTTCGCCCACACCCCCGCGTTCTCCGCCACGTACGCTCCGATGCTGCCTCCGGGCCGCCCCAGCAGCCGCTCCAGCGTCGGGTCCTCGGTCGCCCCCTGCCCGAACCGCAGCAGGACGTGCAGCACCGTCTGCACCATGACCGCCCCCCAGGGGAGCCCACGGCGGGAGAGATGCCACATATAGCCGAGCACCGAGGCCGCCTCGTACCGAATGGGCCGGCCGAGCGCCGAGCTGAGCGCGTCGACCACCTCGGACCACGGGACCGCCCCTGGTCCGGCGAGGGTGTAGCTCAGCCCTCGATGCGGCACGGGTTCGGAGAGGATCAGCGCCGCCACCTCGGCGATGTCGCGGGCGTCGATCCAGTTGACGGGCTGACTGCGACCGGCGGGTACGTAGATGCGATCGTCCTTGATGATGTCCTGCCGATAGGCCGACTCCAGGTTCTGGGCGAAGAAGCCCGGGCGCAGGTTGGTGAAGCGCTCGCCGCGAGCGCGCAGGTGGTCCTCGACCTTGCGATGGGGGACGATCGTGTTCTCGCCGGCCCCGGCGACGGAGAGGAAGACGACGTGGTCGACTCCTTGCTCGCGGGCGAAGTCGACGAAGGGGTTCAGGCTCCTCTGGACATCGGCGATGGCGGGCGGCCGCATCAGGAACATATGGGCGGCGCCCGCGAGCGCCTCGGGCCAGGTGCCGCGGTCCAGGAAGTCGAGGCGGGTTGCGGTGACCCTGTCCCGGTATCGTGCGCGGATCCGGGTCGGATCCGAGCCGGCCGCCACCACCGGGATGCCGCGCTGGACGAGGGAGGCGACGACGTGCTGGCCGACGTTGCCCGCCGCGCCGGTGACGAGGATGGGTCCTGGGTTCGGCACCTCATGCCTCCGAGCGCGGCGGGGCGAGCTGGGCGTTCATCCAGGCGACCGCAAAGGCTACAAAGTCCTTCGCGTCGAGCAGCTCGGCCGTGCATCGACCGACCGGGCCGACTCGAGCGGCACCGGACGCGAGGTAGTCGAGCAGGATCTGCGGAAAGTAGTCTCCGAGTGGCCAGACGGCGATGCCTTCGTTGTCGTCGAGGCTCTCGATCCACAGCTCCCCCGTGTCCGCGCGCACATACCGTCGTCGCACGCGGATCTTGTCGGGCACCTCGGCGAGGTACTCCGCATAGTGGGTCAGCGTGACGGTGTCCGGGTTGGCGCCCAGCCGAAGCACCTTCCCGCCCATCGCGGTGAGTCGCTCCAGGACCGAGCCGGGACCGTGGTAGTCGTGCAGCGGTGAGGGGTGCAGCAGTGCCTGGGCTGCCGGGCCGATCGCGGCGAAACGATCGGCGGGGTGGTCGTTGACCTGCACGCCGGGGAAGGTGCGGAAGACCTCGGCCAGAACGCCCATATCTGCGATGTCCACCGGGGAGCGTTGAGCGTCGAAGGGCTGGTCCTCGATGGCACTCAGGACCATCAACAAGGTCCCCGTTGGACCGACCGCCGCGAGCTGGGCTTCGATCAGGCCGGCGGCGCCGCCGTCCACAGGGCCGAGCTTGCGCAGGCTTGCGTGGGTCATCACCACGTCGCCGGGGCACACACCGAGAGCGAGGAGCTGGTCGCGGATCTCTGCTCGTGCGGTCATGGGGCCTCCGGCTTGTGGCCGATGAAGAACAGGCGGGGGCTGCGATCGTCGTCGGTCTGCTCCTCTACGATCTCCACGTTGAACCCTGCCGCTTCGAGCAGGCGAACCCAGGTCGCCTGGGGAAAGAGCCCCAGCTCGTGCCGTTCGTAGCGGGTGTAGACCGTTCCGTCGGCCTCGCGCAGCAGGAAGCTGTAGTGGGTGACGGCGAGGGTGCTCGCCGGCTCGACGTCTTCGTTCCACTCCAGGTAGCGGGCGGCGCGACCGTCCGGGGCGTCGGAGCCCCCGGCCTCGGTCCCCCCTTCGTGGCGCTCAGCGACGCAGTCCGGGACGAACAGCGCGAGGCCACCAGGTGCGAGGTGGTGGTAGGCCGTGACGAACGCCGCGGCGAGCTCCTGCTCGGTCTTCATGTACTCGATCGCGTCGTGGACGAAGACCACCTCGAAGGTGCGGCCGAGCTCGATGTCGCGCATATCGCCCACGGCGTGGGCACACTCGGGGTTCCGGATCCGGCTGACCTCCACCATCCCCGGGCTCAGATCGGTGAGCGTACAGTCGAAGCGGGCCTTCAGGTACCAGGCGATGTGCCCGCCTCCGCAACCCAGCTCGAGGAGGGTGCGGGCATGAGGGCGCCGTCCCTCGATGGTGGCGATGAAGGCGGCGGCCTCGTCGGCGTACTCCTCGATCGGCGAGAGCAGCGGCCACCAGGGGGCCAGCTCTCCATAGAACAGGTTCATCGGCGACTCCGGGAGTAGCGGCGCTGGCGCGCGCGGTGACTGCAGCCGTCGTGGCAGAAACGACGGCGTCCGTGATCCTGAACGAAGAACATCGTGCACCCGGGACCCTCGCAGCGCCGAATCGGGTCCGGACCGGTGAGCACCTCGATGCAGGAGGTGGCCAGCCGGGCCGCCGCGCCTCCGCGGTACCCGACCCGGCTCGACGCCGAAGCTCCCTCGATCACCAGGGAGAGGTGGGCGCAGGCGTGGGCTGCATGGGCGTTCACGAGGGCTGTCGCGGCCGGATCGAAGGCCGAGCCGCTCATCTGCGAGGCGATCAACCTCCGGACGGCCCCACGCAGCGCCCGCAGGTCGGCCACGTCGATCTCCAACCCTTCGCCGAGCACACAGGTCGCCCATCGCCGAGCGACCTCGGGGTCCGCGAGGAAGTCGTGCGCGCCCTCCCCATACCAGGTGTTGGCGAGCTCGATTGCCGACGGTTCGCCCAGCAGCGGCAGGTCCTCGTTCATGCGGGTGACGGTAACCCGAGCCATTTACCGTCGCAACAAGAGGGGTCAGGACTTGTCACGTGTCACTTGAGTCTTGCGCTGGGGCAGCAGCAGGCCCACCCGACCCCCCACGCTCACCCAACGGTGAAGGACCTTGCCAAGGACGTTGAGCTCGGTCTCGGCGTAGATCCAGTGTCGACCGCGGGTGGGCCACAGCCGGGTGGCGACCATGGTGCCGCCAGGGACCACGAGGTAGGCGGTCTGGTAGAGCACCGAGACATGGGTCCGTTCGTCCGGAGTCAGACGAACCTGCACACCCGCCTTTGGCGAGACGATCACGGGCAGCCAGGTGGGTTCCCTGTCCTGTACCTCCAGGGGGGCCAGGGCACCGATAAGCTCCACGCGGAGGTCCAGGTGGACCGGCCCGCCTCCGGACCGAAACCGCCGCAGCTCGAACCCCAGCCCAAGCGGACGAGGCATTGGCCGGGTGCCGCAGTCCTCGTCAACACCGCTGGAGTCATGGATGGAACAGGTGTTGTGCCAGACGATGCCTGCGTCCACGCCCATGCCGAGGCCAGGCGCTCGGGCTGGTACCGATAGTGACGCGGGGCCGGTTGCGTCGCCGGGAGCCTCGCTGAAGTCATTCGCCGTCTTTGTGAGCTTTGGAGAGCGCTGACCGCGCGCATCCGGCAGGGCCATGGAGAGGCCCAGGCGCAGGTTCCCGCTGGCCCACCTCGGATAGGCGGCGCCCTGGACATCGACCCCAACCTCGCCCCAGAGGGCGGTCGTGTCGGTCAGAGGCCATTGATGCGAAACGGCGACGGAACCACCAGGGACGAACAAATAGAGGAGGTGCAGGTGAAGGTGGAGTTGAGAACGCCCTGCGGGGCCCAGCCACCAGGCTCCACCGAGCTTGACCGTTGCGGTGAGGGGGGTCAGATCGAGGTCCCCCTCGGTCCAGCGCAGCGGGATGGCGACGTTGAGACGCAGGTCCCAGACTCGCCGGCCTCGTCCGTGCTGCCAGGCGGACTCGAACGCGACGGACCATGGCCGGACAGGGCTGAAGGTCCGACATTCGTCGTATGTGACGCTGCCCAGGCTCGTCTCCTCTATGCTCCTGCACACCGTGTAAGGATCCGCTCCGACGCCTCCCCCGGTGTTGAAGAGCAGGATGTTGGCAGGTGGGGCGGGGGCCTCGTCGGGCTCGGCGCCTTGGGCGCGGGCGGGGAGCATCGCAAACAACCACAGCATCAACATGGGGTGTGTAGTCGCCATTCGAGCCTCCTGCGCTCCTGCCAGGGTAGCGCCGGGGAGTGGTGTCCGCTACCGTGGTCGGACCTGGCCGTCATCCATGGAGGTAGCCCGAAGGACGACCGCGCGCTCGCGCCGAGTGGTAGTCTTCCCCACGCGCGCCCGTGCTCACCACCCCCTGAGATCCCCATGACCCTCACCCTCACCAAAGCCCAGTACTCCGCCGTCTGCGACCTCCGCGGCTTGCCGCAGGGGGCCCACTTCTTGATCATGACCAGCACGATTGCTCCGGGCGGCGGGGGTGTCCTGGTAGGGTCCGAAGAAGACTTTTAAGCCCTGCTCAGCCACATCAACGAGGACATCTCCGAGGGCCTGGTCATGGCACGCGCCTTGCGGTCGCTGGTCTCGGTCTGCGAGATGATCAACCCCGACTCCATCAACTGGTTGGGCGTCTGAGCGCCACCCCCACCCCCTCTACCGCCTGCCGCAACAACGCGATGAACGGCGGCTCCCCCGCCCGCGGCGCGGCCTCCCTCTCCGCCACAGGCGACCGCCGCCCCTCCGCGCGCGCCTGCGCGACCTGCGCGAGGGCCAGGACCCGCCGCGCGGCGTCCCGCAGCCCCGCACCGTCCTGAGCCGGCAGCGGCGCTGGCACCTCGCCGGCGAGCAATGCGTACAGAACCAGCTGACTGTCCACCTGCACCCGGTCCGATGGGTCGGCTCCCTCCACGAGGCCGCGCAGCTCCTCGGCGCGCTCGCGGGCCCGTGCGAACTCGCCCAGCGCGGCGTCGAGGGCGCAGCGGACCTCGAGGACCCAGCCCAGGTGGTCGCGCTGGGCGGTCTTGCGGGCCAGCACCTCGGCCTCGGCGAGGATGGGCAGGGCGCCGTGCAGCTCGCCCCGGGCCAACAGCGCGTTGACGAGGCGCATCAGGGCGCCCCGGCGGGCGGACCCGGCGCTGGCCTGGAGCGCGGACTGTGCGTGATGCTCGGCTTCGTCGAAGCGACCGTGGGCGAGGGCGTTGCGTGAGGCCAGCTCATCCGCCCAGCGGCGGCCCTTTCGGTCCTCGCTGCTGGAGGCCAGCCTCTGCAGATCCCGGGAGAGCAGATCGTGGGTGGCGATGTCACCCCGGGCGTAGGCGATATCGGCGAGCTGGCAGAGGGCGAAGGCGTGCCAGCGGTCTACGCCGTGTTCGGCGGCGAGGTCGACGGCCTCGCGGAGGACTGTGAGGGCGGGCTCGACATCGCCGCCCTTCCACAGGGCGTGGCCCAGCCCGGCCAGCGCTCGCACCAGGCCCCAGGGCCAGGCCGCGGCACGACAGAGGGCGACGGCCTCGGCCTGGATGGCGAGGCTGTCGCGAACCTGGCCGCTGTATTGTGTTACGACCCCCAGATGGCTGAGGGCCCGCGCCTCGATGCGCGCCGCGCCGACGCTGCGTCCGAGGTCACGAGCGAGGCGAAGATCTTCCTGGGCTGCCTGTTGCTGGCCCAGCTCCAGGCCGCGGATCCAGCCACGCTGACAGAGCAGGGCGGCCAACAGTCGGTCGTCGCCCTGGTCCCCGGCGGTGGCCACGGCCTCGTCCAGGGTGCGCACGAGCCCGCCGGGTCCGACCCGCTCCGAGGCTGCGTGGGCGAAGACCGGGGCGATCCGGGCCCGGGTCAGAGGATCGGGTGCGTTCTGCCAGGCTGCGCGCAGATCCTCGAGCTCGGCGACGTGGCGGTCGGCTCGCTCCTCCTCCTCCCAGGCGGCCGCGTAGTAGCGGGCGTGGCGCGCCCGAACCTCGGCCAGCGCTCCGTCCTCGGCCAGTCGCGCTTCGAGCCAGGCGCGCACCGGCTCCAGGATGGCCAGCCGCCGGGGCCCCGGGCCGGAGACCTCGTGGAGCAGGCTCCGGTCGCGCAGGGTGGTGAGCGAAACAACCAGATCCGGGAGGTCGAGGACCGCCGCGGCAGCCTCCAGGCCGAAGGGCCCTCGGAAGACAGAGCACCGCGCCGCCGCGCGCTGGGCCTCGATGGGGAGCAGCTCGTAGCCCCAGCGGATGCTCGCGGACAGGGAGGCGCTGCGGTCCGTGGCCTCCCCGGCGCCCAGGAGGGAGAGCCCAGGCTCGGCCAGTCGGTCTCGCAGCTCGGAGGCGGACATCAGCAGCAGGCCGGGAGCGGCCAGGACCAGGGCGAGGGGGATGCCGCCGAGTCTGCTCACGATGGCAGAGGCCACCGCGGGCTCGATCCGTCCGAGCCCCAGGCGTACAGCCTCGGCCCGCTCGCGGAGCAGGGCGATGGCCTGCTCATCGGGCAGCGGTCCCAGCTCCAGGCAGCGCTCGGCGGCGAGCCCGAGCCGGGCCCTGCTGGTCAACAGGATGCGCGCGCGCGGAGCCTCGGCGAGCAGGCGCTCGACGAGCGAGCGGACCTCGCCCAGGACCTGCTCGACGTTGTCCAGCACGAGCAGATCACTGCCGAGGATCCCCGCGAGCTCGCCGATGGGGTCGCTGCCGGCGCCGCCTCCCAGGCCTCGCCCCGACCAGAGGGCGTGTACGACGCCTGAAGCGTCGCGGACGGCCTGCAGCTCGCACCACCACGCTCGCTCGCCCCACTGCGAGGCGAAGCGGCGGGCCAGGCAGGTCTTGCCGATGCCACCGGGTCCGAGCACCGTGACCAGCCTGTGCTCGGTCAGGGCCTGACGGAGAGCGTCGAGCTCGACCTCACGTCCCATCAGGGTCGGACCATCGGCGAAGACAGAGGGCGGCGAGCTGGGCGGAGTCGCCTCCTGCGGCCCTCGAAAGCGGTAGCCCCGGCCGCGCACCGTCTCCAGCCATACGGGTGTGCCCGAGTCGTCGTCCAGGGCCACCCGCACCCTGCGCACCATCTGGCTGAGGGACTGGTCGGAGACGTGGACGGACCATGCCTCGCGCAGGAGCTCGTCCCGGCTCAGCAGCCGGCCGGGCCGCCGGACGAAGAAGACGAGCAGCTCGAAGGCCGCTGGTTGCAGCGGGACCTCCACCCCGTCGCGCAGCAGGAGGTGCTCGTCTTCGCGCAGCTCGAAGGGGCCGAAGCGGTGGCGGGGGGCGGTCATGGGGCAGCCTAGCGCGGCGCTCGCTCCGGGGCTGCTCTGGATGATCAGCGACCGGTCAGCGACTGGTCAACCAGCGGTCATGTCCGGTCACAGGGCGACCCATAGCTTGGGAGTGTCGGCAGGACGCCGGCTTCACCACCCCCCCGGGGCAGCGGCCCCCACTGGAGATCCCCATGACTCGACCCCTCAACATCCTCCCCTCGACCCTCTCCCTGCTCGCCCTGGTCCTCAGCGCCTGCCAGGTCGGGCCCGCCCCCCTGCTGGACGAGGATGGCGCCGTGGAGCGAGGCCCCGTGCGCATCAGCGACAACCTCACCCTGGAGCAGGTCACCGCCGTCGCCGCCGAGCTGGAGCAGGACCTCGCCGAGGTGCAGGCCCTGGAAGCCAGGCTCTCGCACGACCCCGAGGCCCTGGTCGAGGCCGTCCAGGCCATCGAGGAGGCCCGGCTCGTGCGCCTGGAAGGCCTGCTCGACGACAGCCTGGTCGATCGGCCCACCGAGGGCGACCTCGCCGAGCTGCGGGCGCGCTTCGACCTGGCGCCGGTCGAGGGCGGCCCCCGCATCGACGACGGCATGCAGGTCCCGGACCTCGATGAGCTCGACCTGCCCGGCGAGGCCCCTCCCTGGAGCACGCTCGGCCTCAGCACCTGGGGCAGCTCGACGGTGACCTGGTGCTTCGAGGCCGACGAGGACGGAACCAGTGATATGGACAATGCCGAGGTGCTGTTCGCCGCCAGCTTCGCCGCGGCCCAGTGGGGAGGGAGCTCCGGCCTCTACCTCGAGCGCAAGTCCTCCTGCAGCTCGGCCAACATCCGGATCGGCTTCCACACCGGCTACCACTGGGACTGGGACTGGGCGGGCGACTCCAGCAGCTTCGACGGCCGCGGCGGCACCCTCGCCCACGCCTTCGCCCCGACCTACGGCTACCTGCACTTCGACGACGCCGAGACCTGGACCCGGTCCACCCGCACCTCCACCGCCCAGCCCCTCGACCTCGACGCCGTCATGACCCACGAGCTCGGCCACGCCCTGGGCCTCGGACACAGCTCTGTCAGCGCCGCGACCATGTGGCCCACCTACATGGCCTCGGCGGGCCGGAGCCTGGAGAGCGACGATGTCGCGGGCATCTCCGCTCTGTACGGTGCGCGGACCAGCAACTGTACCAACACCTACCTCCAGGCCTTCTACGCCAAGAGCCAGGCCTACACCCTCTACAGCCACGTCTACGCCGACTACGTCGCCGGAGACGCGACCTACGCCGACTACGACGATGCGTACTACGCCTACCTCTACGCCTCCTACGCCCAGAGCTACGCGCTGTTGGCCGTTCGCGGCGATCTCAGCTACGGCGAGTACGCCGGCTGGGCGCTCTCCCTGGCGGCGCCCTACCTGGAGGATGTCGGTGTGTCGTCGTTCAACTACGCCGCGTCGGACAACTGGGGGGATGACAACGTCAACCGCGCGCTGAAGGCGCACTACTATGCGCAGGCCTCGGTGATCACCGGGAACGCCTGTACGGACGGGCGCTGAGGGGCGTCTCTGCCTACCCTCCGCGCTGGCTAGCGCTTCAGGGGCTCCATCCCCAGCGCCTCGCACACCCGCCCCGCCAGCGCGTCCAGCTCCTCCTCCGTCCACGCTCCCGGCAGGGCGTGGACGTTCTTGACCTCGTAGGGCACCTGACCCGCCCGCATGGCGACGAAGCCCGTCAGCGCCAGCATCCGCCGCCACTGCAGCGCTGGCTCCTGGGGATCGAGGGGCAGCCAGGCCTCGACGAGGCGGGCCCGGGACTGGAGCTCGAAGCGGCGCCAGACGACCGGGTGGTCGAGGACGTGCACGGCCTCCTCGAACCGTCCGGCTCTGAGGAGGTGATCGCCCCAGACGAGGTGTTGCAGGAATGCCCGGGCGGGGTGTTGAGGCCCATCGTCGGGTGGACGCGGGGTGGACGTCAACACACCCGCGAAGGGGTTCATGTCCTTGGCGTCGACCTCGCGGAGCTCCATGGCGAGGCGGAGATCGGGCTCATCGGTGCCCAGCCGCCGGAGCAGGCAGGCGTGCTCGTCGAGGCCCATCAGGACGACGTGGCGACCATCCACATCCGAGAGCATGACGACGAAGGCGGGTGACCAGGCCCGCCATCGCTCGATGAGGGCGGGCCCGTGCAGGCCGAGGAGGGTGATTCCGGGGCCCGACGCGCCGGAGACAAAGAACATGGCCTGCTCGGGCAAGGCGACAATCCGAGTCAGGCTCGGCTTCCAATCCAGCTCGTTCAGGTGGACATCGGGTCGCGGCCCGTTGCGAAAGGTCGCGGGGCTGAGAACGGGGTGTGGGGCCGCTTCCGGGCTGTTCGGCCGGATCGTCACGAACCCCTTGCCGTCGGGCGAGAGCGCGACGTCGGCGACGCCCGGTCCACGGGCGCCGGCGGAGGTGTCCTTGTGGCCGCTGGCATCCTCGAAGCTGAGATCCTGGCCGGTGTAGAGGGCGACGCGCAGGGGGTGGAGGCCGGACAGCGGAAGCGCGAGGCCGACGTGATCCAGGTGTCGGAGTAGTCTGCCCGTGCGGGCGTTGTGGACCAGGGTGCGATGCCCTCGTTTGCCGTTCAGGACCGTCCACAACGCCCCCGTTCCGGGCATGATGCGCTGGTCGACGACCCGCTCACCCTCTCGGCATTTGGCGTCGATCAGACAGAAGGCGAGCACCCGACCGGAGTCCGGCGCCAGGGCGAGGACGGTCCGGAGGCCGAAGACCCAGACCGTATCGGCCTCGACGGTGCAACGGACGATCTCTCCGGGCACAGGCAGCCGATAGCGCCAGGCGCGCCGAAGCCGGGCCTGGTCGATGTCCACCACATAGACAAAGACCCACTCGCGGTGGCACTCCGCCAGGAAGATCTCCTTGCCGTCGGGGTGAACCGAGTGGTCGGGCCCGAAAGGCGCCATACGCGCCTTCCAGGTGTACAGGCCCAGGTCAAGCGGAACCGGATCCAACAGGACGGGCTGGAGTGAGGCATTGACCCGGTGGGCGAGCGCGACGGCCTGGTCTACCCAGCGGGGATCCTCTGCGGCGAGGGCCTCGGTCAGATCGCGCGCTTCCACATGGCGGCCCTGGTCGACAAGGCTGTTGACCCGCTCGGTCCGTTCGCGGAGGAGGCGAGCCTCCTTGATCCGGAGCTCCAGCTCAGCGAGTTGCGCAGTGGCCTCGGGCCCCAGGCGTGAACGGTCCAGACGGAGGATCAGGGCAGCGGCAGAGTCGTCGTCGCCGACCTGCATCGCCTCCTCCAGGAGGGTCTGAGCCTGTGCGGCCAGCTCGGCCTCTCGCTCGGCGACCATGGATTCAAGTCGGATCCGGGCCGGGCCCAGGGAGCGCAGCCACTCTCTGTGGGGCTCCAGCAGGGGCAAAGCCTGGGACCAGGACAGACCCTCGCTGGCCTCCAGCGCGAGGAGGGCCTCGACGGCCTGTTCGGGGCGGCGCGTGCGGCGGTTCTCCAGCAGCGTGGCCAGGTCGTCCAGCCCCAGGTCCACGAGGGTGCGGCGATCCTTGCCCGCCAGCTCCAATGCCGCACGCAGGCCGGCCCGGCGGTCGGTGGACAGGAGGGCAACCGCTCGCGAGCGTGCCTCGTGATGGGCCTCCTCCTGCAGGTGCGCCTTCAGCGCCTGGATACGGTCGTCCAGTCCGGAGAGGCCCAGGCTGCGGGCTTCAACCAGTCGGCGCAGGGCCTCTTGAGGCGCGAGCTGCGCAGTCTCCTCCACCAGCTGCATGGCCCGCTCAAGGGCCAGCGCCTCGCGCGCGCGCTCCCGACAGCGACGAGCCTCGGCACTGTTCGGCCAGCGACGCAGCAGCTCCTCTGCCGCCTCCGCGACTCGGAGCCAGTCGCCGGTCCCAACAAGCTCAGCGAGCGCCAGCTCGGCCGGCCGACGCTCCTCGGACCGAGCCTGCTCCAGCGCCTGCTCGACCTCCAGGGTGCCGCTGTGGGCTGGATCTCGCTCGCGCAGGGTCAGAAGCAGGGAGTTCGCTTCGGACAGAGCCCCCCGTGTGATCGCCCGGCGCGCCAGGGTGCGGAGCGCGTCGGCGACGTCGGGGTGGTCCAGCCCGTGCAGCAGGTTGTGGGCGAGGGTGTCGCGCTCGGCTCGCACGGCGGCGGTCAGGAGGAAACGCCGGCAGGCCGGAGCCCGCCAGGTGGCCGCAGGCAGCCCGTCGACCAGCGCCAGGGCGTCCTCGTCCCGGGCGAGGTGGTCGACCAGCAGCTCCAGCAGGGCCGCCAGCGCCTGGGGGTTGAGCGGGTTGTCCTGGACCGCCTCGCCGAAGCAGGACTCGGCGAGCTCGTAGTCCCAGTCCTCCAGGGCCTGCCGGCCTCGGCTGAGGGCATCGGAGCCATGGGGAGAGGCCGTGGCCACCGGGGGTGGTCGCGGAGGGGGCTCCGGCGCCCCACCGGCGCGCTGCTGGCGCACCCAGGCGCGGGCGTCGTCGTCCAGCTCGGGCACCAGGGCGTGGCAGGCGTCGCGATCCCCGTGGACGTGGCGCAACCCCACCACATCGGGGTCCGGACCGGGGGTCAGCGTCAGCACTTCGCCGTGCAGGCGGATGAGCAGGCTCTGCAGGGCCGATTTCTGGGCGTAGGCCCGCCACTCGGCCTCGGGGGCGAGGCCGCGATCGGTGGGGTTGACGGCGTGGACGAGCCGGAAGAGGTCCTCGATGGAGGGGCGCTTTCGGCCGGAGAGGACCTCGTCGACGGAGGGCAGGGGGCGGGGACCGGGGGGCATCGGGGGATGGTAGCAGGTAGTGCGCACCGATCGGTTAGCCCCAGCGCCCCGCTCACCCGGATCGTTCGCGCGCATGCCCTCGCCGCTCCTCCGAGCCCTGCCTGGCCTGGTCGCTGCCCTGGTGCTAGCGCTGCTAGCCCAGCCTGTCGCCGCTGGCCTGGGGAGCCTGCTCCTCTCCGCCCGAGGGCTGGACCCGCTGGGTCGGGCCAGCCCGGTCTCGGCCATCCCCGTGGCGGTCCTGCTGGGCCTGCTGGTGGCCAACACGGTGGGCACGCCGACGCGCCTGGCGCCCGGCGTGGACCTCGCGGTCAAGAAGGTGCTGCGGCTGGGCATCATCCTGGTCGGCCTGAAGCTCTCCCTGGTCGATGTGCTGAAGATCGGCGCCCTGGGTGTGCCGATGGTGGTGCTGCTGGTGGTCTTTGCGGTGGTGGCGGCGCGGCTCCTGGCCCGAGGCATGGGCGTCAGCGCGCGGCTGGGGGTGCTGGCGGCGGCCTCGACGGCCATCTGCGGCATCACCGCGACGCTGGCGGTCGCTCCGGGGATCAACGCGGACGATCGCGAGGTGGCCTACACCGTCGCCAATGTGACCCTGTTCGGGCTGGTGGCGATGCTGAGCTACCCCTTCCTCGCCCACGCCCTGTTCGCGGACTCTCCCGGTGCGGCGGGTCTGTTCTTGGGAACGGCGATCCACGACACATCCCAGGTGATGGGTGCGGCGATCGCCTACAGCGAGGTCTACGGTGAGCCGGTGGCGATGCAGGTGGCGACGGTGGCCAAGCTCACGCGCAATTCGCTGCTGGTGGCGGTCGTGCCGGCGCTGACGTGGATGTCTGCTCGGGAGGGTGCGAAACGGCAGAGCCTCGGCCAGCTCTTCCCGACCTTCGTCTTGGGTTTCCTGGCCCTGGCGGCGGTGCGGACGGTCGGGGATCTTGGGCTGGCGCAGGGGGGGCGGGCGCTGGGACTGTTCGAGGTGGAGGGGTGGAAGGAGGTGCTCAGGGTGCTGGGAGACAAGGGCGCGACGCTGGCGCTGGCGACGGCGCTGGCGGGGGTGGGGCTGAGCACGCGGCTGTCGGTGCTGCGGGGACTGGGGCCGCGGCCGTTCTTCTTGGGGCTGGCGGCGGCGCTGGTGGTGGGGCTGGCCTCGCTGGTGCTCTCGGCCTGGGTGGGGCCGCTGTTGGAGCCGCGATGATCCCCTGGCATGTGGCGGCCGCTCGCCTGGGGCAGGGCGACCTTCACCCGGGGGGGGCCGAAGCGACCTCTACGCTGCTGGGTTGGCTTCAGGAGCTTCCCGAGGGGCCTGTGCTGGAGATTGGTCCGGGGCTCGGCCTCAGCACCCTACGGCTGCTGGAGCGCGGACGAGCGGTCGAGGCCATCGAGCCCAACTCCGAGCTGGCGCGGCTCTATCGGCAGCGCACCGGGGTGCAGGCACGCCCGCTGCGGGCAGAGGAGCTGGGCTTGATGCACGAGGGTCGATACGCGGCCGTCCTCGCGGAGAGCGTGCTCTACGGCACGGACCTCCCCCTGGTCTTGCGGGCGATCGCGGGTGCCTTGCAGCCCGGGGGCGGCCTGTTGTTCAGCGAGGCCGTCTGGTGCGAGGGCACCTCTGCGGCGGAGGCTGGGCGGTTGAACACCGAGAGTGACCGCCGCTTCGGGATCCCGATGGCCTCTGCCGAGCCGTGGGGCTGGGGCGACTGGCGGCGGATGATCGGTGAGGCAGGGTTGGAGCTGGTTCGCGAGGAGCGGCTGGGAGAGGGCTCGCCAGGTGGGCCGACCAGAGAGGGAGGCTGGGCTGGCGCCGTTCGCGACCCGGCCGCGGCCTTGGGCATGGCTCGGCTGAGGTGGCGGCAGCGCGGGTTTGAGAGGGGAGAGGCCAGGGTCGAGAGCTGGATCGGAATGGCCCGGAGGCGGAGTCGCCCTGAATGAGAGTCAAGGGCGGCGGAGAGGCACTGAATGAGAGTTTGAGGTGGGGAAGGAGGCCGAATTGACCTCTTGGGGGGGCAAATTTGCTCAATTCCGAGGTGAATCGGGGGCCGGACTCTCATTCGGTGCCTCTCTGATCCGGCTCACTCTCACTCAGGCAGGCTCCGCTCCCCTCAGCGCCGCCGCCTTCTCCTCGTCCACCTGCCGCAGCGGCGCCCTCAAGCCCATGCCTAGCGCCCGCTTCATCGCCGGCAGCCCGCCGGCCTCGGCGACCCGCGCCCGCAGCTCGTCCCGCTCCACCCCTCGCGCCTGCTGCTGGAGTAAGTTGCCTGATCGGTCAACCAACGAACGACACAACCCCGGCCGCAGGTTCGCGAGCCCCGACATATGGCCGGCGATCGGCCCCAGCAGCGGGCCCTGGCCGAGCAGCTCGTCGCCTCCAGCGATGATCCGGTGAGGGAACACCTGGGCGAGCAGGCGCACGCGGCCAGCGTCGCCGGAGCTGTCCTTCATGCCGGCGACACCGGCCTCGAAGAGGCGCTCGAGCAGAGGGAAGTCGATCGGGTTGTGGGTGCGGGGGTGGTGGTAGGCGTAGACGGGGATGGTCAGGGCCCGCACGAGGCGCTCGTACCAGTCGAGGATGTCGTCGGCGCCGACGGGCTGGTAGACGGGGGGAGGGGTGAAGACGCCGAAGGCGCCGAGGTCCTGGGCCCGCCGGGCGAGGTCGACCATGATGCCGGGATCGGGGTCGAAGACGCAGGGCATGACGGGGGCGCCGGCGGCGGCCTCGAGGGTGGCGCGGTGGATGAGGGCCTTCTCGGCGGGCCGCAGGTAGAGGAACTCGCCGGTGGTGCCGGTGGGGGCGAAGGCGTCGACGCCCTCCTTGCGCAGTCCCTGGACGTGGGACCGGACGCGGTCGAGATCGACGCCGGGGTGGCTGACGCGGTCCTCGCGGAAGGGGGTGAGGGTGGCGCACCACAGGCGCTGCGCGGTGTTCACGCCCAAGGGCCGCTGTCGAGGGCCTGCTGCATCATCTGTTCGTATTGGGCGGCGGGCTGCTCCCAGGACCAGTCCGCCTCCATGCCGCGGCGCTGGATCTCACGGAAGCTGTCCGGCCAGTGGACCCAGGTGTACAGCGCGTTTCCGAGCGCCATGACGAGATCCTCGGCCGAGCCGGGGTGGAAGAGCCAGCCCGTACCGCTCTGCGCGTAGGGATCGTAGGGGCGGACGCTGTCGACGAGGCCTCCGGTGGCGGCGACGACGGGGACGGTGCCGTAGCGCATGGCCTGCATCTGGGTGAGGCCGCAGGGCTCGAAGCGGCTGGGCACCACGAACAGATCGGAGGCGGCGGTGATGCGGTGGGCGAGGGCCGCCGAGAAGGCGGTGACGGCCCTCATGGTGGGGTCCTGGGCCTGGCGGGTGGCCTCCTCCAGGCGCGGGTCGCCGCTGCCGAGCATGACGACCTGGGCGCCCTGCTGCCGCAGCCAGGGCAGGGTGCGCAGGAAGAGGTCGACCCCCTTCTGGGCGTCCAGGCGGCCGACGAAGCCGACGAGAGGGCGGCCGGGGTCGACCTCCAGGCCCAGGTCCTGCTGGAGCGCGGCCTTGCAGAGGGCCTTGCCGCTGAGGTCCCGGGCGTCGAAGGCGGCGGGCTGGTGCGGGTCGTTGGCCGGGTCCCACTCGCGGGTGTCCAGGCCATTGAGGATGCCCTGGACGACCGGGCCCCTCATCCGCAGGACGCCGTCCAGGCCGAAGCCGGCCTCGGGGCCGCGGATCTCCCAGGCGTAGCGGGGCGAGACGGTGACGACCCGGTCGGCGGCGACGATGCCGCCCTTGAGCATGTTCAGCGCGCCGCCCATCTCCAGGGTGCTGGCCCAGCGGTGCTCCAGGTCGAGGCCGCCGAGCACCTCCATCGGGAAGGTGCCCTGGTGGGCCATGTTGTGGATGGCGAGGATGGAGCGGGCGTGCCTGCGCAGGCCGTGGGCCCGGTAGCGGGCGGAGAGGTAGAGCGGGACGAGGGCGGCGTGCCAGTCGTGGGCGAGGAAGACGGTCCCGGCACCGTCCTCGGGCAGGGGCTGGCCGATGGCGGCGGGGGCCTCCATGGCGGCCCGGCAGAAGAGGGCGTAGCGGAAGAGGCTGTCGCCGTAGGCGCCGTTGTCGTCGCCGTAGATGCCGCCGCGGCGCAGGGCGGGGTGGTCGACGAAGACGCGCTCCACCCCGTCGATGGTGGCGTGGAAGTAGGAGACCTCGTGCTCGTGGCCGAAGAGGGTGAAGCGGGCGGTGCGCCCCGTGTCCCAGGCGATGTCCAGCGCGCGGTGCCGCGGGGCGACCCCGATGACCTTGTGGCCGCGGGCGGCCAGGGCGACGGGCAGGGCGTGGGCGACGTCGGCGAGGCCGCCGACCTTGAACCAGGGCGAGAGCTCGGCGCTGACGCTGACGACGGTGAGTGCTTCGGGCACGCGGTCTCCGGAGATGAGGGCGTGAGCTAACCATGTTGGGACCGGACCGTCCCAATCGGTGGGCTGGTCAGCTTCCCCTCAGGTGCGCACACTGCTGCGAAGAGGTGAACGATGCTCCCCACGATCTACCTGCCCCACGGGGGCGGACCCTGGCCCTGGATGGACGAGGCCAGCTTCGGCGGACCGCAGGCCTACGGGCCCCTGCGCGCCTGGCTCCAGGCCCTGCCCTCGACCTTGCCGGCCGCGCGGGCGCTGCTGGTGGTGACGGCGCACTGGGAGGAGGCTCGCCCGACCCTCTCCAGCGCGTCGGCGCCGGGCATGCTCTACGACTACGGCGGCTTCCCGCCCCACACCTACCAGGTGCGCTACCCGGCCCCAGGCGATCCGGCCCTGGCGGAGCGCACCCGCGGCCTGCTGGAGGAGGCGGGCATCTCGGCGGGCCTGGACCCGGTGCGCGGCTACGATCATGGGACCTTCGTGCCGGTGGCGGTGGGCTGGCCGGAGGCGAAGCTCCCGGTGGTGCAGCTCTCGCTGGTGCGGGGCCTTGATCCGGGGCTGCACCTCGCGATCGGCCGGGCCCTGCGCCCGCTGCGCGAGGAGGGCGTGCTGATCCTGGGCAGCGGGATGAGCTACCACAACCTGGGGGCCTTCTTCCGCGGGACGGGAGAGGCCGAGGCGCTCCTGTTCGACGAGTGGTTGGCTCGCAGCGTGGAGCTGCCGCCCGCCGAGCGTGAGGCGGCGCTGCGGAGCTGGGACCGGGCGCCGAGCGCGCGTACGGTTCACCCGCGAGAGGAGCACCTGCTGCCGCTGATGGTGGCGNNGCCGCGGGGGAGGACCGGGGGCGGGTGAGCTTCCGGGAGCGGGTGCTGGGCAAGCCGGTGCTGGCGGTGCAGTTCGGGTGAATTGCCCGAATGGGATCGAGACCGATGGTGACAACTCGTGACCTGCGTTAATTGCTCGCGTCGGTTGGCGGCGGCCCCGTTCCGACCCTCACTTCAGGAGTCCTCGATGCTCAGCGTCCTGCTCGCGACCACCATGCTCTCCCTGACGGCCCAGGCCGACACGGTCCACGTCGACTACATCGGCCTGCTCCCCGGCGACCCGGTCACCTACACCCCGGTCAGCCTCACCCGCCCCGACGGCGAGGTCGTGACCGGCTACGCCAGCACCAATGTGCTGGAGATCGATGGCGAGACGGTCTACGGCTACTGCGTCGACCTGGACAACCCGATCAACCCGGGCGACAGCTACGAGGCCACCCTGGTCTCGATGCCGGCCGAGAGCCCCTGGTGCGAGATCAACGCGCTGCTGTCCTCGGTGGACGCGGACGCCGGCGGCCTGCCCGGGACCGTCATCCAGGTGGCGATCTGGAAGCTGATCGAGCCCGGCCTGGTCGAGGCCAACGCGTCGGTCGACGCCGCCGCCGACGCGCTGGTGGCCTCGGTCGAGGGCCTCTGCCCGCTGACCTGCGACGAGGACGTGGCCTTCACGGTCAGCTCGGTCGACAACCTGGACGGGACGGTCAGCCTGGACGTGTGGCTGGCCCGCAGCTCGGAGGCGACGGTGGCCGGGCAGGAGGTCGAGGTGCTGCTCTCCACCGGCACGCTGCTGGAGCCGGCGGACGGCTGGGCCCTGACCGGTGAGGACGGCAGCTTCTCGCTCCTCGTCGATCCGGGCACCGCGACCAGCTTCGACCTGTCCTTCACCGCCCAGGGCCAGACCCTGGTCCGGGTCGAGCCGACGGTCTCCTACCAGCAGATCATCGCCTTCATGTACGACGAGTGCAGCTTCGAGGACGACGCCACCTGGACGGCCTCGGCCCTGGGCGATCCCCGCACCATCGGCTTCTGGAAGCACCAGTTCGCCGTCGCCACCGGCCGCAACCGCGGCGCGGCCCAGGTCGACGCGGCCACCCTGGAGGGCTTCCTGCCGGTCGAGGTCTTCGGGACCAGCTACACGACGCTCGCCGATGTGTACTCCGCCCTCTGGATCAGCCGCGCGACCATGCAGCAGCGCGCCCAGCAGCAGTGCCTGGCCCTGAACCTCAACGTGGCCTACGGCCAGGCGGGCTGGTTCAGCGACGTGGACGGCTCGCTGCTGTGGGAGCTGTACGACGAGGCGGCAACCGCCTACGAGAACGGCGACTACGAGACAGCCAAGACCATCTGCGACGACTTCAACAACCTGTAGGCGCCGTGCAGGGGGGCCGCCTCGCGCCCAGCGTGGGGCGGCCTACTCCCGCCACCAGCCCGGGTCGACCTCGGTCGCCCACGAGTCCACCGTCAACGCCAGCTTGAGCTCCTGCTTCAGGACGGGATCGCTGCTGCGGCCGGCCAGCGCGTCCTCGACGGCCTGACAGCAGCGATCATAGCGGATCTGATGTCCGGTGATGCGCTGGTAGCCGTAGTCGACGGCGCCGCCGGTGGTGATCACAAAGGGCCAGTCGCTGCTCTGCAGCAACAGCAGCTCTCGCGCCGCGTGGGCCAGCCAGGGCCTCGCCCGCCGCCCGACGGCGCCGCGAGCCTGGCTGACCCTCCAGCGCAGCCCCAGGAAGCGGTCCTCGGCCCGGTAGGCGGCCTCCCAGATCCAGCGGTACTCGTCCTTCCACCAGACCCGGTGATCGCCGCCGTCGCCCCAGCTGCCCTCGGGCAGGCGGACGACCAGCTCGGGGGGGTGGCTGGCCCGGCGCTCGCGGGCGGTCTGTACGCGGATGGCGGGGTCGTGGTGCATGGTCAGCAGGACGTCGCGCAGGAAGCGGGGCCCCTCGTGCCACCAGTGGCCGAAGAGCTCGGCGTCGAAGGGGGCGACGACGCAGCCGTCGTCTCCGGTCAAGGCCCGGTGGCCGGCGAGGATGCGCTTGACGGTGTAGACGAAGTGCTGACTGTGCTCGAACAGCGCCCCGGGGACGGCGTCGGGCTCATACAGATGCTTGCCGCCCAGGCCGATGTCCCGGCCGGTGACCCGCCAGTAGCGCAGGCCGTCGTCGCCGACCTTCTTGTGGAACTCCAGGTAGCGCGCGTCGCCGGGGTAGCCGACCGCGCCGGACCAGACGGTCTCGCTGACCTCGGGGTGGCGGGCGAAGGCGACGATCTCGGACGGGCCGCCGTGGCTGCCGACGCGCTGCGGCCGCATCGGGTTGCGCCAGAGGTTGGGGTCCTGGCCGGCGACCTCCCAGCCGAGCTTGGTGAAGCCCTCAGGCCCCTGCAGCCCCTCGGAGAGGGCGCCCTTGGCGAGGTGGTTGTCGACGAAGAAGTGGGTGATGCCCTGCTCGGCGAGGAGCTGGTCGACGCCCTGGCGGATGCGCTCGTTGCCGTGCAGGACGGGCGGGGTCCAGGGGCCGGCGGGTCGGTAGGCGCACTCGGGCAGCCACAGGCCGGTGGGGCGGAAGCCGAGGTGGCGCTCGCTGATGGCCAGGCCGGCGCTGAGCTGGGCGCGGATGCTGGCGTCGTGCAGCAGCAGGGGGGCGTAGCCGTGGGTGGCGAGGCTGGTGAGCAGCTCGATCCGGCCCTCGTGGGCCTGGGCGGCGAAGGCGGCGGGCAGGTCGGCGCCGATGGCCAGCCAGCGGTCGCGGATCTCCAGGAGGTGAGCCTCCCAGCGCAGGGCGAGGCCGTGCAGATCGGCGTCGCCGGCGTCGCGGCGGGCCAGGGCGAGGCGCTCGTCGAGCCAGGCGGGGAAGCCCCTCTTGAAGCGCTCGCTGGCGAGCTGTTCGAGCAGGACGGGGGTCAGGCCGAGCGAGAAGCCGGCCCGCACGCCGACCTGGGCGAGCTCTTCGACGACCTGGAGCATGGGCAGGTAGACGCCGAGGGCGGCCTCGAAGAGCCAGCTCTCGCCGTGGGGCCAGCGGCCGTGGTTGACGACCCAGGGCAGGTGCCCGTGGAGGACGAGGACGAAGCTACCGTCGGCCATGGGCTCAACGCTCCCGAGGGGTGTCGATGGACAGGCTGAGCTCGAAGCGGCGGCGCTCGTCGCCCCAGAGCTGCAAGGGCCAGCTCAGCATCAGGCAGGTGCCCTGGTGGACCGGGCTGTAGGCCTCGCAGGTGCGAGAGAGCGCGCGCAGGGCGAAGAAGGTGAGGGTGGCGGGCTCGCTGCACTCGATGGTGACGCGCAGGCCCTGGTCGCCGATGACCCAGGCCAGCTTGCGGACCTCGGTCCAGGTGCCGTCCTGGTCGAGCATGGCGCGCTGGTTGCCGGACTGGAGGAAGCGCTGCGGGCCCAGCCGGCCGTCGAGGCCCAGGTTGAAGGCGACGGCGAAGGTGGTGTGGACGGGCTCGCGGTAGCGGTTGGCGACCTCGTAGCTGGCCTCGATGCGGGCGGCGCCCTGCGGGAAGCTGAGGCGCTTGAGCACGCGGACGAGGCGCTCGTGGCCCTCGCTGAGGACGACGCCCTCGCGGGCCATGGCGATGAGCAGCTCGCCGTCTTCGCGTCGCTCGGCGGAGAGCAGGGCGTAGGGGTCGTGCAGGAAGTCGCCGTCCTGGGCGTGCTGGTCCCGCCGCAGGCTCTCCAGGCGGGTGCCCGGGCCGAGGAAGTGCTCCTGGAAGAGGTGCCGGCCCGCCCGGTCGACGGTGAGGGCGAGGCTGGGGTCGAAGTCGGGCAGGGGCAGGGCAGGGGGCTCGGGCAGAGGCGGGGCCTCGATGCCGAAGACGCCCGAGACCGAGGAGCCGGAGACCGAGGAGATCAGGCTCTCCTCGTCGGACATCGTGAGGAGGGACTCGTCGCCGGAGAGGAGCTGGCCACTCTCGCCGACGCGGGCGCCCTCCTCGACCAGGGCCGGGAGCTGGGAGGCGGCCTGGACCTGGCTGTGCCAGGGCTCCTCCTGGCGGGCGAGCACCGAGGCGATGTTGCCCAGGCCCCACAGGCCCAGCTCGACGACGGCGCCGCCCATGGCCGGCCGGACCAGGGCGCTGAACCGCGGGGTGGTGACGAGGACCTCGCGCTGGCCGTCGCAGTCGAGGTCGACGACCTCGTGGTGGCTGTTCTGGTGCTCTCCCAGCGCCGTCCGGCAGACCTGCTCGGCCCGCAGCAGCGAGCGCCAGGCCATCTGCCGCAGCTCGGGGCGCTCGATGCCGCCGTGCGGGCCGCCGTGCATCAGGGCCCCGGCCTGGGCGGAGAAGAGCAGGCCGCGGGCCTCGTCGAGGGCGCGGGCGCGGGCGCGGGCGGGGGCGGGCTTGGCGGCCTTGTCCTCGCGCAGGTGGCGCCGCAGCCGGTTGACGGCGGCGCTGGTGCGCAGGGCGCGCTTGTGCAGGAGGTTGCGCTCCTCTCGCGAGGCGAGGCAGGCCTCCCAGGGAGGGGGGGTGATCCAGCGCGAGAAGCGCAGGAGCGAGGGGTCGAGGCCCTCGTCGATGTCCCGGCGCACCCGCTGCCAGGCGATGGACTGGGTGGCGGCGAGGACGTCGGCGCTGCTGCTGCCAGCCGAGGGGTAGACCCGCCCGCCGGGGCGGTTGCCCTCGACGGCCTGGCGGGGGAGGACGGTCCGGATCCAGTCGGCGCCCTCGGCCAGGGTGCGCAGCAGCGAGGGCATGAAGCCGCGCTCGCCGTTCCAGCACCAGCGGCGGGAGCCGTAGGCGAGGCCCAGGTCTTCGAGGGCGACGGCGGCGGTGACGAAGCGCTCGCCGGAGCGATGGCGGGCCCGGAGCTCGGTGCGCACGGCGAGGGCCCCGGCCCAGGGGATGAGCGCTCCCAGCCGCGGGTCCAGGGGCAGGATGCCCACGGCGGCGCCCTCGCGCTCGGCGACGTACCAGGGGCTCTGTCCGTCGCAGTCCCGCCCGCTGGTCTCGATCAGGGCCCGGTCGATGAAGGTGTACTGCGCGCCCGCGCGGGCCAGGATCCAGGACAGCACGGGATCCCAGCCGCTCCCACCCAGCCAGGCGCCGCGCAGCCGCGTGTTCATGCTGGCCTGCGCCCAGCGGGTCATGGCGTGGAGGTGGGAGGCGGCGTCGCGGTCGGGGATGCCCTGCAAGGCCGCCAGGGTGGGAGAGCCGCCGATCAGCTCGACCTGCTCCCGCTCGATCAGGGCCTGGAGGGCGGTGTGGGTGGCCTCGGCCTCGGCCTCGATCCAGGCGGCCAGGGTGCCCGAGAGGTAGAGCGCCAGCTTGAGGGTGGGGGCAGCGGCGAGTGTCTCCAGCAGGGGCCGGAGCGCGCGATCGTGCAGGCGAGCGAGCGCCTCCGGGTCCTCCCCGGGCGAGGACGCGTCGTGCAGGACCAGGATGAGGGAGAGCGGGGTCATCGCGGTGCAGACGCGCCGGTTGTGAGGGTCTCGAAGGGTACCAGATGCGGCCGGAGGGGGTCAGCCCTCGAGACCGCTCGTGACGAGCTGGAACCAGCCTTGGGGCGGGTGGCGCTCGCCCTCGGCCGAGACGAGGGCGAAGCGGGTCTCGCCGCCCGGGTAGGGAAAGCGCACCAGCAGGAGGCCGCCCTCGCGGCGAACGAAGGCCTCGGTGGGATCGGCGTGCTCGGTGGGGACGAGGGCGATCGGGGGCTGGCCCTCGCGCTCCAGCGTGGGGGCGCCGGCCTCGGGATCGAGGTCCAGGCGCAGGCTGAGGTGGTGGCCGTCGCCGACGATGGCCCCGCCGTGAAGCCAGGAGCGACCGCGGGACATGCTGCCCTGGGTCGGGGGAGGGATGGAGGCCGCGCGGGCCCAGTCGGCAGGGTGCAGGGCGCCGTCGAGGCGAGGCCTTCCGCGGCCGCGCTGTTTGAGGACCAGGCTGTCGCCGGCGAGGCTCTGCACCGGGCGGGCCAGGGCCTCGGGCACCGGGCCGCCCAGCGCCCGCCAGCCCGCGGCGAGGTGGGCACGGAAGAGGGCGTCGAAGAGGTCGGCGACCTCGCTGTGGTGCTCGGGACCGAACCACCAGGTCCAGTCGCTGGACTCGGCGTTGGCGAGGTGGCGCCAGGCGTCCTCGGGGCAGCCGGCCTCCTTCCAGGCCTGCCGGAGCTGGGCGAGCAGGCCCCAGGCGGCGCGGTCCTGCGGGTCGCCGGCCCAGATCCGGAAGTCGGCGTCGATCCAGGAGCCGGTGTGCAAGCGTCGGACCCGTCCGATGGCGGGCTGCTGGACGAGCTGGTCGACGCTGCAGACCCGACCGCTGCGGAAGAGCGCGCCCATGAAGGCCTCGCCGGCGTCGGGGAAGGCCTCCCAGGGGTTCTCGCCGTCGAGGATGACGGGCACGGCTCCCGGGCCCCAGCCCCAGCGCTCGCGGGCGCCGGCGAGCAGGTCGGCGGCGGCGGCCTCGCCATCCCAGCGCTGGTAGACGAAGCCGACCCGATCGGAGAGCGTGTGGTCGCGGAAGACCAGGCGCAGCCCGCTCTCGTCGCCCGCCTGCACCCAGGGGCCGTCGACGCGGCTCTCGCGATCCCGCTCGCTGCGGTGCAGGACGCCCTCGTCGCTGGCGACCCAGGAGAAGCCGGCTTGCCGGGCGAGGTCGAGCACCTCGGGCGAGACGGAGCCCTCCGACGGCCAGAGGCCCTGGGGAGCGCGGCCGAGGAGGCGCTGACAGACCTCGCGGCCCTCGACGAGCTGGCGCAGGGCGTCCTGGGGCCAGCGGAAGGTGGATGCCGGACCCAGGTCGCGGGGGAGCTGCGGCAGGCAGCGTCGGGCGTGGCGGAAGTCGACCAGCAGGGGCAGGATGGGGTGGCAGAGGGGGGAGCAGGACAGCGAGGGCAGGCGGGACCAGAGGTCGAGGACCTCGCCGACCATGCGGCGCTGGAGGTCCATCAGGGCGATCAGCTCCTCGTGCGAGAAGTCGCGGTCGCGGGCGCGCAGCTCCTGGACCAGCGGATCGCGGCGGCCGATGACGCCCATCCAGGCGAGGTTGCTCCAGACCTGGAGATCGCGCAGGTCTTGCGGCTCTGTGAGGGGCTCTGTGAGGGGCCCTATGAGGGGCTCTGTGAGGGGCTCTGTGGGGGTCGCGGCGCGGGCGGCCAGCTCCAGGTACCGAGGCGATCCCGCGCGCATCGTCGGGTTGCCGGTGACGAAGTAGCGGCGCAGGAAGGCGACCTCTTCGGGGAAGAGCTCCTCGGCGGGGCGCCGGGACAGCTCCTCCCAGCGGTCGGTGCCGCCCTCGCGGTAGGCCTCGAGCTGGAGCAGCAGCGAGGGGACGACGTTGATCGTCGGGGTCGCGCCGGTCTCCAGGGCCAGCGCCGCGACGTCGGTGTAGCCCCGGCTGGCGTGCAGGCGCACCCAGGGCATGGTCGGGCGCCCCGACTCGGGATCCCGGTACTCGGGCTGGTGCATATGCAGCAGCAGGGCGATGCGGTCGGCCAACAGGGCCCTCGGGAAGCAGGGGAGGATCGGGAGGCGGGGCGCAGAGGTTACAATCCCGCGGCCGCCCGCGCACCCTTTCGACTCCTGGGCGGGCGAGAGGCTCTTCGATGCCGGCGCTGGTCGACCAGTTCTGCCCGAACGTACACGACGCGCCCATCACGGCGGCCTGCTACGACCCGCACACCGGCGCCATCGCCACCGCCGACTCGCAAGGAGTTGTCGCGGTGCAGCGGCCCGGCGAGACGACGCCGCAGCTGGTGATCCAGCCCGGCGCGGGGGTGCTGGGGGCGCTCAGCCTGATCCCCGGCGCCAGCCTGGTGGCGGTGGGGGACGAGAACGGCACGGTCGGGGTCTACCGCTGCGACAACGGCGAGACCTGGTTTCAGGAGGAGCGGGACGGCGCGCGCGGGCGGGTGCGGGCGATGCGCGGGATGGCGATCTCGCCGGAGGGGCGGACCCTGGCCAGCATCGCGCGCGACGGGCTGGTGCGCATCTGGGACCTGGAGACCGGGCAGCGCACCGCGGCCTGGCAGGGCTTCTCGGGCGACACGGTGCAGTTCGACCCCCGGGGTCAGCGCCTGCTGGCGATGGACGACCAGGGCCAGCCGCGGCTGATGGACCTGATGAGCCTGCAGGCGCTCTACATGGACAAGCTGCAGATGCCGGCGGATCGCGCCATCTTCAGCCTCTGCGGGACGATGGTGCTGGCCTCCGGCCAGGCCGGGATCTCGCTGCTGCGCGTCGCCGACGGCGCCCTGATCGCCAGCTTCGCCACCCGGGGCGGCTCGGGCATCGCCAACCTGATCCTCGCGCCGGACGGCACCCAGGCCGGCGCGGTCACGCAGCGCAGCGTTCACACCTTCACCCTGCCCGATCTCCAGCCCAGCGGCAGCGTCGCCCACGGCGCGCCCGAGCCGACCGGGGCCGCCTACTGGGGCCACCAGGGCATCCGCGTCGCCGGCAGCGACGGCCTGATGCACGGCGGAGGCAGCGGCAGCGCCGGGCCGGTGCTCTGCGTCGGGGGCTTCGGCGACGGCCGGCTGGCCGCGCACGGGGGCAAGATGGCCCTGTGGCGAGGCAACCGGCGCGAGCTGGAGATGGAGATCGAGGGCCTGCCGCGGGAGGTCCACCTTGACCGGGACAGCCGCCTCGCGGTGGTCGTGCCGCAGAAAGGGCCGATCGCCGTCTACGACTGCAAGCGCGGGCGCAAGGTCTTCGATGGCGGCCCGAGCACGGTCGGGGCGACCGGCGTCGGCGTCGGCGGCAGCGTCGTCGCCGTGATGCTGCGCAAGGGCGGGCTGCGCTGGTGGGACCTGGCCCAGAACAAGGGCTTCGAGCTGGAGTGGCCCAAGGCGATGGCCCTCTCCAACGGCGGGACCTGGCTGGGGGTGGTGACCCCGCGGGGCGCGGTCAAGGTCCTCGACCCGGCCACCGGGCAGGACGCGGTGCCCTCTCCCGTTCCCCTGGCCGAGGTCCCGATCACCCGCCTGGCCTTCGTCAACCGCCGCCCCGATCTGCTGGTGATGGACGAGGAGGGCGTGCTCGGCCACTACGACCTGGCCGAGTCGGTCAAGTCCGGCCGCCCGGCCGAGGGCCGCGACGTGCTGACCATCAACGTCGAGGTCGATCAGCTCTGGGGCATCACGGGGGGCAAGCACTGCGCGATGCGCCTGCCCGAGGGCGACGGCTGCTCGATCCTGATGGTCGATCTGCACGCGGGCGAGGTGGTGGAAGAGGTGCGCGGCCTCTCCCGATACGCCTGGGTCGACGCCGAGAACGGGCTGATCCTGGAGCCCGGTCGCAGCAGCGCCCTGCTGGAGCGCGAGATGAACGGCAAGGAGCGGCGGGTGCTGCGAGCCCTGCCGGACGGCGAGTGGATCGCCTTCGGCTGGCGCGGCATCCTGGACGCCAGCGGCGGGGCCGGCGGGGTGATGTCCTGAGCGCCGACCCTATCGGCGTCGGCGGAGCAGCAGCAGGCCCAGCAGACCCAGGCTGAGGGTCCCCGCGGCCCGCCCACCGCCAGGCTCTCCCGCCGCGCTGCAGCCGCACTCGGAGCCGCCCAGCACGCCGCCCTTGTCCAGCTCGTCGAGGGGCTCGGGCTCGGGCTCGGGTTCCGGCTCGGGCTCGGGCTCGGGCTCGGGTTCGGGCTCGGGCTCGGGCTCGGGTTCGGGTTCGGGCTCGGGTTCGGGCTCGGGCTCGGGCTCGGGCTCGGGCTCGGGTTCGGGCTCGGG
>DDSR01000468.1 GCA_002343455.1 Deltaproteobacteria bacterium UBA2385 | reverse complement strand
CGCCTACATCGGCATCGGCAACCGTTTGTTCATCCGCGGCGACGGGCCCGGGATGAGCTGGGACAAGGGCATGCCGCTGCAGTTCGTCTCGATCGGCAAATGGCGCTGGGAGTCCAACGACGCCGCCGCGCCCGTGCGCTTCCGTCTCTACAAGAACGATACCCAGGAGTGCTCCGCCCTCGGCGAACAGCGGGTCGAGCCGGCGCACCAGCTCGAGGTCACGGCGGCGTTCTGATCGCCACGGCCGCGACGCGCGCAGCCTGACGGGATGGGGCGCCTGGGCGCGCAGGCGCGCCGATCTCAGCGGGAACCTCGAGGTCGACCGTGAAGACGGCCGTACCGAAAGGTGGAGCGGCTTGTCCNNGGGACAGGCGGCTCCACCCCACCGCTGCCGCTGGATCAGTAATGCGGCGGGCGCTCGTCCTCGGCAGCGGGGCCATCGGCGGGGCCGGCGGCTCCCCTTCCGGCGGCCTGTTCCTGCCACCGGCGCACCTCGCGACGCAGCGCGGCGAGTTCCTCGCCCAGCTCGAGCATGACCTTGTCCTGCTCCGTGACGTGCCGTTCGAGGTAGGCGATCTTTTCCTCGAGGCGCCTAATGCTTTCGTTCACGGGATGCCTTCGGCTTGGCGGCGGCTTTCATCCGTTCGATTTCCGGCAGGATCATCCGTTGGTAGCAATCCGGGCAGACCGAATGGCTGAAGTCGCTGCCGGTGCGCTCGCTGATATAGCCCTCCAGCTGCTGCCAGTAGTTCTGGTCGTCGCGGATTTTTTTGCAGTAGGAGCAGATCGGAAGCATCTCCTCGAGCTGCCGGACCTGCGTCGTGTACCGCAGGATGCGCTCCGCCACCCGGAGCCGCGTCCAGAGATCGGAATACTCGAGCGGCTTGGTGAGAAAGTCGTCCACCCCCGCGTCCGCGGCCGCCATCCGGTTCTCGCCGGTCGCATCGCGGCTGGTGAGCAGGACGAAGTACACGTACTCGCGGTCGGTGCGCGCCCGGACCCGCTTGCAGAGCTCGAGCCCGTCGCTGTTGGGCATGATCCAGTCGCTGACGACGACACGGACGGAGTCCGTTCGCTGCAACAAGTCCCACGCCGCGTTGCCGTCCTCGGCCTCGACCGCCTCGTGGCCGAGCTTGGCGAGCGACTGGCGCAGGACCGCCCGCGACACGGCGTCATCTTCAACGGTGAGGATCTTCACGTTCGGTCGGGGTGAATGAAAATTCCGCGCCCGCAGGCGCAATTGCCCTTCGTTTGGTCGGCACGCCGGAGTGCATCAATCAGAAAATCAGCGCAACCGGGCGCGCAACTCCGCCGGTTCCGTGACCGGCGCCTGACAGGCGAACTCCTCGCAGACGTAGGCCGTCGCCCGGCCGTCACGTGGCTCCATGCCGGCGAGCCAGGGCGCCCGGCGCGCGAGCCACTCCCGGGCCTCGCCACCCGTGGCGCCGAGGAGGATGCGCCGCGGTCCGAGCCGCTCGTGCAGCACGGCGGCGAGCGCGCGGAAGTCCGGGCGCGCGGGATCGCCCGCGAGCACGACATGTCGCGGCGGTTCGAGGGCGAGTTCCAGCGCGCAGAGCATCTGCGGCAGGGCGTGCGGCGCCTTCGACCACCGGTCGCGGAACGCCTCTACGGTCCGACGGCCGCGCTGGCGCAGCGCCTCATCCTGGGCTATGGCCGCCAGCCGGAACAGGTTCATCGCCGCCACGCTGCTCGCCGCGGGTTCCGCGCCGTCGTAATCCTCCTTCAGCCGCAGCACCAGGTGCCGGTCGCCGGCGGAGGAGTTGAAATAACCCCCGTGCGCCTCGTCCCAGAACTGCGCGTCGAGCGTGCGCTGCAGCCACACCGCCCACTGGAGCCAGCGCAGGTCGAAGGACGCCTCGTACAGGTCGAGCAGGCCCTGGATCACGAACGCGTAGTCTTCCGCGAAACCTTCCGTGCCGGCCCGGCCGGCGCGCCAGGTGCGGAAGAGGACGCCCCGCTGCGCGTCGTGCAGCTCGCGGGCGAGGAACTCCGCCGCCCGCACCGCGGCATCGAGGTAGCGCGTCCCGTCCTCCGAGCCCAGCACCTGGTGGGCCCGCGCGAGCGCCGAGATCATGAGGCCGTTGTTCGCGGCGAGGACCTTGTCGTCGCGATGGGGCCGCGGCCGGCGCGCGCGCAGTTCCCGCACGCGACCCACCAGCGCGAGCAGGCGGTCGCTCGCCGCCTCGGGATCGAGCGCGAACTGCCGCGCGGTGTCGGCGAGCGGGCGGCGCTGCACGAGGATGTTGCGTCCGCGGAACTCACCCTGCGGATCGAGCCGCGCGGGGACGTTGCCGCCTTCCTCCAGCCCGAAGTGCGCGGCCAGCAGCACGTAGTCGTCGCCGAGCGCGGCCCGGAGTTCGTCGGCCCGCCAGACGTAGAACGCGCCTTCCGCGTGGTCCGGCTCGCCCGCGACCGGATCCGCCACCGCGCTGTCGGCATCCTCGGCGGTCAAGAATCCGCCCTCCGGCCCGGTGAGATCGCGCGCGACGTACTCGAAGATGCCCCGCGCGAGCCAGGCGAACCGTTCGTCGCCAGTCGCCTGCCGCGCCTCCAGGCAGTTCACGGCGATCTGCGCCTGGTCGTAGAGCATCTTCTCGAAGTGGGGGATGCGCCAGTCCTTGTCCACCGAGTAGCGGGCGAAGCCCCCGCTGAGCTGATCGTACATCCCGCCCTTGGCCATGGCGTCGAGGGTCCGGGTCGCCATCTCCAGGCTGCGGGCCTCGCCGCTGCGGTGGTGGTGGGCCAGCAGCACGGCCAGGGTGCCGTGGGGGGGGAACTTGGGGGCAGCCCCGAAGCCGCCGCGCTCGGCGTCGAACTCCTGCCGGGCCGCCTCGGCGATGCGGGCCAGCCAGTCGCCGCCGACCTCTCCCGCCGCCGCCGGCAGCCGCCCGCTGGCTTCGAGGTAGCGCTTCACCTCGCGCGTGACCTCGTCCAGCCGACCCTTCTGCTCGCGGTAGACCGTCAGGGCGTGGGCCATGATCTGGCGGAAGCTGGGCATGCCCTGGCGGGCCGTCGGCGGGAAGTAGGTCCCGGCCAGGAAGGGCGCGCCGTCGGGGGTGAGGAAGAGGGTCATCGGCCAGCCGCCGTGCCCGCCGCTGAAGGCCTGCACCGCCCGCATGTAGATCTCGTCGAGATCGGGCCGCTCCTCGCGGTCGACCTTGATGTTGACGAAGCCCTCGTTCATCACCGCGGCGGTGTCGGCGTCCTCGAAGCTCTCCCGCTCCATGACGTGGCACCAGTGGCAGGCGCTGTAGCCGACGCTGAGCAGGATCGGCCGATCCAGCTCCTTGGCCAGGGCCAGGGCCTCGGGACCCCAGGGGTACCAGTCGACCGGGTTGTGCTGGTGCTGGAGGAGGTAGGGGCTGGTCTCGTGAGCGAGGCGGTTGGGCATTCAGGGCACCGTTCGTCGGGGGGACGAGGCGCTAACCCTCTCGCTGCCTCCGTCAGGCGGGATCGGGCCCTGCCAGCAGGCGAGCCAGCCACTCCTGGAAGGGCGGCTCCTCGATCAGCTCGCGCCCGCGGACCAGGATCTGCTCCTCGATGCCCTGGCGCCAGCGGGCCTCGTCCACGCCGGCCTCGGCCAGGAAGCCCCGCAGCGACTGCGGTCCGGCCTGCTCCAGCACGCCGGCCACCGCCTGGGCGACCTCCTCGCGGAAGCCCTCGCGGCGGGAGAGGCTGCGGGCGACGCCGGCTCCGGTGGCGACGAGGCTGTCGGGGTCCATCTTGTCGAGCTCGGCGGCCAGCACCGACAGCTCGGTCGAGAGCAGCGTGTCGACGAGGTGGACCCGGTAGCGCCCGTACAGCGCGGCGTACTTCGGGTCGCAGAGGTGGTCGGCCACCTGCTGCATGACCGCGCTCATCGCCTGGTCGACGAAGCTCTGCACCCGCCCCTCGGTCTGGGCCTCGATCTCGGCGGTGATGCCGCGCGCCAGCCCCTCGCCCAGGGTCTTCAGCCGGCCCAGGCCTCCCCCCAGGCTGCCCTTGCCGATGCCCAGGTTGCGGGCCGTCTGGCTGACCGGGTTGTCCCGCCCCAGCGCCGTCAGCTTGCGGGCGTAGGCCTCCAGCGCGTGCAGCAGCACCTCGCTCATCACGCTGCGCACGGCCTCGTGGTCGACCAGCCGGCCGGCCAGCTCCCGATCCCAGACCACCGGGCGGCCCAGCGCCTCCCGCAGCGGATCCATCACCTCGGCGGGGGCCCGATCCCCCAGGGTGCCCTCGGGCACGCGCTCGCGCAGGGTGGCGAGCTGCTCGCGCAGCCACTCCTCGGTCCGGGCCCCGCTGCCGGCGGTCTCCAGCGCGGCCATCACCTGGTCGGCGACGAACTCCGGGTCCAGCAGGCCGGCGACCGGGCGATCCAGCAGGTCGTCGACCACCAGGGCCAGCAGCTCGGGCAAGGCCGAGCCCCGCAGGCGAGAGAGGACCAGGCTGGCATCAACCACGGCAGGATCAGCCACGGACAGCCTCCGGCAGGATGGGGGAGAGGGTGCCCGTGCAGGTCAGCCAGAGCTGGTGGACCGCGCGGGTGGCGGCGACGTGCAGCAGGCGGCGATGGTGGGCGCTGTCGGGCCAATACTTCGCGCTGACCTCGACCACGACCACGTAGTCGAACTCCAGGCCCTTGACCTCGCCGGCCTCGACCACGTCGATCCCGGGGGCGAAGGCGAAGTCCTGATCGACCACCAGCCGCAGGTTGTTGACCTCGGCCCGGCGCAGCCCGTCGAAGCAGAGTCGGGAGATCTCGGCGTTGGGGGTCAGGATGGCGACGTTGGCCAGCGGCTCGCGCATCAGCAGGCCGCGCAGCTCCTGCGCCAGGAAGGCGATGGTGGCGCCCAGATCGGTGAAGGGGAAGAGCTCGACCGCCGGGCCGTCGCGGGTGGTGCGAGGCGGGGGCTCGCCGTGATCGCCCAGCACGGAGACGGCGAAGGCGGTGATCGGGTGGGTCGAGCGGTAGCTGATCTCCAGGGTGGCGAGGCTGGTCGAGGGCACCCCGATGCGCTCCAGGAATTCCGTCCAGGAGGAGAAGCCGGCCGCCTCGCTGATGTGCTGGCGCACGTCGCCGGCGAGGGTGACGCAGCGGTGCTTGTCGGCGGTGTCGAGCAGGACCTGGACCTCGATCGGCGAGAAGTCCTGGACCTCGTCCAGGGCGATGTGGGCGTGGGCCAGCGCCTTGCCGTTCTTGTCCTTGAGGGGGCCCAGCCGGAGCTGGGCGGCCCGCAGCAGCAGGGCGGCGTCCTCGTCGTCCAGGCGGGCGTCAGCGTCCGAGCGGCCGTTGGCGAAGGAGACGACGGCCCGGGTCTGGTCCAGCAGCCAGCGCATGGCGCGATCCAGGGCGGCCTCGCTGATGTCCGTGCCCATGGCGGCGGCGATGGCGGCCCGGTCGGTCAGGATGGTGGCCCAGTCCTCGATGGCCTGGAGCGGGCGCGGCTTGCCCGGCGTCGTGCGGATGTGGGCGGCCAGCAGCTCGGCCACCCCTGGGTGCAGCTTGATGCGGACCACCGGCTCGGGGGTGTCGTCGGCCCAGAGGTGGGGGAGCTGGTTGCCGAAGGTGCGCAGCACGAGCCGCCGCGACCACTCGTCCCAGGTCGTGACGGTCACGCCGGGCACCCCCAGCGCGGGCAGGACGTGTCCGACGTAGTCGCGCATGCCGCGGCCCCAGACCACGACCAGCATGCGCTCGGGTGCGAAGCGGCGCGGGTCCTGGTAGTTCAGCCAGGCGATGCGGTGCAGGGCCACCGTCGTCTTGCCCGAGCCCGCCGAGCCCCGCAGCACTACCACCCCGCTGTCCGAGCCGGTGATCAGGGCGAACTGCTCGGGGTCGATCAGGGCGGCGATGTCCGGCAGGTGCTTGTCGGCGCGCAGGCCGCCGCGGGCGGCGCCCAGCGAGGACTCGTGGGCCCGGCCGGCGCGCAGGGCCGCCCCCTGACCCCCGGCGAGGCGCTGGCTCTCGGTGCTGAGCTCGCGCCAGCCCCGCTCCTCGCGCAGCCAGGAGCCTGTCGAGGTCCCGACCCGCAGCAGCTCGCCCCGGTCGATGTGCAGGGTCCTCCGCGCGATGATGGTGCCCTCGCGGAAGCGGCCGGCCAGCTCCTCTTCGAACTCCTCGCCCTCCTCGTAGCGGTAGAACATCCGCGAGACCGGCGCGTTGCGCCAGTCCACGATGCGCAACCCCTCGGCCACCCGGGTGGCCCGCCCGATGAAGATGTGGTTGGGCCGCCCGTTCTCCAGCAGGCCCAGGTGCCCGAAGTAGGGCGAGTCCGGATCCACCGGCTCTCCCCCGCGGCCGCGCCGGATCTGGTCCAGCCGGGCCTGCATATGCTCCAGGTGCTGGTGGATCGCCGAGCGGTCCTCAGCCCGGGCGGTGAGCATCTCGTTCTGGAGCTGCACGATCTCGCCGACCAGCAACGTCTCGCTGGCGGCGGCGGCCTCGGGCTGCTCGGCCAGCGCGCGCCGGACCCGCGCCAGGTGGCCCAGCTCCTCCACCACCACCGGCGGAGCCTGGTCCAGGGCCGCCCCTCCTTCGGCTTCGCTCTTCTCCACGCGCACCTCGTGGCCCGACCCGGGCAAGCAGGACGCGTAACGGAGGGCCCCGGCCTCTTCAAGGCGGGGGGCCGGCGAGGCCCCAACCCCACCCGCTGTTTCTGGATACAGCGCGCCGGATGCTGCTCCTCCTGCTGACCGCCTGCGACCCCTCCCTGCCCGGGGCCGCCCCCGCCCTGCCCGAGCAGGGCCAACAGGCCGAGATCTACATCCCGGCCGAGGACGAGCCCTGGCCCCACCGCTGGCGGGCGGCGGCGATCGTCGTGGTCAAGCCCGGCCTGGCGCAGCCGCGGGACCTCTCCCAGGAGAGCAACGCCGAGCGGGTCGATCTCAGCCTGGACCAGGCCCTCCTGCGCGACGCGATGGTCCATCGCCCGGTCGGCGTCTGGATGGCCGCGCCGGGCACCACCCTGAGCATCGCCGACCAGAAGCCCGCGAGCACCGAAGGGCCGCTCCCGTGGACCGTGCCCGCCGACGCCGAGGCCGGCACCCGCTACGTGCTGACCGAGCACGGCGCCCACACGCTGGCCTGGGAGGCCTCCGAGGCCATCCGCGAGGCCGAGGTGGCGCTCGGCTTCATGCCCTGGCGGGTGATCGTCCGGGTGGGCCCGACACCCGCCGAGGCCGCTCCCGAGGCCGCAGACGCCCTGCTCACCGAGCCCGGCGCCATGCGGCTGCGCGAGAATGGCATCGTCGTCCTGGATGCGCCCGCGCCCGTGCTCCTGCCCGTGCCCTGGGTGGACGCGCCCGCGGACCACCTCGACCTGGCCTCCATCCTGGGCGAGCGGACCACGGGTACCGTCCTCGCCGAGCGGGGCCGGGCCCCTCGCCTGGCCAGCGAGGGGCCCTCGGCGCGCATCCTCAGCGAGGCGGGGAGCTACTTTCAGGCCTCGCTCGCGCCGAGCTCGGGGGGGCGGCCCGGCCGAGGGGGGAGGCGCTGAGCCGATTTCGCGAAGGGCCCGTTGCGCACTCCCCCGTCCACGCTACTACAAACCGTAGTAGAGGAACCCATGTCTCGCCCCCCCGACCTCGAGCGCCGCGTCCTCGACACCCTCTGGCAGGGCGGGCAGTGGTCCGTGCGCGAGGTCCACGCCGCCGTCGATCCGCTGCTGGCCTACACGACCTTCGCCACGGTGCTGGACCGCCTGCACGACAAGGGCGAGGTCGACCGGGTCAAGGTCGACAACGCCTGGCGCTACGTCGCCGCCCGCTCGCGGGACCAGGCCCTGGCGGCCGAGGTGGGCCGCGTGCTGGAGCGGGCCGACGGGGCCCCCGAGCCGCTGCTGGTCGCCTTCCTCGACCAGCTCGAGCAGGCCGATCCGGCGGCGCTGGACCGGCTCGAAGACCTGCTGCGCACGCGGAGAGGCCGGGGATGAGCCTGGGCGCCCTCTCCCTGCCGACCGTCGTGGCGGCCCTCGCCCTGCTGGTGGCCTGGGGTTCGGCCGCCGTGCTGCTCCCGGCCTGGACCCGGGCCTCCCGAGCCTGGCCCGGGCTGGCCCGCACGTCCCTGCTGGCAGCGGCGACGCCCTGGCTGCTGGGCGGCGCGGTGGCGCTGGCGGCCATCCTCCCGGGCGACCCCCACACGGGTCGGTTCTTCGGCTGCCACTGCCTGGACTCGATGCCGGCCTGGCTGCACCTCTGTCCGGTCCATCCCGAAGAGTCCATCGCCCTGTTCGTCCCGGCGCTGCTGACCCTGGCGGTGCTGCTGCCCGGGCGGCTGCGGGCCTGGGCCCGGCTGCTTCGTGAGCCCTTGGGTCAGGGGGGCGGCGCGGCGCCGCGGGTGCTGGAGCTGGGCGCGCCGATCGCCCTGCTGGTCGGCTGGTGGCGCCCGACCCTGGCCGTGGACCGGGGCCTGTGGGCATCGCTCACCGAGACCGAGCGCGCGGCTGTCCTGGCCCACGAGCACGGCCACCTCCGACGCCGCGATCCGCAGGTGCTGGCCCTGCTGCGCGCCCTGCTGGCGATCGCGCCGAGCGGGGTCGCGGAGGCCCTGACCCGCACCTGGCTCGACCGGGCCGAGCTGCGGGCCGACGCCGACGCGGCCCGGACCGTGGGGGACCCCCAGCAGGTCGCCGCCGCGCTGCTGCGCTGCGCCCGCCTGGGCGCCTCGACGCCGACCCTGGCCCTGGGCTGGTCCGGCGGCCGGCTGGAGCGCCGGGTGCAGGCCCTGCTCGCTCCGGAGCTGGATCTCGAACAGACCCGCCCGGACGCAGGTCCGCTCGACCTGCTCGTCCTGGTCGCCCTGGCGGCGCTCGGTGTGTTCGCCAGCCCCTGGCTGCACCACCAGGTCGAACACCTGCTCAACTTCTCGCTGTAGGAGCCGCACGATGGACCAACGCGGCGGACGAGGTGTAATCATCATTACTACATTCTGTAGTAGTTTCATCGCCTTGTCCTGGCTCGGTGCCGGCTCCGCCCAGGCCGCCACCGAGGTCGAGCTGCTGCGTCGGGCGCTCTCCATGCCCACCCTCCAGGCCGAGCTGGCCGCGGTGGAGGCCCGGGGAGAGGCCCAGGGCAGCGGCCCTGCGCTGCTGGCCAACCCCGAGCTGACGGCTCGCCACGAGCAGGAGGGCGGCGGCGCCTCGACCACCGACGCGCTCGGAGGCGCCCTGAGCTTCGACCTGGGTCTGTCCACGTTGGCGGAACGACAGGCCGCCGATCTGCGCGGCCGGGCCGCCCCCTCCCGATCGCGGGCGGCGGTCCTCGACGCGATCTGTACGGTGCGCGGCGCGGCCCTGGACCAGTGGCAGTCCCAGGAGCAGCTCCGCGCGCTGGAGGAGGCGCTGGCCCGCCTGGAGCGCCTGGAGCGCGACATGGGGCGCCTCGCCGAGGCGGGGGAGAGCTCCGGCTACGACCGGGATCGGGTGGCCCTGGCGCGGCTGACCCTGGCTGTGGAGCGCGACCGGATGCGGGTCGAGGCTGCCCACGCCGCCGCCGCCCTGGCCGGTTGGACGGGCGAGCCCGTGCCGCAGCTCAGCCTGGCCCCTTCAAGCGGCGCGGCCGGCAGGGGCGAGCCCGCCTCCGACCCGACCCTGGCCGCCCTCCGCCTGGAGCGCGACGCCGCCCAGCGCTCCCTGGCCGCCTCCCGCCGCTCGACCCTGCCCGACCTGGTGATCGAGGGCGGCGCCCGCTGGGACACGCCCGCAAACGGCGGCGCCGGCAACCCCGGCTTCGAGCTCGGCGGGGCCCTGGAGCTGCCGCTCTTCGACTGGAACCGCGCCGGCCGCAGCGACGCGCAGGCCAGCCTCCGCGAGGCCGAGGCCGCCCTCCTCCGCCGCGAGGCCGAGCTCCGCGCCCGGGTCGAGGCGGCGCGCCTCTCCGTGGAGCAGCTCGGCGCGGCCCCCACCGGGCTCGACGCCGAGGCCGTCTGGACCGGGGCCGTCGCCCGCTACGTCCAGGGCGAGGCCTCCATCGACGAGCTGCTGGAGGCCGCACAGGACGTGGCCGAGGCCTCCGCCGCCATGGCCGTGGGAGAGGCCCTGCGCCGCCGCGCCGCCCTGGACCTCTCCTGCGCCCTGGGCTCCTTCCCCGAGCCCGAGATCCATTCCCTCTACGAGGAGCTCGCCCGATGATCCCCCGCCTCTTGCCTCTGTTTGCGCTGAGCCTGGGCTGCGGCCATGGAACGGTCGACCACGGCCACGACCACGGTCCTGCCGGAGAGCACGCCGACGACCACGAGGCCGAAGAGGGCGAGTCCGTCGCCATCACCCGCTGGACCGCCAGCCACGAGCTCTTCGTCGAGCTGGACGCCCCCGTCGCCGGGCAGGCCTTCTCCTACCACGCCCACGTCACCCGACTCGCCGACAACCACGCCGCGACCTCGGGGACCCTCACCATCCGCTTCGAGCAGGAGGGCTTCGCCGTCGAGTCGCACACCGACCCGGCCGTCGCCCGCGCCGGCATCTTCGCCGCCCAGGCGCCGGCCCCGAAGAGCGCGGGGCGCTACCGGCTGGTCTTCGCCTACGTCGACGGGCAGGAGCGGGCCGAGTGGGAGGGGGGCGAGGTCGAGGTCGGCGCGGGCACGGCCGTCGCGCACGAGGGCGAGGCGGAAGGCGAGGTGACCTTCCTCAAGGAGGCGCAGTGGCAGGTCCCCTTCGCGGTGGTGCCGAGCGGCGAGCGCCCGATCGCGCCGACCCTGGAGGCCACCGGGGTCGTACAGTCCGCGCCGGCCAGCACCGCCGTCGTCGCCGCCCCCGTCGAGGGCCTGGTCGCCTGGGCCGAGACGCTGCCGGTCGTGGGACGCAGCGTCCGGCGGGGCGAGCGCCTCGCCACGCTGATCCCGGCCGGGGCCGCCGAGCACTGGGCCAGCCTGCAGGCCGAGGTGGCGACCGCCCGGGTCGACCAGGACCTGGCCGCCGCCGATCTGCGGCGGGTCGAGGGGCTGGTCAGCGACGAGCTGGTCTCCGACCGACGGGTCGAGGAGGCCCGCGCCGCGGTCGTCCGCGCCCAGGCCCGTGTCCAGTCCGCCCAGCGCCGGGTCACGGCCCTGACCAGCGGGGGCGCCGGCGCGGTGCCCATCCTGGCCCCCGCCGACGGCCTGGTCGTCTCGGTCGGCGCCNNCCCGCCACGGCGAGAGCGTGCAGGCCGGGGCCCCCCTGGTGGCCGTCGCCGCGGGCGAGGCCGTGCTGATCGAGGCCCGTGTGCAGGCCCGCGGCCTCCCGCTCACCCCCGTCCAGAGCGCCACCGTCCGCCGAGGCGACTGGGCGGGGCCGAAGGACCTGCTCGCCGCTGGCGCGACCGTGCTCACCGAGGCCCTGGTCTTCGACGCCCAGACCCTCTCGGCGCCGCTCTCTGTCATTGTGCCGGGCGGACTCGGCCTGCGGCCCGGCGACCTGGTCGAGCTGAGCCTGGGTGCGGGCGACACCCGCCCGCGGCTGGCCGTCCCGCTCCGCGCCGTCGTCGAGATCAACGGCCAGGACGTGATCTTCGTCCAGAAGACCGGCGAGTCCTTCGCCCGCCGGCGCGTGGAGCTGGGGGCCCGGGACGCCACCCACGTCGAGGTGCTCAGCGGGATCACAGCCGGCGAGATGGTGGTCGCCGAGGGGGGCTTCGACGTCCACGTCGCCTCGCTCTCCGGCGCCCTCGACTCCCACCGGCACTAGGCGGACAGCTCCATGTGGAACCTGCTCATTCGATGGTCGCTGGACAACCGGGCCATCGTCCTCGCCCTGGCCGCGCTCCTGCTGGTGGTCGGCACCTGGACCGCCACCCGGCTGCCGGTCGACGTGCTCCCCGACGTCAACGCGCCCACCGTCACGGTGGTCACCGAGGCCCACGGCATGGCCCCCGACGAGGTCGAGACCCTCGTCACCCTGCCGATCGAGACGGCGCTCAACGGCGCTCCGGGCCTGCGGCGCCTGCGCTCCTCCTCGGGCATCGGCATCAGCGTGGTCTGGGCCGAGTTCGAGTGGGAGGCCGACCCGTACATGGCCCGCCAGGTCGTCACCGAGCGCCTGCAGGTCGCACGGGGCTCGCTGCCTCCGGATGTGCCCGCGCCGGTGCTGGCGCCGATGTCGAGCATCATGGGCGAGATCCTCTTCCTGGGCCTCTCCGGCACGGACGGGGTCGACCCGATGGACCTGCGGGACTTCGCGGACTGGGAGCTGCGGCGGCGCCTGCTGGGCATCCCGGGGGTCGCCCAGGTCACCCCCATCGGCGGCGAGCTGCGGCAGGTCCAGGTGATCCTGGACCCGGCGGCGATGCAGGCCACGGGCATCGGGCACCGCCAGGTGCTGGACACCCTGCGAGGGGCCAACGAGAACGCGCCCGGCGGCTTCATCACCAGCGGACACAGCGAGTACCTCGTGCGAGGGGTCGGACGGGCCAGCACGCTGGAGGAGCTGGGGCAGGTGGTCGTCGGGCGGGTGCAGGGGCAGCCGGTCTCGCTGGGACAGATCGCCCGGGTCGAGGTCGGACCGGCGCTCGCCCGAGGCACCGCCGCCGTCGATGCCCGGCCGGCGGTGGTCCTGGCCGTCCAGAAGCAGCCCGAGGCCAACACCCTCGCCCTGACGGCCCGGATCGACCTCGCCCTCGACGAGGTCGAGCAGGCCCTGCCCGAAGGCATGGTCCTCCACCGCGCCGGCTTCCGGCAGGCCCGCTTCATCGAGACCGCCATCGGCAACGTCCAGCAGCACCTGCTGGAGAGCGCCGTCCTGGTGCTGATCCTGCTGACCCTCTTCCTGGCCAACTGGCGGACCACCTTCATCTCCTTGATGGCCCTGCCGCTGTCCTTGCTGGCCGGGGTGCTGACGCTGTCGGCCATGGGTACCGGCTTCAACACCATGACGCTCGGCGGCCTCGCCATCGCCATCGGCGCCCTGGTCGACGACGCCATCATCGACGTGGAGAACGTCTACCGTCGGCTCCGGCAGCGGGCCGGACAGCCCGAAGCGCAGCGCGGTTCGGTCCTGGAGACGGTCTACGGCGCCTCGGTCGAGATCCGCGGCTCGATCGTCTACGCGACCGCCATCATCGTCGTGGTCTTCCTGCCTCTGTTCTTCTTCTCCGGGCTGGAGGGCCGCCTGCTCGCCCCGCTGGGCACCGCCTACGTGGCCAGCCTGGTAGCCTCGCTGGTGGTGGCCGTGACGGTCACGCCGGTGCTGTGCAGCCTGCTGCTGGCCAAGGCCCCGCCGCCAGCGGAAGAGCGGGACTCCTGGGTCGTGCGCCGGCTGCGGGGGGCCTATCGACCGACCCTCCAGGCCGCCCTGGCCAGGCCTCGGGCGGTGCTGCTGGTCTCGCTGCTCGGCACGCTGATCGCCGGCGTCGGCCTGGCCTCGTTCGGCCGCTCCTTCCTGCCCACCTTCAACGAGGGGGCCTTCACCCTGGCCGCCTCCACCGCCCCCGGCACCCCGCTGGCCGACTCCGACCGGATCGCCGGGCGGCTGGAGCAGCGGCTGGAGGCCATGGAGATCGTCGAGTCGGTGGTGCGCCGCACCGGCCGGGCCGAGCGCGACGAGCACGCCCAGGACGTGCAGTACAGCGAGCTGGAGGTCACCGTCCGCGAGGACGTCGACGCGGCCGAGGCGGCGATCGCCCTGCGCGAGGCCGCCAACGTGCCGGGGCTGGCGGTGGCCGTCGGTCAGCCGATCGGCCACCGCATCGAGCACATGCTCTCCGGGGTCAAGACCTCGCTGGCGATCAAGGTCTTCGGAGAGGACCTGGGTGAGCTGCGGCGCGCGGCCCAGGAGGTCGAGGCCGCCATCGCCGGGGTCGAGGGGCTGGTCGACCTCTCCGTCGAGCAGCAGACCGAGATCCCGCAGCTGATCGTCCGCCCTCTGTACGGGCCGCTGGCCACCTTCGGGCTGTCCCCGGGCGAGCTGGCCGAGTGGGTGGAGACGGCGACGCTGGGCCACCCGGTCGGCCAGTGGTGGCAGGGAGGGCGGGCCTGGGAGCTGGTGGTGCGCTACCCCGACCGCTATCGAGCCGATCTGCAGGCCCTCGCGGACAGCCCGATCGACGCCGACGGGGAGCGCTTCACCGCCCTGTCCCAGGTGGCCCGCATCGAGCGCACCCTGGGGCCCAACCTGATCCAGCGCGAGAACGCCAAGCGGCGCATCGTGGTGATGGCCAACGTCGAGGGGCGCGACATCCACGGCGTCGTCCAGGACATCCGCGCGGCCCTGCCGAAGCTGCCCCCTGGCGTCTACGTCGAGCTGGGCGGCCAGGCCGAGAGCGAAGAGAAGGCCACCCGCACCATCGCCGGGCTGTCCGCGGTCGCCATCGTCATCATGTTCGGGCTGCTCTGGGCCGCCCTGCGCTCGGGCCGGGACGCGGGCCTGGTGATGGTCAACCTGCCCCTGTCCCTGATCGGCGGGGTGGCCGTCGTCGCCGCGGGCGGCGGCGTGCTCTCGGTCGCCTCCCTGGTGGGCTTCATCACCCTCTTCGGCATCGCCACTCGAAACGGCATCCTGCTCGTCACCCACTACCAGCACCTGGTGCAGCACGAGGGCGCCTCGCGGGTCGAGGCCGTGGTGCGCGGCAGCGAGGAGCGGCTGGTGCCGGTGATGATGACGGCCCTGGCCACGGCCCTGGCGCTGGTGCCCATCGCGATGGCCGCCGGCGAGCCCGGCAACGAGATCC
>DDSR01000113.1:27717-27894 GCA_002343455.1 Deltaproteobacteria bacterium UBA2385 | reverse complement strand
GCCGATGTTCACGTGCGGCTTGTTACGGTCGAACTTTTCCTTGGCCATGGTGACGTCTCCGGCGGTAGCTGCACCGCGTTTGAGTGAACCAACCCCAGACCGGTTGGCTGATTGCTTGAGTGTGCTCGAGAGATGGAGCCCATGACCAGACTTGAACTGGTGACCTCCTCCTTACCA
>DDSR01000113.1:0-27618 GCA_002343455.1 Deltaproteobacteria bacterium UBA2385 | reverse complement strand
GAGGTGGATTCGAACCACCGAAGGCGGATGCCGACGGGTTTACAGCCCGTTCCCTTTGGCCACTCGGGCATCTCCCCTACTGCGCTGTCAAAGGAGTCCGAAGGTTCCTGCACTTGAGCGCTTCAACTGGGAGCTGGCGGTGGGACTTGAACCCGCAACCTGCTGTTTACAAAACAGCTGCTCTGCCAGTTGAGCTACGCCAGCGAGGAGGAGCTCCGAGCACCACCCCGGTTCGCACCGAGATAGCGCTTGCCGCATTATTGGATAGCGGCCGGCCTGTCAACCCCTTCAGGGAGCCTTGTTGGTCTCTCCGAGCTCCATCATGATCGAGGGTGCCACGGGCACGTCGATCTCGAAGCGCTCGATCTGGATTCGCTCTACGAGCTGCCCGTTCCGCTCGATCGTCAGCGACCAGGGCACCACGACGGAGGGCGCGACCTCGCGGTAGTCGCCGAAGCCAAAGGCGAGCAGGCCCGAGGGGCCCGACCACTGCAGGCTCACCAGGAGCTGGTCGTCACGAGTGAACTCGGCGCTCTGCAGGCCCTCTCTCGACGGCTCGACCGGGCTGACCGAGACCCGTCCGGACTTCGGATCCGTCGAGGGGTGCAGCGCGAGGTCGGACCAGGCGGAGTCTTCGGTGATGTCGCGCGCGAGGCCCAGGGGGATGGCCAGGACCGACTCCGGGGCGAAACGCGCGAGCACCTCACGCGCCCGGGCCGGATCGCGGGCGATCGGCTCGGCCTCGGTGCGAACCCACGCTGCGTTCTGCGCGGTGACCAGCGTGGTGCTGTCGCTCCCCGGCCCCTCGACGATCTCGACCTCGAGCCGGACCGCCTGCCCCGATCGATAGAAGCGGTTGGTCGAGATGAGCAGCCCGTCGTCCACGGGGATCTCGCGGCGGAAGACGAGGATGGCGCTGTCGGCATGGGCGACGGTGTCGAGCCCCCCGCGTTCGCCGCCGTGGCTGCGCACCGCTCCCCGGAGCAAGGCCCGCACATCGGGAGCCTTCCGGCCGTCTTCCGACCCCGGGGCCGACTCGGCGGGCCGGACGGGCGCGGCGGTGGGCAGGCCGGTGTCCAGCAACACCGTCGGGTCTCCATCGGACTGCTCGATCACCAGGCCGCGGCCCCCGGCGGCCTGGATGCTGCGTGCGACAGCGGCGCCGGCTTCGTAGTCCAGCGCCCCCTCGACCCTGAGCAGGAACTGCCAACCGCTCCCCCGGACGAAACGCCGCACCACCTTGACGGTGCTCCCCCCTGCCTCCAGGGAGAGCCCCTCGGCGAGGTCTTCGACCGCCTTACGATCGCTCATCGGCCCGCTCTCGACCCAGACCTCGGCAGAGGCTTGGAGCGGTGCCAGCAGCATTGCAGCTAGCGCGAGGGCACGAATGGAGTGCAGCATGGCCATCTCGACAGCCCCCGAGCGGGATTAGCGTGGCGGCGCGACCGGGGCCACGAGCGGCTGGCCGTCGGGGTCGACGAGCTGGAGCTTCTCCAGCGGCAGGTTCTCGACCTCCAGGGGGCGAGGCATGAAGCAGAGGACGAAGGTCAACAGGCAGAGGAGACCGATCACGCGGGAGCGCGGGCTCGGCGGCGGGTAGAGCGGAACGGGGAGGCTGCGCCAGGCTCGCAGCACCAGGAGCAGCACCCCCCAGACGGCCCAGCCCGTCCAGAAGAGGCCCCCGAGCAAGGCCAGGCCGACACCGAGGCGGGCGATCCGGGGGGCCCAGCGCGGAACGAAGGCGTTGATGACGTGGCCACCGTCAAGCTGGCCGATCGGCAGCAGGTTGATGGCGGTCACCATGCAGCCCACCCAGCCGGCCATCGCGAGCGGATCCAAGGTGGCGTAGCGTCCCGGCACCTGCCCGTTGATCAACATCCCCAACAGATCCAGGACGAGGGGGTTGGCGAGGATGAGGAGCGGGACACTCGGGACCTCGCTGACCGGGGGGAGGATCCAGGTGAACGGCGGGCCGCTCATCCAGCCCCCATCCCCGGCGGCCACCGCTGGCTGGACGTCGAACAGGGCGGCGAGGGCTTCGGCCGACTCGACCACCAGGATCGGCGCCGCATGCTCCACCGTGTCCGACACCCCCAGCGCCATCAGGACCAGGGCGACCACGAAGCCGGCCAGCGGACCGGCGGCGCCCATCTCCAGCAGGCCGGTTCGGGTCTCCGGCAGGCTGCGCAGGCGGATGATGGCCCCCATCGTGCCGAAGGCGGCCGGGAGCGGCAAGAAGTAGGGGAGAGAGAGCTGAAAGCCGTGGGCGCGCGCGACGAGGTAGTGGCCCATCTCGTGCGCCAGCAGGATCCCCATCAGGCCCGCGGCGAAGCGCGCGCTCCCGGCCGCCACTTCTGGATCCGAGAATGGCGAGCCCCCCATCCACTGGGTCCCGTAGACCCAGTAGACGCTGAGGAGGGTCAACAAGAACAGCCCCGTGGAGACGAGGCGGTCCTTGGTGGTCTCCCTGGGGTCCACGAACGAATCTGCCGGAGGAACCACTCAGTCGAGAGCCTTCACGAGCAGCTCGTAGCTGCCGGTGTTGCCCTCGGCGGCGACGACGATGACGTACTGCTGGCCGCCCTCCAGGTTCTTCACGACGATGGCGTCCTCGAGGTTCTCGTCGGTCATGCCGCCGACGTTGTTGGCCCGGTCGAAGTAGGCCTCGTCATCGGAGTCGAGCGTGTCGATGTCGAAAACGAACTGGGGCAGCAGCCGATCGAAGAGGGTGGCGTCGTTGCCGGTCAGGGTGCACTGCATCGCGTGAAGCTGAGCCAGGAAGGTCTCCGGCATCAGCTCGGCCTCGTCGGCGATCTCGTCCCGATCCCAGTCGCTGCCGCAGCTCAGGTCCTCGACCTTCTCGCCGCAGGTGAACTCCTCCGCCGAGTCGACGCCCTCCGACCCGCTGATCGGCGTGAGGAAGAGCTGGTAGTAGAGGTAGTCCAACATGCTGGAGGGGTACTGGAAGTCCACCCCCTCGGCGCAGGAGCCGCGCTGGGTGCCCTCGACCGTCGGGACGGGCAGCAGGTTGGTGGGCAGCACCGCCAGCCAGAGCTCATCGGGCCCGGGAGTGGTGTCCCCGCCGTAGCGACGACGAGCGTGGATCGACACCTGGACCGAGCTGCCCGACTCGAAGTCTTCGGTCGAGAGCAGCCAGCGATCCGTGTCGTAGACCGAGACCAGCTCGGAGCTGCCATCGGCCTGCACGACGGAGGTGTAGCCGGGCTCGGTCAGGATCCCGACCCCGAAGATCGGGCTGCCATCCGTGGGCAGGATCGGGAGCTCGACGTTGTCCACCTTGGTCGGCGAGACGATCTGCTCGACGACCGTGTCGGGGGCGAGCGGATCGACATCGGTCCAGCGCACGACGGCCCCGATGAAGTCACCGCCGGATCCCTGGATCTTCACATGGGCCGAGTCGAGGGTGATGTCCGTCAAGCGGGTCACCTGGGCCGCGTAGCCGCCCTTGATGTAGCCGAAGGTGTCCACGCCCGTGACCGCGGTCTGGAAGTCGGTCCCGTTCATCGTGACGCGCTGCGCGACGCTCTCGCTGGGGCGCTCGGTGCTGCCGCCGCCCATGTACCGGTTGACGCCGCGAACGTTGACGCCCTGCTGGTAGCCGTTGGCTCCGAAGAGGTCACCCTCGGTCGGCGAGCTGGTCGGGGCCGTGATCGTCGTGGCCTCGGCGTAGGAGGGGTACTTGGCAGGGTCGACCAGGGGCTCACCGTCGTCGAGGACCACTCCGCTGGTGAGCAGGGCCAGCTGCCACTGGACCACGAGCTCCTCGAAGGGGGTGTCCAGCACCCGCTCGATCAGCCCCGTCCCGGTGGTCTCGACGCCCGTGCCCGTGCCTTTCGCGCCCTTCACCTGGACGAGCTCGGAGAAGACCTCCTCCCCGTAGACATCGTAGATGAAGCGCGCGAACAGGTACTGAGCGCCGATCGACTCGGTCGAGAGCACCCCGGTCTCGGTGCTGGTCTTCAAGGACTTGATGTTCGGCCGATCGAGGTAGTCCCAGGCGTCGGCGAAGTAGACCGCACCGAAGCCCGTCAGGTCGGCGGCGAGCGCCCCATAGCCCTGGTTGACCCACTCCTCTTCCGGCGATCCGCCCCCCACCAGCACATGCTGGTTGTAGGAGATCAGGCTGAAGAAGGAGCCCGCGATGCGCGCCACCAGCTCCTGGCTGGTGTACTCCTCGACCGTGACCATCGCCTCGGGGTTGAGGAAGCCGTAGGGATCCGGAGCGAAGACGTAGAGGATCTCCTGCTCGTTGGAGCCCGGGTTGCTGGTGGCATTCCACGCGGCCAGGTCAACCTCGGGATCGGCATAGGACCCGACCAGGCCACCCTGGTCCTCTTCTTCCGCGGCCGTGTAGCTGATGACGTTGAGCTGCGGCGTGATGAGCACGCTGACCAGCCCGTCGCCGTTCTCGTCGGACTCGTCACCGAAGATCCGACGCAGGTTCGGCACGATGTTGTAGTCCACCACCGTGGCGATCTGCTTGAGATCGCAGTTGTTGAAGCCATAGGCGTCGTAGTCCGAGGCCAGGTCGACCACGCCGTCGCAGTCGTAGTCCCAGTCGATCGGCACGCCGTCGTCGACCCAGATCGCCACCGTCTCGCCCACCGCCCAGAGGGTGGCCGACGAGGTCGTGTAGGAGGAGTCGTCCACCATCGAGTCCCGAACGCGGAACTCCCGCCGGGTGATGCCGATGTCGGTGTCGCCGAAGCTGGGGGGCGGCGCGGAGACGGCCAGGGGCTGCCCAAGGCCATTGCGCAGCGCCTGGCGGAATGCGGAGAGCCTCCGGGCGGGCTGGGCGACCGAAGACGTGCCCGGCGCCGCAGGGCCCGAGTAGCCCGAGCTGTCGTAGCGGACCTGGTAGGTCAGCTCGGCGTCGGCGGGGTTGACGACCACCAGGTAGAACTGCTGCTCGGTGTTGGAGTCGCCCGAGGTGTCTGACAGGTCCACGCTGGCCCGGCCGTCGTCGGGCGTGTACTCGACCACGTCGCCCGGCTCATCGAAGGACCCCGAGGTCGAGGTCCCCCCGCCGTCGCTGCCACCGGCATCGCCGCCGCCCCCGTCATCGCCGCCACCATCGCTGGTCCCACCGTCGGAGCCGCCGCCGTCCCCGCCCCCCGCCTTTCCGAAGGTAGGTTCTTCCGGCTGGCAGGCGCCGATCATCAGCAGCGAGACCAGGGCGAGGGCACGAGAGGCGGTCATTCGAGTCTCCACGAGGAAGGGCACATCCGGGACCTGCCCGGGGGAACTTCCCCGCATCATAGCGCCAGCGAGCCGATTCGTGCGTGTCAAATGCTCCGCCGCCGCGACTCCGCGGCGCCGGCGAGCGGATCATCGGCTCAGGGCCGCGGCGCCTCCGGCTGGGTCCTCCAGGCGCCCGATCCCGCCACGATCTCCCGCAGCATCCGGCTCAGCTCCGCCTCGTGCGAACCGATCTGACCGGCGAGGTTGTGCCGCTCTCCGCCGTCTCGCCCCAGGTTGAAGACCGCCTGGAGCGGCAGGCCCCGAGGGTTGCGCTCATTGGCCCGAACCAGCTTCCAGGGCGGGGCCCGGACCGCTTCGACCAGCGCCCCACGGCGGTTGAGCTGGGCCATGACCGGCCGCACCGGGGGCGGCGGAGACGACGGCGCCGTCGCCCAGGCCTCGAAGATCTCGTCGAAGATCGGAGCGCCTTCCCAGGACATCGGCGGGACCACACCCCCCAGGGCCGCGATGGTCGGCGCCAGGTCGACCAGGCTGACCTGCCAGGGCACGGTGCGCCCGGCGTGGACATCGCCCGGAAGCCGGATGTAGAGCGGCGTCAGGATCTGCTCGTCGTAGAGGGTGTCGCCGCTGCCCCAGCCGCCATGCTCGAAGTGCTCGGCTCCATTGAGGCCCACGACCACGAAGAGGGTCTGATCCCAGGCCTCCTCGGCGCGCAGCCAGGTCACCATCTCTCCGACCGCCGAGTCGACCGCCCCGACCTCCTCGGCGTAGAGGGAGAGGACCTCGTCGCGCTGTTCATCGGGGACGGAGTGGCCCGGCTGGCCCTCGACCCAGCGGAGCCCGTCTCGGGAGAGGTACGGCGGCGCCGGCTCGGCGAGGTGCAGCCACACGAAGTAGCGAAGCCCACGGGCCCTGGCCTCGTCGATGAAGCCTCGCGCAGCGGCGACCACCTCGTGGGACGGCCGATGCGTCTCCACGGGAACGCTGCCGCCCCCGCCCAAGGAGCGGCGCATCAGCTGCAGTCGGTTCACCAGGCGCAGGGAGCGCGCGCTCTGGGCTCGGGACCGCCCCGCTGCGCCCGCCTGGCTGATGCGCCAGTCGAAGCCCTGCTCGAAGCCCAGGGCGTACTCCAGCTCGCCCCGAGCGGGAAAAGCCCCGGTGACGAAGCCCCGCTCGGCGAGCGCCTCGGCCAACGTGAACCGATCCTCGGCCAGGCGGGCGGCGGCGCTGTCCACGCCATGGGCCATCGGGTACTGGCCGGTCATCAGACTGGCCAGGCTGCTGCGGTACCAGGAGGAGGTCGCGACGTGCTCGGCGAAGTGAAGCCCGGCCTGGTCGATGGTCCGGAGCCCCGGCAGGTCGGTGCCCGAGAGCGAGGGCCGCGCCCCCTCGCGCCAGGACTCCACGCTGATCAGCACGATGTCGGGGAGCGCCGCGAGCTCGGGCTCCTGGTCCTTGCTGGGGAAGACCGGCCGCAGCGAGGACTGGGTGCCCGGCGAGGCCGCAAAGAGCGCGGCGAGGCCCATCACGGCCACCCATGCGGCCAGGGCCCCGCGGGGGCGGAGGAGCACCTTCAGCGGCGTCCGCGTCAGGAAGACGGGCAGCAGCCAGAGCGCCACCAGGCCCAGAATTCCGACGATCGCGAAGAGCGCGAAGCGCTCGGCGACCCGGAGCCCGGCGTCCATGAAGAAGGCGCGCTCGCCCTGGTAGACCAGGACCCAGGCGCCCTGCAGGCAGCCGGTCCCCACGGCCGCGAGGCTGAAGCCCGTCGGCGCCGAGGCCCGCAGCCGGAGCGCGTCGAGCAGGACCAGGACGGCGCCATGGGCGAGGCCCAGCAGCAGCCCCAGGAGCCCGTAGCCCAGGGCCCCCACCGCTAGGGCGACGTACTCCCCCGTCGGGATCTGCGAGAGCACCCAGACCGCCTCGGCCAGGCCGATGCCGGTGCCGGCCAGCAGCCCACCGGCGCAGCCCTGCCAGAGCCTCTCCATCACGGCGTGGTCGGGGCCCCTCCGGCCGGGGCCTCAGGCGCGCTCGGGGCCCCTCCGGCCGGGGCCTCAGGCGCGCTCGGGGCCTCGCCTCGCGCGCCGGGCAGCTCGCCCGCAACGCCAGGCAGCACGGGCTCGGGGGGCGGGGCGGTGATCGCGGGTCCGGCGATCGCCCAGGCGGCGCCCTCCAGCCCCTCCCGATCCGGCAGCCCCAGCAGCCGCCAGACCGTCGGCCCGAGGTCCGCGAGGTGGGCGCCGCTGTCGGCCGCGCCGTTCGAGGCGAAGACCATTCCGGCTCGACGGGAAGCGGCGCTCGGCGCGCCTCCCGTCAACCGCCCGGTCCCGGGCACGACTGCGGTCAGGCCGACCCGATCACGCAGCGCCCCCCCGCTGGGTCCGTAGCCATCGGCGAAGCTGACCACCAGGTCCGGGCGCAGCGGCTCGGGCAAGCCGGGCAAGGCGACCGCGCCGTCGAGGATCTCGGCGACCACCGGCCGGCCCTGGTGCCGAAGCCCCGCCACCGCCGCGCGCACACGCGCCAGCTCACGCGCACGCTTCGCTGGTGGCACCGAGCCGGAGGCCTGTCGACCGGCCTGGTTGAGATAGATCGCGGTGCCGGAGGCGGCGAAGGCCGTCGTCCGAGACCAGGTGGCGGCGTCGTCCAGCTCGCGCGATGAGAGGCGTTCCAGCTCGGGCTTGAGGACCAACAGCCCGGCGTCCACCAGGACGGCGTTGAGGTCGACCGCGAAACGCTGGCTGGCGACGGCGTGGTCCGAGACGACCAGGATCCGATCGCCCGGATTCAGCGACGAGCGCAGCTGCCCGACGACGGTGTCCAGGCTCGTCGCCATGCTCTTCATCATCCCGCCGTAGCGGGCCGCGAGCTCTCCATCCCAGGCCGGGTGCTGGCTGTCGGAGAGGCCCACGAAGGCTTGCGCCGCGATGCCGAGCTGGGGCAGCCAGGCGACCACGAGGCGGGCGTCCTGGCGCTGGAGCTCGGCCTGCACGATCGCCGAGTGGCGACCAAACTCGCCCGTCAGCTCCTCGCTGAGCGCCTCGGTCGAGATCCATCCGTCCTGGTAGGCCTCGACCAGGCCCACCGTGCCGCCGGTCGTGTCGACGGGGCCATGAAAGCCGGCCCACTCCTGCGCCAGGGAGGCCGGCGCCGTGACCGCCGAGCCGGCCGTCTCCCCCCTTCCAGAGGCGACGAGGCTGATGGCTACTCCGGCGCCCATGGGGTTCACAGCCCAGCGGGTCAACACCTCGCCGCCCGAGCCTCCGGCGAGGGTCATCCGGACGGGCTCCGCCAGCTCGCCCCGGCTGAGATCCAGGTGGAGCGGGCTGGCCGACAAGCGCCAGAGGCCCTCTCGCGGGCTGCTCAGCTCGAGCTCCAGGGAGCCTCCCCCCTTCATCGGCAGGCTGATCTGCCAGGGCGGAGCCCCCTCGAGGAGGTGGAGCGCGCTCCCCGGAGGAGCGGCCGCGGCCTCTGCCCCCGGCGTCAGGATCGACCAGTGGGTGAGCTCAGAGGCCGGCGCGAGGCCCTGAGGCAGGACCCACAGCCCGCTGACATCGGCTTGAGGCAGCTCGCCAGGCGCCCAGATCGCGCGGGTCGGGATGCCCGCGCGGGCGGCCTGCACCCAGAAGGGCTCGGTCAGCGCGGGTTCGCCCCCGACCCGGGCGTCCAGCCCGGGAACGCCGCCAGCGCCGCCCTTCCGACTCAGGGCGAGCTGCGTGTAGAGATGTTCAGGACTGAGCGGCAGGTCGTTGGCCAGCAAGGCCAGCGAGCGGCTGGGGCCCATCCGGTCCAGGTTGGGGAGGTCCGCCCGCCAGCGGCCCACCAGGTCGGGATCCAGGCCGGGGACGACCAGCACCACCAGCCGGTCCTTGACCGGGGAGGCGGAGACCGGCGGACCGGGAGGCGCGGCTGGGGTCTCCACCACAGGACCCTCGTCCTCCTTGCTCCCGCAGCCCAGCGTCGGACCGCACATCGTGAGGACGAGGCCGCCCACCCAGCCGCCGAGCAGGCCTGCGCGATGCCGGGCGGCGCGAGGACGTGGCGGCATCAGCGGCAGATCGGCCTCGAATTCGTTCTCGCTGTTCATCGCCCGTCCTGCAATGCTGCTTCGATTGGTCCGCCATTATGCGCCAGGCGGCCCCGGCTGTCACGATCAGCGCCCCACGGCCAGCCGCCAGCCCCAGCCCTCGGCCTCGGGGCGGAAGTCGAGCCCCTCGATCCGCTCCAATTCGGCGCTGGCAGTCCAATAGCCCAACCGCGTCCAGGTCCACCCCCGAACCCCGACGCGCACCCGGCGCTCGTCCTCGGTCAGGGCCAGCAGGTTGGCGCCCAGCGCCTCGATGACCCCCACCCGCAGCCGATGCTCGACCGAGAGCTCGGCCCCCTGGAGCCTCCCCTCCCAGGCCGCAGCACCCCACCAGCTCACCGAGTCGCCACCCGAGGCATGGGCCAGCGGCCGGCCGTCCCGGTAGAACCCGTCGTGGTAGACGCGGTGCCCCAGGTACCAGCGAAAGGTGTCGTCCAGGATGCGCGCGTACTCCACGCTGAGCACCAGCGGGCCGGCGCTGGCCTCCGCGCCGAGCAGGTTGGCCACTCCCGCCAGCGATGGGTAGGGCAAGCCCAGGGCCTCACGAGCGATCACATCCTCCCCTCCGTATTGCCACCACAGCTCCAGGCTGTCGAGGCCGTCGGGCGCCGCCCCGGAGGAGGAGAGACCGGTCCAGCGGCCGATCGGAAACAGCAGCCGGAGGTCGACGCTGGCCTTCTCGTCCTGGTCGGGCTCGTCCCGGTCGGGATCACCGTAGACATGAGGGTCGGTCGGCAGCAGGAGCTGCCCGATCCGGGGCGCCGGTCGCCCTTCGCCGCCGAAGATGCTCACCCGGGACATGCCGAGCTCGACCTCGGGCACCAGCAGCCAGCGCGCGTCCATGTAGAGCCAGCCCGGCCGCTGGACATCGCGCCGCTCGCCCGGGATCCAGCCTGCGCCGGCGTCCAGGTGGACCCGCCCGAAGCGCTGTCCGCCGGGTGAGGTCCAGGCGACCGCCCCGTGCGGCGAAGGCAGGCCATTGTCGGTCAGGAGCAAGGACCCGGCGCGCCCCGGGCCGAGGTGACGCGGGCGAAGCCCGAAGCCCGCGCGCAGGTCCTTCCAGGCGAGCCCGGCCCAGGCCTCGGAGAGGTTCAGCGAGGCGGCGTTGGTGTCGACCAGGTCCGCGCCGACCACGCCTCGCCCGACGAGCTCGAAGATCGCCGGGTAGACCCGCAGCTCCCCACCCGCCCGGGCCGTGAGCAGGCCCGGCTCGTCGTCCCCGCTGCGATAGTCCGGGACGAGATCGCCCGCCGCCAGCAGCCCCACCGGCTCGGCGCGCAGGGTGACACCCCGCAGGGCGGGGCCCTCCCTGCCGACGACCGCGAGCTCGGGATCGAGGTCCAGCCACACCGACGAGAACCGCCCCTGTTCGCGCTCGCCTTCGAAGGGCGCGAGCGAGGCGGCCAGCCTCAGGCGAGAGCGCTCCGACGCCCCGAGCACACACTCCAGCCGCTCCTGCCGGCAGAGGCGCTCGGCCATGCGAATCGAGGGGTCCAGCCGCGGGTGGGCCTGGGCCGAGCCGACCAGGCCGCAGACCCCGAGCGCGACGAGGGCCAGTCCATGGCCGCGTCGGTGCGAGGGCCAGCCGCGATGCGAGGATCCGTGCATCGGCCCAGGCTAGCACGACAAGGCGAGGGTCGTGATAGACTCCCAGGGGGTAGGGTCGATGATCCTCGCTACGGGAAGTCTGGGGCTGTGGCTCGTCGGAGCCAGCGCGGGCGCCGAGCCCCAGCCAGCCCAGACAGCCCAGACCACCTCCTTTCGGCCCCACCTGGACCTCGATCTGGACCCGCCGCGGCGGCCCAACGAGAGCCTGTGGATCCAGTGGCAGCGGCGCACCAGCGAGATCATGACCTCCCGCCGCTCGTCGGGGGTCTACCAGCAGTCGGCCTCCGGGATGAGCGCGTGGTGGAGGCTCGCCGCCTTCGACCGCGAGGCCCCCTGGCTGTCCCCCGCCGAGGCCGCCCGAGCCCGGGACCTGGCCCAGTACGGCGCCATGGCCGGGATCGCGGCCGTCTTCGCCGACACGATGCAGGCCTCACCCCCGCTGCAGGCCCTCCACGGGATCGTGACCACCGCCGGCGGCGCCCACCTGCGGGTCGAAGGTCCCCGGCGGCGGCAGCGCTCGCAGGACCCCGACGCCCCCAGCCCCAAGCTGCGCCTGCGATACAACGACCGACCCGGTGAGCAGGGCCTCGCCGAGACGCAGATCCTGGCCAGCGACGGCCGCCAGGCGGGTCCGCCTCGACCCAGCCTCGCCACCGGCGCCAGCTGGCGCCTGACCGACGCCGATCCAGACGAGGCCGTCCTCGATCCGAGCCTGAGCCTGACCGGCTACCTGGACCTGCGGCAGCTCCCGGTGGACGCGATCCGCCTGCAGCTGAGCCTGCCGATGCCGGAGCTGGAGGCCTCTCGCAAGGCCGCGGCCCAGCCGGCGTGGACCGGCAGCCGCCTCTCGGCGACCCTCCGCCAGGGGCTGCTCCCGCAGACCGACCTGGTGGGCAATGTGCGCGTCCTGGCCACCGAGAACGTGCTGCCGGAGTCCGCCAGCCTGGGCCTCTCCGTGCGCCTGCCCTTCGAGCAGCCCTGGACCCTCCGGCCCGAGCTGCGCAACACCTTCGCCCGCCCCGTAGAGGCCGAGCGCGCGGCCGTCCCCTCCGAGTGGATCGCCGGGATCTCGCTCCGCGCCGAGCTGGGCTGGCACCTGCCCCAGCAGTGGGGCCGCTGGCCGCTGGGGCGGGAGATCGACGCAGTGGGCCCCGAGCCCTACTGAGGGACAGGCACCCCCAGCCGCTGCCGCGATCAGGTCCCCGGGCGGAGCTTTCGGAGCGCCTGGTTGGCGTTGTAGGCGACGTAGGGATCGCGGCTGTCCCGGAGCCGGGAGAGCACCGCCAGCGCGCTCATGTCGCCGAGCTCGCCGAGCGCCCAGATGGCGTTGAGGGGCGGCGCCGGCGGCGTCTGGGCTTCAGCTGCCTCGAGCAGGGCGATCAAGGCGGGGACGGCGCTCGGATCCCCCAGCCGACCGACCGCGTCGATGCACTGGCGGCGCACCAGGGGTGAGCTGTCCTCGCTCATGTGCAACACCAGCCGAGGGACCGCCTCTTTGGCGTTCAGGGCGATCAGGCTGTCCACGGCGTGGGAGCGGACCTTCTCGGAGGGATCGTCCAGCGACTTGATGAGCCCCTCGATCACCAGGGGCGAGTCGAAGTTGCGGGCCCGGCGGGCCGAGTCCTCTCGAATGGCCGGGTTCTCGGAGGCGAGCTGAAGGGCCACCGACTCCGCGTCCGGCCCACAGGCCAGCAGCAACGTGAGCGCCAGCGTCATGCCGCACCTCCGCCTTCGGCCGGGGCAGCCGGCGTGATGTCCTGGGTGCCCTCCTCGCCGCCGTAGCGCCGGTAGGCCTTGTAGTAGTAGCCGTAGCCGCTGCTGACGAAGTCCAGCTTGTTGAGGACCAGCCCCGTCGGCTCCAGCCCGGCGACCTCGAAGCGCGACTTCATGTCGGCCACCAGCTTGCGGCTGGTGTTGGCGCTCTCCACCACCAGGATCATGCCGTCCACGACCCGGCCGATGACGATCGAGTCGTTGACCACCATGCAGGGCGGGGTGTCGACGATGACGATGTCGTAGGCCTTGCGCAGATCGAGCAGCAGCTGACGCAAGCGCAGGCTCTCGACGAGGCGCGCCGGATCCGACGGGGTCGGGCCGCTGGTCAGCATCGTCAGGCCGTCGACGGTCGTGCGCTGCTCGGCCTGCTCGACCGTGGCCTTCCCGGTCAGCACATCGGTCAGGCCGAGGTGGTTCGAGATGGTCTGGAAGTGCCGATGCTGCGCCGGGCGACGAAGATCGCAGTCCACGATCAGCACCCGCTTTCCGTCCCGCGCGAAGCTGATCGCGAGGTTGACCGCGAAGGTGCTCTTTCCCTCGCTGGGGACCGCCGAGCTGACGGCGATCAGGCGCAACGGCTTGTCCAGCGAGGCGAACATCAGGCCATTGCGGATGGTCCGATAGACCTCGGCGATGGGGTGGGTGGTGGCCAGCTCGTCGATGACGCGACGCTCAGCGGTCAGCTTGAAGCGGGGCACCATCCCCAGCTTGGGGATGTCCCAGATGGCGCTGAGGTCGTCGGGGGTCCGCACCGTGTCGTCGACGTACTCCAGCAGCAGGGCCAGCCCGAAGCCGAACACCAGCCCGCAGAAGATCCCGATGGCGAGGTTGACCACGATCTTGGGGCTGTAGTGGCGCTCGGGGGCCAGCGCGGCCTCGACCAGCTGCATGTCGCTGACCAGCATCGCGTCGGCCACGCCGACCTGGTAGTTCTGCTCCTGCAGCGACTTGAAGACGGTCTCGGCGGCGTCGGCTGCCATCCGCAGCTGGCTCATCCGCCGCATCTTGTCGGGATACTCGCTGAACTGCTCGGTCGTCTTCTGGATCGACTGGTCGATCTCGGCGCCCTTCTTCACCAGGCCCGCCAGCTGCGACTCCAGCGCCTGCACGCTGGGATCCAGCTCGTGCTGCACCCGCATCGCCTCGGAGAGGTCCGCCTCGGTCGCCGCGATGAGGCGGTCGATGTCCGCGATCACCGGGTGTTGCGGGGTCTTGTCGTTCAGCTCGGTCGCGCGCTGCAGGCGCAGCTCGGACATGCGCTCCTGGAGCTGCGACACCGTGCGGTTGGCCTGCAGGGTGATGGCCGAGACCTGGGTCGACGACTCCTTGCCCTGGAAGCTGCGCTGCAGGGTCAGGCGCGCCCGGACCTCCTGGATCTGCGCGGCGTTCTGCTCGTAGGCGAGCATCAGCTCGGAGAGCCGCGAGATGGCGGCCTTCAGCTCGTTCTCGAGATCGATGACCTCTTCCACGGCCTGCGCCTCGGCGATGTCGGCCAGGGCCTGGTCGAACTCGCCGCGCACCACCGCGAGCTGCTCTTCGATGAAGATGCGCGCGTTGGTGGTGTCCTGGCGGGCCCGAAGCTGGGCGCGCCGGACCGAGACCTCCACCGCGGTGTCCGAGATCAGCCGAGCCAGCTCGGGATCGTTGGCGCGGGCCTCGAAGTAGAGCAGGTCGGTGCCGGACTGCTGGGTCACGCTGAGGTTCGGGTTGGCCTGGAGTTCACCGAAGGTGCCCGGCACCAGGAGCTCTTCCGCGGTCAGCAGCCGACCGTCTGAGTCCCGCAGCTGGAGCAGCCAGATGACCTCGTCCAGGACCGGGCGCGTCGTGGCCAGCGTGATCTTGTTCTGGATGTCGTCCGAGTCGCCCAGGCTGGAGGCGATCTCACCCAGGTCCATCTCGTTGAGGATGGAGAGCTCGGAGGTGCTGGTGCTGACGAGTACCCGGGAGGCCGTCCGGAAGTTCTTGGGGAGGACCAGGGAGAGGAGGACCGCGCCGACCGAGAAGACCACCAACGCCTGGACGATGATCCACTTTCGTCGAAGCATCGCGGTGTACAGCGTCAGGAGTTCCATTCAGGGATCCGATGGGGACAGGTAGGGACGGGTGCACACGGCGTAGAGAACCGCCTATCGCGGCCTATACCCGCGGTCGACGGCAACACGCAACCATGCCCGCCTGACAACAACACGATAGACGGGCGCCGCGTGACCCTCAACGGGTCGGCCCCTCGCGCACCGTGGATCACCGAATGGCCTCAGCCACCCTTCTCCTGGTTGGACTTCTCGCCTGCGCATCACGACAGGGGGCCGCGACCAACATCGCGGACGCCGAGCTGTCCGCTCGCCAGGTGCCGACCGTCGAGCAGTTCCAGATCGGACCGGGCGACAAGATCTCCATCAAGGTCTGGCGCCACGACGACCTCTCCATGGACGTGACGGTCGCGCCGGACGGGACGATCAGCTTCCCGTTGATCGGCACCCTCGACGTCTCGGGCAAGACCTACTCCCAGGTGCGCGAGCTGCTGACCTCGGCCATCCGCGAGTACTACACGGACCCCCAGGTGGCCGTGAACATCGTCGAGCTGCAGAACCAGAAGGTGATCATCGTCGGCGAGGTCACCCGACCATCGGTGCTCCAGCTCACCGGCGAGATGAGCGTCGTCGAGGCCTTGACCCTGGCCGGCGGGATCAACCAGTACGCGCGCACCAACAACGTGCTGCTGGTCCGCGGCGGGACCGAGGGGCCCGAGCTCTACACCGTGGACGTCGACAGCATCTTCAGCGAGGGCGCAGGTGACCAGCTCGTGATGCTCCAGCGGGGCGACATCGTGGTCGTCCCGACCCGCACCATCACCAACGCCGCGCGCTTCTTCAAGGACGTCTCCAGCGTCCTGGCGCCCTTCGTCGCCGGCTCCGCGGTCTATCGAAATGCCCTCTCCGGCGGGGCTCAGGGCACCGCCGTCCTGGAGTAGCCCTTGGCGCGGGTGGGCTTGCTGAAGGCGCTGGTCCTCGGACTGGACCTGATCGCGCTCTTCCTGGGGTTGGTGCTCAGCCACGAGCTGTGGATCTGGAGCAAGCCCCACCTCGAGCTGGTGCTCCACTTCCGCTGGTTCGACCTGCTGATGCCCAACCCGTTTATGCCCAGCGGGCTGGCGCTGGCCGTGGTCTGGCTGATCAGCATGCGCCAGGTCGGGCTCTTCGACCCCGATCGCATGACCAGCTCGGCGCAGGTCGCCAACGGCATCACCCGGGCCGCCACGGTGGTCGTCGTGGTCGTCCTGGTGATGCAGTTCCTGCTCCCCGACCGGACCTACAGCCGGACGCTGATCCTCGCAAACATCAGCATGACCGCGCTGCTCCTGGGTCTGCTGCGGCTCGCCTTCTTCCGCCTCAACGCCTACGTCCCCAAGCCCATCACCCAGCAGCGGGTGGCGATCATCGGGGTCGGGCCCGAGGCGACCAGCATGGCCACGCGCATTCGGGCGATGCGGGGCCGAGGCCTTCAGGTCGCGGGCTTCGTGCTGCCCGAGGACGAGAGCCAGCCCACCGAGCTCAGGCCCACCGACATCCTCGGCCAGGTCGAGGACATCCAGTCCATCGTCAACACCCACGACATCCAGGCCCTGGTGCTGGCCACCCGCCGCGTGACCCGGCAAGAAGGCCTGCTGCTGGCGACCCGGGCCAACCACATGGGCCTCCGGCTCTTGCAGATGCCGTTCACCTGGGGCATCGCCTCGCCGCGAATCGACCTCGCCCGCCTGGGTGACCTCGAGCTGATCGACCTCACCAACCTCGCCTACCCGACCGTGGCCGAGCAGCTCAAGCGCGCCCTGGACCTGGTGCTGGTGGCCATCGGCGGGATGATGATCCTGCCCTTCCTGGGGATCGTGGCGGCCATCATCAAGCTCCAGGACGGCGGCCCCGTCTTCTTCACCCAGAAGCGGGTCGGCCGCGGCGGCCGGGTCTTCCCCTTCTTCAAGTTCCGCTCGATGGTGGTCAACGCCGAAGCGCTGCGGGATCAGCTCTCCGGCGCGAACGAGGCCGACGGCGTGCTCTTCAAGATGAAGAACGACCCGCGCATCACCCCCTTCGGGCACTTCATCCGCAAGTACTCCATCGACGAGCTGCCCCAGATCTGGAACGTGGTGCGAGGCGACATGAACCTGGTCGGTCCGCGACCGCTGCCGATCAAGGACCTCGTAGGCGCCGAGAGCGATCCCGAGGTCGCCTACTGGATGGAGCTCCGCCAGAAGGTCAAGCCTGGGATCACCGGCTCCTGGCAGGTCTCCGGCCGCAGCGACCTTGGCTTCGACGCCATGGTCAACCACGACATCTCATACGTGCAGAACTGGTCGTTGTGGTTGGACATCCTCATCCTGCTGAAGACGGCTCCCGCGGTGCTCAAGGGGCGGGGGGCCCGTTGACCGACGACCCCGGAAGCGGTTGTCCCCCAGCCAGAACGTCGGTCGGCCTGACCTCGCTGCTGCTCGTGCCGGTCGCCCTGGTGGCCCGAGGCGCGGCCTTCGTCGTCCCCGCCCTGGTGGCCCTCTGGTTCGGCGTCGGCGAGATCACCGACGCCTGGTTCTGGGCGCTGGCCTTCCCGACCTTCGCCCTGGTCCTCGCCAGCACCAGCCTGGGGACCGCCATCACTCCGGTGCTGGCGCGGGTCTCCCGCGAGCGTCGGGCCGACCTGCCCGTGGTCCTCGGCGGCCTCCTCGCGCAGGCCGCCCTGGGCTCGACGGCCTTTGGTCTGCTGATCTGCCTCGCCGCGCCCCCCCTCCTCGACCACCTCACCGACTTCACGCCCGAGACGGCCTCCCTGGCCCTGCGCTTCTTGTGGGGCCTGCTCCCCTTCATGGTCCTCACGACCTGCGCCGCGGTTCTCCGGGTGGCCTGCGAGGTCCACGCCCACTTCACCGCGGTGGCCCTGACCCCCATCCTGCGCGCCAGCGTCGTCATCCTGGCGACCTGGCTGGCGCTGACCCCCCTCGGGCCGATGGCCCTGCCCTTGGGCCTCGTCAGCGGCGAGCTGGCACAGCTCTTCTTCTGGGGGGCGGTGCTCTACGTCCGCCAGGGCCTGCTGCCCCGGCCGAGCTTGCGCCTGGATCCCGCGGTCCTCGCCGTCGCCCGGGATCTGGCGCCGATCCTGGGCGGCGAGGTCCTGGTCGCGCTGAACCTGGTCATCGACAAGGCCTTCGCGGCCAGCTTGGAGCCGGGCTCGGTGGCGACCCTGGAGTACGCCGATCGCGCCCGGGTGATCCCCCAGACCTTGCTGGAGAGCACCCTGCTGATGGTCGCCTTCGCGACCTGGGCCCGCCTGTTCGCCCAGGGCGAGGTCGCCGCCGCCCGGGCCAGCGTTCGACGCTCGCTGAGCTGGGTGGTGGCCCTGGCCTCTCCGGTCCTGGCTGGCATGTTCATCGGCCGCCAGGTCCTGGTCCAGCTCCTCTTCGAGCGAGGGGCGTTCGGCCACAGCGACACGCTCCACACCTCCACCTTGCTGGCCTGGTACCTGCCCGGCGTCCTGCCCAACCTGCTGGGCATCCTGGCGGTGCGCGCCCACATCGTCGAGCGCAACCTGCGCCTCGTCCTGGCTCTGGGCGTGGTCAGCATCGTCTCCAACACCCTGCTCAACGCGGCCCTGATCGGTCCCCTGGGCCTGGAGGGCCTCGCCCTGGCGACCAGCCTGACCATGACCCTGGTCCCCGCGGCCTACCTGTGGGCCCTGTGGCGGGCCTGGGGAGCCGAGGGCCCCCCCGAGCGCCGCGACCGGCAGTTCGCCAGCGGCGTCGCCTTCGCCTCGATCCTCATCGCCGCCTTCGTCGAGCTGAGCGTCGGCCCGCCGGCCTCCCTGCTCGACCCCGTGCTCTGGCTGGCGGCCGTCCCCTGCCTGGGCCTGGCGGGGCTGGCCCTCTTCCGGCAGCGCGCGGCCGCGGCAGGCTAAGGCCCGCGACGTGCCCGCCCTCCCCGCCACGACGTCGCCGCCGCCCCTCGCCATTCGTGGGATCGACCTGCTGCTCCACCTCGGGCTCTGGGTGGCCGTGCTCAGCCATCCCTACGTCGAGCTGGGCCTCGCCGTGGATCTCCCCCTGCCCGGCGGCCGCACCTGGCATGCCGACGCGCCCCTGGTCGACCTGGCCGCCCTGGTCTTGCTCCCCCTGGTCCTCGCCCGCTCCCTGCTGCAGCGCGGGCGGGCCGACGTCGCCACCCCTCCCCCGCTCATCGGCGCGCCCGGCTGGGGCCTGCTGCTGCTGGCGGCGCTGGTCTCCCTCACCAACCACCCCGAGCCCACCGCCGGCCTGCACGAGCTGGCTCGGAAGCCCCTCTTCGCCTGGCTCGCCTACGGCCTCGGGCTGGCCTGGGTGGTGCAGGCGCTGGGGCCCGGCGACCGGGTGCGCAGGGCCGCCCTGGCCGGCATCGGCCTCGCCGCCCTCGTCTCGCTCGCCACCAGCGTCGGACGCTTCGTCGCGGGCGACGGGCTCTGGTTCCACTCGCTCGACGGCCTCACCCCCAACCACAAGACCATCGCGGTCTGCCTGGCTGGCTGGACCCCGCTGCTCCTGCACTGGGCCCGAGGCCCCCGCTGGGGCCCCACCGAAAGGTCCCCGACGGGCCTGGCTCGGGCCGTCACCGCCCTGAGCCTGGCGGCCGTGCTGGCCAGCGCCTCCAAGACGGCCATCCTTGGGGTCGGCCTCAGCCTCGCCCTGGCCCTCCCCCTCGCCCGACCCCTCGCCTGGCGCCCCCGGCTGATCGCCCCGGCGCTGATCCTCGGCCTCGCCCTGGCCTACTACGCCCCGGTGCTCCTGGGCTCCCGGACCATGCTCGACGCCGCCCGCTCTCGCCACTCCCTCAACGAGCGGGCCCTCACGATGGCGAAGGCCCACCCGCTGGTCGGGGCGGGCATCGGGATGAGCACCCGGGTGGAGATGGTCACCTCCCCCCACTTCCGGATCAACGGCGTCGAAGCCCACGGAGCCCTGCAGAAGGTGGCCGGAGAGACCGGGCTGCTCGGCCTGGGCGGGCTGCTGCTCTTTGTCGCTGGCGCCGGCCGCGCGCTGCGCGGGCGCTGGAGCGCTTCACAGGACAAGACGGGTCCCGCCGCGCCGATCGACCTGCCCACCTACGCCTGCCTGGCGACCTTCGTCGTGCTGCACGGCCAGCTCCTGCTCTCAACCGAGCTGTTCAACGCGACCCACTGGCTGCCGCTGGCGACCTGCTGGGGCCTGGCCTGGACGCGGACCGAGGAGTCCTGATGCGCATCCTGATGGTCCACAGCTTCCACCACGCCCGGGGCGGAGACACGACCTACACCCGCGCCCTGACCCGCGGACTGCAGGCACGCGGGCACGAGGTCAGCCCCCTGGCCACCCGCCACCCCGACAACGAGCCCGCCACCTGGGAGGTGCGCTTCCCCCGCTGGATCGACCTCCACCGCCAGCGCCGGTCGGGCGATCGCCTCGCGGTCGCCGCCTCCTGCGTCTGGTCGCCAGAGGCGGCCCTCTCCGCCCGAGGCCTCGCCCGCGATCTCGCCCCCGAGGTCGTGCACGTCCAGCACCTGCACCGGCACCTGACCCCCTCGATCCTGCCGCCCCTGCGCCGCACCGGCGCGGCCGTGCTGTGGACCCTCCACGACTACGAGCTCGTCTGCCCGTCGGGGCTGCTCTTCACCCAGGGCGCCCCCTGCGAGCGCTGCCTCGGCCACCGCTACAGCGAGGCCGTCCGCCACCGCTGCAAGTGGGGCGAGCTCCTGCCCAGCGTCGCCGTCGCCGTCGAGAAGTCCGTCCACCACCTGGCCGGGATCTGGCGGCTGGTCGACCGCTTCTTGTGCCCCAGCAAGGCCCTGGCCGACACCATGGTCCGCTTCGGCGTCCCCCACGACCGGATCGAACACCTGCCCAACTTCGTCGAGGCGCCCCCTGGCCCCGAGCCCCTCACCCCCGGCGCGGGCTGGCTGGTGGCGGGCCGCCTGACCGAAGAGAAGGGCGTCCACATCGCCATCGAGGCCGCGCGCCAGCTCCCCGAGCACCCGCTGTGGATCTGCGGGGACGGGCCCTGGCGCGGGCGCCTGGAGCAGAAGGCGCGCGGAATGCCCTGGGTCCGCTTCCTGGGCCATCGGCCGCAGGAGGAGATCGCCAGCCTGCTGGGCGAGGTGCGACTGGCGGCGGTGCCCTCGATCTGGCCCGAGAACTTCCCCTACGCCGTGACCGAGGCGCAGGCCGCCGGCCGACCGGTGGTCGCCAGCGCGATCGGCGGGATGCCCGAGATGATCGACCACGAGGTCGACGGGTTGCTGGTCCCCCCCGGCCAGGCCCAGGCCCTCGCCGAGGCGGTCCGCGGCTTGTTGCAGGAGCCGGGCCGCGCATCCCGCCTGGGGCAGGCCGGACAGCGGCGGGTGCGCGAGCGCCTGGCTCCATTGTCCCACCTGCAAGCCGTCGAAGCTCACTACTTCCAGGTGCGTGCGCTTCGGGCTAGTCGCCGGTGAACCCGGGACCCTACCCATGCGCGCGCTCTTCTTGATCCCCCCCCCAACCTTCAACGCGCGGGGGCTGCCGATCGACCGGGTCTACGGCTGCAACTACGGCTTCGACTACAAGCCGGCGATCCACTTCCTCCAGGCCGCGACCTACGCCCGGGATGCCCTCGGCTGGAACGTCCGGCTGATGGACTGCCCGGCCGAAGGCATCGACGAGGCGGGGTTCATTCGCGAGGCTGTCGGCCAGCCCTGGGAGGTCGTGCTCTTCTGGACCACCTACCTCTCGGCGGTCGAGGACCTTGAGGCGGCGCGGCGGATGCACGCGGCCAACCCGCAGCTGAAGATCGTCTTCATGGGCGCCGGAGCGACCTGGCGCCCGGAGGAGCTGCGCGTCGGCGCGCACAGCTTCAGCCTGCTCGGCGAGCCCGAGCACACCCTGCGAGACCTCGCCGCCGCCTGGCAGGCCGGCCGCTCCCCCGCCGGGATCGACGGCCTGGCCTGGTTCGACGAGGACGAGCGCTGTCTGCGAGGCGGCTTTCGGGCCCTGCTGGATGTGCCCTCCCTGCCGCTGCCGGACCGTAGCCTGCTGCTCGGCAGCTACCGGGCCAACCGGCTTGAGCGCAACCCGGTCACGACCATGGCGGTCAGCCGCGGCTGCGGCTTTCGCTGCACCTTCTGCTGCACCAACGCCGTCGACCAGGCCATCGAGCTGGAGTTCAAGCGGCTGCAGACCACCTATGTGGACCGGCCTCCCCTGCGAAAGCGGACGCCCGAGCAGATCATCGAGGAGTTTCACCAGATCGCCGCACAGGGCTACAAGAGCGTCGAGATCGCCGACAACATCTTCACCTGGGGCAAGAAGCGCACCATCCAGATCTGCGAGGGCATCGCGCACCTGGGCCTGCAGTGGATCTGCCTGGCACGGGCGAACATGCTGCACGATCCCGAGCAGATCCGCGCCATGGCCCGCGCCGGCTGCCAGATGGTCTACATGGGCAGCGAGACCTTCGACGACGGCCTGCTCGAGGACTGCGTCAAGGAGATCCACGTCCGGGACATCATCAAGGCGGTGCAGACCTGCCGCGACAACGGCGTCGAGCCCGAGATCAGCGTGCTGATCGGCGCCAGCCCCAACGAGACCTGGAAGACCCTGCTGTACTCCTGGCGGATGTCACGCAAGCTGGGAACCCGCTTCGTCCACTTCAGCGTGGCCCTGCCTTCGCCCAGCACCGAGATGTACGACCAGGCCATCCAGAACGGCTGGTTCGTCGAGGGTGACTTCCGTCCCGCCGACAACGCGCGGGAGGTCATCATCAACCTGCCCAACCTCTCGCAGCGAGAGCTCCGCCTCGCCTTGAAGCTGGCCTACTCTGCCCAGTACCTCTCGCCTTCCGGGGTCTTCAAGCAGGCCCGCCGCGTTCGGACCCCCGCCGACCTGCTCCACAAGGCCCGCAGCGCGGCCAGCCTCTTCGGCTTCCTGGCCGAGCGCGAGAAGGAGGGCGAGGCCCTCATCCCCGCGGGGCGCCTGACCCCCCTGCCCGGCTGAGCGCGGCTTGCGCTGCCGGGCCTTCTAGGGCTACCCTAAGGACAATGCGCACCTTCCTGCCCTGCCTGCTCCTCGCCCTGCCTGCGTGCGGCTTCGGGCTCGCGCCCTACGACACCCTCGGTGTAGACGGCGACGCCGATACCGACACGGACTCGGATACCGACACCGACACCGACTCGGACTCGGACACCGATACGGACTCGGACACCGATACGGACACCGACTCGGACACCGACACCGACACNNCCGACACCGACACCGACACCGATGTCGGCCTCACCATCACCAGCCTCTCGCCCACCTACGGCAGCAATGCCGGGGGCACGACCGTCCAGATCAACGGGGGACCCTTCGACGCCAGCGCCGAGGCCACCTTTGACGGCGTGACAGCGCGCACCACCTCGGTCACCTCGTCGACCCTGACCGTGGTCACCCCGGCCAGCAGCTCCGAGGGCGCCGTCGCGGTCGGCGTCAGCGGCTCGTCGGGGACCGCCTCCCGCGCGAACGCCTTCTCGTACTGGCAGGACGGGGCCGGCGCTTACGGAGCCCTGGGAACATTTGAGTGGACGACGATGGTGGGGAACTACTGGTCCGGGGCGCCTGAGTCCTGGGGCTACTCGTACTTCGTCATCACGGCCCCTTCGACGGTCCGTTGGCGAGACCTGTACTCGCCCACCATCGACACCTGCCAGCTCAACTACTCCCCTAGCCTCTCGATCTCCACCTACGACCCGGGCACGACCTCGCTACAGCTCACCCGGTCCAGCGGTTCTGCCGTCAGCTTCAGCTGGGACACAACCGACGGCTTCTTCCTGGCCAACGGTACCGCCGAGCTGACCGTCGCCAACTTCGCCGCGGACACCGAGTACAGCTTGGCGATCACCTCAAGCACCGACTTCCCCGTCGTCACGGTTCCTACGTTCGTGAAGACCCCCCGCTCGGGTCTGACGGTCACCTCCCCCGCCATTCATGGGAGCACAGCGCCAACGATCCAACGGGGCCAGACCATCAACTGGTCCGGAGGATCGGGTGACTACGCCTTGATCTTGCTCGGCATGAGAGACGCAGGCGGTTCCAGCACCGCCGCCGAGGTGAGCTGCGTGGTGACCAATGACGGCTCCTTCACCATTCCTACTGCTACTTGGTCAAGCTGGCCCTCGGATCGCCAGGTCGACATCTTCGTGGGCCAGGTGGTCGATGGAACCGGGACCCTGCCATGGAACGGGTCCACCTCTCGAGTTGCGGGAATCAACTGGGTCTACGGTGCTGCCTTCTCGCGTTGAGCGTGCGGGCTACGCCTCACCGCTGTCCCCAATACACCCCGGAGCCTCCTCCGTGCTCATTTCAGCCCTCTTGCTGCTCTCCGCCTGTGGCCTCTTCGACGGCGGCTCGATCGACCAGTCTTGCGAGGACACGCCCGAGGGCTGCGAGCAGACCGGCGACGGCGGGGTAGGCGACGGTGGCGGGACCACCCCGCTCACCATCGCCGTGGACGCGGTCGAGCCCACCTACGGCCTGATGGACGGCGGCGAGTCGGTCTCCATCACCGGGGGTCCCTTCGCGGCCGACGCGACCATCGCCTTCGGGACCAAGCAAGCCACCCTGCGCACCTGGCAGGAGGGCGAGCTCCTGGTGCTGGCCCCCTCCTCCAGCAGCGAGGGCTGGGTCGACGTCACGGTCACCACCGGCGACGGGCTGGGCAAGCGCACCAGCGCCTACCGCTACTTCCGCGACGGCGAGGGCAAGACGACCGCCCTGGGCCAGTTCGAGTACCTGCGCTCGGTCGGCTCCCTCGCCAGCATCGGCGACACCGCCAGCGCCCGCGTGGGCTTCATCAGCCCCAAGGCGGGGGCCACCTGGTACAACCGCTACTCGGACGGCTGGGACAGCTGCCGCCGCAACTGGGATCCCGACCTCGGCTGGGAGCCCCTCGACCCGCAGGCCGACAGCCTGGACCTGGCCGAGTACGGCGGAACGGCCAGCCTCAACCTCGTCTGGGACGCCGCCGAGTCGCACTTCAGCGGGACCGACGGCTCGGGCCAGGTGCCGACCACCTCGCTGCCGCAGGGCGGGACCTGGGATCTGCTGAGCGTCGACAGCCAGGACTGGCCCGCTTTCGAGATCGAGGGCTTCCTGCGCATGCCCTCGACCTTCGACCTCAGCAGCCCCAACCTGGAGACGGGCACGTCGATCGCGCAGAACGCGCTCAGCTTCGTCTGGCGGGCCGACACCTCCAGCAGCGGCGTGCTGATCGAGCTGACCCTGGCTGATCCGCTGACCGGCGAGGAGATCGAGCGCGTGAGCTGCCAGGCGACCGACGACGGCGCCTTCACCGTGCCCTCGACCGCCTTCCAGAGCTGGGAGGCGGACAAGACCCTCTACATCAAGATCGGGCGGACCATCGAGACCGTCACCACGCTGGCGCTCAACGGCGGCGACGTCCGCATCGTGGGCAGCCTCTCGACCATGGGCGCGCTGACCAGCGACTGAGCCATGCCCACGACGGTCGACATCCTGGGCGTGCCCGTGCAGCCGCTGAGCTGGGAGGCGCTGCTGGCCGAGGTCGAGGCGGCCATCGAGGCCCGCCGCCGCCTCACCGTCGCCTACGCCAACGTGCACGTGCTCAACACCGCCGCCCGCGACAGCCGACTGACCCGCTTCCTCAACCAGGTCGACATCTGCTTCTGCGACGGCAACGGCGTGCGCCTGGGGGCCCGCCTGCTGGGGCAGGATCTGCCTCATCGCATGACCGGCGCCGACTGGATCTGGGCTCTGGCCGCCCACGCCGAGGGCCGCTGGCGGATCTACTGGATCGGCGGCGAGCCCGGGGTCACCGACGCGGCCGCCCAGCGCCTGCGGCAGCAGCACCCCGCCCTGGAGATCGCCACCGATCACGGCTACCACGCCCGGCAGGGCCCCGAGGATCAAGCCAGCATCGAGCGAATCAACGCCTTCAAGCCCGACCTCGTCCTGGTCGGCATGGGCACCCCCGTCCAGGAGTACTGGACCGAAGAGCGCCGCCCCCGAATCGAGGCCCCGGTCGTCTGGTGCCTGGGCGCCACCGCCGACTTCGTCGCCGGCCGCACGGCGCGCGGCCCCCGCTGGTTCACCGACCGCTACGAGTGGGTCGGCAGGCTGATCGCCGAGCCGCGCCGCCTGTGGAAGCGCTACCTGTTGGGAAACCCCCTCTTCGTGTCGCGGGTCATCGCCCAGCGCCTGGGCCGCTCGCAGCAGCGCTGAGCCGGTAGACCCCCGCCTCGGTCAGCAAGAACACCGCCTGGGTGGGCCTCCACGGGTCGACCACCAGGCCCGTCGGGCGAGGAGCGAACTCGCTCGGCTCGTGCACGACGACCAGGCCCCGCTCGGACCAGTGGGAGACCCGGCCCTCCTCGTCGACCATCCAGCAGCCGCCCTCCCCATCGGCCGCGATCGCCAGCAGCCTCCCCGCGCCGCCCAGCTCCTCGACCGCGCCCTCCTCGGGCCCGACCAGGGTCAGCCGCTCCAGGCCGGAGACCGTGCCCAGCCAGAGGGCGTCCGGGGAGGAGGGATCCACCGCCATCGAGAGCACCTCGCGGGGGCGCACGAAGGGCCGCAGGTCCTCGCTGTTGGCCCGCAGCACACTGGCGCTGGCCCGCAGCACACTGGCGCTGGCCCGCAGCACGCTGCCGCGGGAGAGGAGGAGCAGGCCGCTGTCGTGCGAGGCTAGGGCCTGCACCTCCAGCCCCGGCCAGCGCGGGCTGCCCGCCCCCAGATTCCAGACGGCCGCCTCGCTGGCCACCCAGAGCGCGCCCTGGTGCAACACCGCCGCGCGCACCGGTCCCGGCAGCTCCAGGCTGCGCAGCCGCCCGCGGCGATCCAGGTGGGCCGCGCGGTCGCCGATCGCCCAGATCCCCCCCTCGCCGTCGTCGAGCAAGGCCACCATCGGCGGCCGAGAGGCCGCCAGCAGATCGGCCGCCTGCCGGTGCGGTCGACCCCAGCTCCCCAGCCCCGTCGGCCCGCCGACGAAGGCCCCCTCTCGCGAGGCCAGCATCAGGCTCACCGGCAGGCCCGCCGGCCAGGGCGCCACGGGCAGGGACCCTCCTGGAGCGCCGTCCTCCGAGAGCCAGCCCAGGCCCGCCTCGGAGCCCACCCACAGCCGCGGCCCCTCGGCCAGCAGCGACCAGGCCGAGTCCCCGGGCAGCCCCTGCGCCCGGCCCCGCCGCCGACCGTCCGGTCCCCACAAGCCCGCCTCTCCTCGCGCCACCCACAGCCCCTCCGTCGTCCAGGCGAGGCTGTAGGCGCCCACCTCCTCGGCTGGCGAGAGGCTCAGGCCCTCCTCCCCCGCGCGCAGCCGCCGCAGGCCGCTCTGCTCGCTGGCGACGAGCAGCTCCTCGCCCCAGAGGGCGATGTCGAAGAGCCGCTCCCCGGCCAGCAGGGCCTCGCCGAGCTGCATCCCAGCGGAGTCGACGCGACGCAGCCCGTCGTAGCCGACCCAGACCCCGCCGCCCGCGGCCGCTCTCAGCGAGAAGACGCTCCAAGGCTCCAGCGGGGACGTGATGACCTCGCCCTCGACGCGCTGCAGGCCCTGGTAGCTGCCCAGCCAGCGCCGCTCGCCCTCCAGGGCCACCGCCTGCACCCGCGGGTGCAGCAGCTCCTCATCCCAGACGCGCACCACCTGCCCCGCCCGCAGCAGGGCGGCCCCCGCGGCCGTACCCACCAACACGGTCTCGCCCTCCGCCGCCAGGGCGATCACCTCCTCGTCGGGCAGGCCCTCCCAGCGCCCCACTCCCCTCACCTGCCCCTGCTCGACCGCGATCAGGCCTCCCCCCAGCGTGCTGGCCAGGATCCCGCTGGGCCCGCGGACGATCTGCCCGACCTCCAGGCCGCGCAGGGTCCCCTCCCCCGCGTCCAGCCGGGCCAGCTCCCCCGG
>DDSR01000192.1 GCA_002343455.1 Deltaproteobacteria bacterium UBA2385 | reverse complement strand
AGGATTGCGGGCCAGCAGCAAGCGAGGCCCTTGCGGGGCCCGCGGCTGATCGTCTTGCGCTTGGAGCCGACGACGGCGACCCGGTAGTCGGGCAGCACGCGGCGGAAGTCGGCCTCCCACTTCCAGACGATGGAGTTGGGAACCAGCACCACGGGCCGCTTGCACCAGCCCTCCTGGCGGGCTCGCGCGATGACGCCGATGCCGGTGTAGGTCTTGCCCACGCCCACGTCGAAGGCGAGCAGCCCGCCCCGGTTGGCGAGCACGCGCCGGGCGCCGGCGACCTGGTGGGGGTGCAGGCGGGGGCCGTCCTTCTTCCATCGCGCGATGGGCAGGGCCTCGGCGGCGTAGGAGGGGGCGACGAAGCCCTTGAACTGCCGGTTGTAGGCGTGCTCGATCTTCGCCCGGCGCTCGGGGGTGGCGCCCACCCAGCCCTTGAAGGCGGCGTCCCACTCGGCCGCCTTCTTCATCCGGGCCTTGTCGATGTCCTTCTCGCCCTCGTCGTCGTACTTCTTGGGCGGGCTGAACAGCGTCTTGTCGTGGTTCATCCAGCCCACGAGCAGCAGGACCTCGGGGTGCAGCTCGCGCTCCTTCTTGGACAGGTCCTCGTAGGCCCAGCCCCGGGGCGACACGAGGCCGGCGGCCCGCACCAGCTCCACGTCGTCGAAGCCGTACTTCCGGCTCCAGGTCTCGTTGATCCACTCGGTCACGAGGTCGAGCGGCAGCCAGCCCTGGCGCGCCGAGACACCCTCGATGTCGTCGAAGAGGGCGGGCGCGATGGCGGCGAGCAGCTTCTTGGCCTGCTCGTCGGCGCTGCGAGCCTTCGCCCGGTCGTACTTCGGCCAGAGCGAGCCCGTCAGGTAGACCTCGCCGGGCACGAGCTGGTCCCACTGGTCCCCGTCGAGGAACCAGCCGGCGTCGAGCAGGTCGGTGATGAGCCGCGCACCCTCGAAGCGCCCGCCGATGGAGCGGTGGAAGGCCAGCAGGTCGGCGACGGTGAGCGCGCGGTTCGCCCGGTACAGCAGCTCGGCCTGGGCGGGCACGTCCTCGATCCGACCGGCGTATCGAGGCTCGGGCTTCGGCGGGGCGTGCCGCAGGCCCTCGATGAGCCCACCCGCGCGGTCGAAGGCCGACAGGAAGCGCTCGGCGCCGGTGGAGCCGCCGCGGGCCAGCTTGACCAGCTCGACGTGGGCGTGGGGGTTGCCGTGGGTCTTCCGCCACGCGGACAGCGCCTCGAACAGCTCGGGCCACAGCATCGGTGGCTCGTCGGCGTTCTCGGCGGCGACCAGGGCGAGGTAGCGGTCCACCCGCAGGCCCAGGGTGACCGCGGCGGCCAGCTCGCGCGAGAGGTGGGAGACCTCGGCGTCGGTCTGCCGGGTGACGCCGATCCGGGGCCCGCTCGCGGACCGGCCGGCGGGGAAGGCGATCACCAGGCAGTCGGCGCAGACCGGGCGCTCCACCAGCTCGGGGAGCCGCGTGAACTCGCCCATGACCTGGTAGCCCCAGCGGGGGGCCTTGGTCTGGTCGTCCTCGCCCCCGTCCCGGCCGACCTCGCGGCCGAGGATGTGGCCCGGGAACTCCTGGAAGTAGTGGCCGGCCAGGATGCCCCGGTCGGCGTCGTCGACCTCGGGCAGCTCCCCGCCGCGGGCGCGGAAGAAGAGCAGGTCGGTGACCAACATGGCGCCGGGGAAGATCGCCTCGCGGCCGTTGGGGCGCATCGACGGCAGGCGGAAGGCGGCGGCGAGGTGGTGGCGCTTGAGCACCTTCTCGCGCAGGGCGACGAAGCCAGTGGTGCGGGAGGTGAGGAAGCCGCCGGGCACCAGGAAGACGCCGATGCCGTCGGGCGCCAGCAGGTCCAGGCCCCGGCGCAGGAAGTAGTGGTAGGCCATCTTCTCGCGGTAGGCCCGGTCGGGGTCCTCCGCGATGGACGCGCCCCGGATGCCGTAGGGCGGGTTGCTCACGACGAGCTGGAGCCGCCCCTGCCAGGCAGGCCCGCGCTCGCGCACCCACCGCTCGAAGGGGCCGACGAAGAAGTCCAGGTCAGGCCGCAGGGCGGCGAGCATCCGCGAGGACAGGTCCGACCACTCGACGGCGTGCCAGGACACGCGGGGCAGGCCCTCGAAGGCGCGCACCATGCGGCCGATGCCCGCCGAGGGCTCCAGGGCGTGGACCTCGCCCGGGGGCAGCAGCGGGCCGACCGCGCGGGCGATCTCGCGGGCCACGCGGGTCGGCGTGTAGAACTCGTGGATGAGGCCGCGCTCCTCGGGCACCGGGAAGCCCGGCGGGAAGCGGCCGGCGGCCGACCGGATCGAGAGCCCGCCCCAGCCGGAGTAGCCGGCCAGAACGCGGCGCTCGTCGGCGGTGGCGGGGCGTCCCTGGGCGGCCAGGGCGGCGGCCACGGTCATGGCGGCCACGTTGGCGGCGGTGCGCTGCGCCGCGCTCCACAGCTCGGGCAGGTCCTCGGCCGGGACCTGGTTGGCGCCTTCGATGCGCCGCAGCAGGGGGGCGAGGTTGGCCTCGATGGCGGCGACGAGCGCCGGGCGGTTCCGGTCGAGGAAGTCGTCCAGGTACTCGGTGTCCACGCCCGCGGGCAGGCGCGCGCGGACGATGGGCACGATTCGGTCGAGGAGGGCGGCGGCGGAGTTCATCCAAACCCCCGCCATGCGGTGTTGGCAGCGTGGCACGGGTTCGACCGACTCGATATGGGCTGTCCCTCAACAGAGGTGACGACGTGCTTTGGGCTGCAATCCTCGCTGGCTGCGTCAAGGTCGCAACCGTGGACGGGTTCACGTTCCGGGAGGAGGCTGGGGCCGAAATGTTGAACGAACTTCGGACGAGGGCATCGTTCGACATGGGATGCCCTGCCCAGGAACTGAGGCTCACGGTCCTGTCCGTGGACTACCCGGAGAGACCACGCTACGCCTCCCCCAGGTCGGTTGGGGTCACCGGCTGTGACAAGCAGCTCACCTACGTTTGGCCGGATGGCGCCAGCACATGGCTGCTGAATACAAGCACAGGTCTGGCGAACTAGCCCGACTTCTTGACGGTTGACGCCGGCGGATGGTGCGACCACCTTCACGCCTCACCCCGCCCACCGACCTTCTCCAACAGCTCCCGATCCCGCTCCGACAGCTCGACGCAGATCGTGAGCTTCACGCCCCGTCCGAGCAGGAACGCGCCCCACACCAGCGCCCCGTAGGGCCCCAGCGTGAGCAGGTAGTCCAGCGTCGGCGTGCCTCCGGGCGGCGGCACCACGTCGCCGTCGCCAGCGAGCGCCCGCGCCACAGGGATAGGAAACATCAAGCCC
>DDSR01000031.1 GCA_002343455.1 Deltaproteobacteria bacterium UBA2385 | reverse complement strand
GGCGACGGGGGGACCGAGGTCGACCCGCTCATCGGCGTCATGTCCGGCACGGTCGAGGTGCGCTGCACCTACGATACGCTCTTTTCGGACACCTGTTCGGGGACCGGCTCCATCGTGGTCGAGGACGACGCGCGCACCTGGGAGGGGTCCATGACCTGCACCTTCTCGGGTCTGCTGTCCGGGCGCGGTTCGCAGCGGGCGACCATCTCGGGCGCCATCGAGGACGACACCACCTCGGTCAGCGTCGAGTGGGCCTCGGGGACCGTCTTCGCCGATACCGACGTCGAGGGCACCGTGGACCGAGACGGGCTCACCCTGGCCTTCGAGATGGACGGGATCTGCACCGCGGGCACCACCGGAGGCACCTACTCCGGCGAGGCCGAGCTGAGCCGCTGAGCCGGGTCGCGCCCCGGGACCAGGGCCGCGGTTCGGCCGCGGAGTGGCACGTTCCCTCGGCCGAACCCGGGTGCAACGCGGGGCGGTCGATTCTCCATGGATGTTGGTTGACCCTGCCAGAATCGACCGCATATCGGTCGATTCCGAGGAGGTTCCGAGGTACCCGACCGGTATCGACCGTATTCCGGTCGATTCTCCGAGGCTCGATCGCCATCACCGAAGAATCGACCGCCGTCTCCGGCCCTCAACCTCCTCGGCCGCCCCGCCCTCACCGACGCTGCCGACGAAGGCTGGCTTGACGAGGCGCAAGGGTGTAGGCTGCGCCCATGGTCGCGCCTCTCGACAACGCTGAAGCCCTCGTCGACGCTAGGCGGTCTGGGTTCGCGAGCGGTGGCGGGGTCGGTGGGGGCTCGGAAGCTCGCCGCGGGGAGAGTGAGGAGTAGGTGAGCATCACTTCGACGGTGTGCCCGGTGGGCGACGCCGCCGTGCCGGGGTCGATCCGGGCGCGGAGGAGGCGCCCCACGACCATGCGGCGCAGGCCGTGCGGCGTGAAGGCGGGCACGCCCGCAAGGGCACAGGCCTGGCGCAGGCGCCGCGCCAGGCACTGGATGGGCGCGGTCGTGCCCCCGAAGTCGAACAGCGGAGCCTCCCCGTGGCCGGAGCGTCCCTCCAGAGCGTGGAGGCTGGCGGGGTCCATCGGGAACCAGCGGGTGCCGCTCTTGCGGGCTCCGGAGACCCGGCCGCGGGCCAGTCGGCCCGCAAGCTCGTCCAGGTCGCAGGACCGCAGCCGAACCACCTCACCGACCGGCGCGCCGGTCCGGGCGAGCACGAGGGCGGCCAGGCGCCAGGCGTCTGCCGCCATCGCCTGGATAGCCATTCCTGCCTGTCCCGGCGTCGGCGTGCGGTGGTTGAGGACGAAGTCCTGCGGATCGATCCGCAGGCGGGGAACCCGCAAGGAGGCCGTCGTGGAGACCCTCCCGGTCTGCTGGCCCCAGCGGAAGGCCACGGCGGCGACGCGCAGCTCGAGGGCGAGGGTGCGCGGCGCGACGCCGGCGGCTCGCCGCTCGGCCACGTACGGGTGGAGGTCGAGCGGGGCTTCTTCGTTGCGCGATGCCCACGCCCGCAGGTGGGCCCCGATTCGCGCATAGGTCACCTTGGTGCTGTGGGCCAGGTCGACCCGTTGGTCGAGGGCCGCCAACCAGGCCGGGATGAGGATGCAGAACATGGCCACTCCGGGGTAGCCGCCGTGGATGGAGGTCCGCGCTCGGTGCCGGCCACCCGTCCACGGAGCTGCCATCGTTCCCGAGGCGGCCGAGGGTCCCACCGAAGGCTCCTGCTCGGAAACCCGTGCCCCACTGGGGGGGTCATGTGCCGGGCATTTTCCGCGCTATACTTCCCCCTGGAGGTTCCATGGCCAAGCCCGTTCGAGTCGGACAAGACGGCAAGGTGGCGATTCCCGCGCAAGTTCGGAAAGATCTGGGTTGGGTGCCAGGAACGGACCTGGTTGTCGTTCCCGACGGCCGGACGCTTCGCCTGGTCCCGAAGGTCGATGTACGCACCCTTCGCGGCATCGCTCGTGGCGCCGACACCTCCGGGTTTCGGGACCGTAGGCCAGAGGACTGATGGTCCTGCTCGATAGCTGCGTCTGGATCGAGCTGTTTGCCGACGGCCCGCTCGCCGATGCCTACGTCGAGCTCTACTTCGGCGACCTGGACGAGGTCTATCTTTCGCCCATCGTGCTGGCGGAGGTTCTGAAGTGGCTGGCGCGGGCCAACGTGGACGACGACGCCAGGCTGATGGCGGTGGCCGGAATGGTCAACGCCCAACCTGTGCCCCTGCACCTGGGCCACGCCGTCCATGCAGCACGCCTGGCCCACACGCTTGGACTGCCCCTGGCCGATGCGCTCATCCTCAGCCAGGCCGAGGTCCTCGGTGTGGACTTGGTGACGCAGGATGGGCACTTCCGCGACCTTCCCGGGGTGCGCTTCCATGAGCATCCCTCGCAGCACCCCGATCCGACGAAGCGGAAGGGGCGGCGGCTTCGCCGATCTGGCTGAGCGTAGAACCTCCTGTCGCTTCGCTCGTGGGGCAGGCGGGCGAGAGTCGAGCGTGCGCTCGGGACGACTTGCCTGGTCAAGCGGGGGACCCCGGGGGTGGGGGTGCTTCAGGCGCAATGGGAATTGTAACGACCAGGCCCCTTTTTCTCTTCATGGGCATGGTGGGGCCCCTGTACATCCGGGTGGATAGGCCGACGGACGCCCCGTCCCCTGGCGGCCCTGGCCCCGACGGGACCGAGCGGGTCGGATGAGGTGGGGTTGTCTACGGCCGTTCAGGATCCACAAGTCCACGCAGTCTCTTGATGGCGGCCACGAGCAGCTTCGTCGGGTACGGCGCATCGAATCGGATGCCGGGGAGGTCGCAGCGTTCTCGGAGGTAGGCGACTGGCACGGTGCCACCGAAGCCCTGCACCTCCGCTTGCAGCCCCGACAACAGGGCCGAGAGTTGCTCTCGCTCCGTGGACTGCCCAGCGAGCCTGTCCATCGGAACATTGACAACGCCTGGACCATGTCCCTGGATGGCCCCTTCCCACGCCTCCGCGATTTCGGGCAGCAACTCCTGATTCCGCATGCTGTAGGTGGTGAGACGAAGCAACACCAGCAAGTCAGTGTCGTTGAAAGCCTCGCTTCGGCCATCGATAGTCACGTATGAGGTGCCCATGCTGTACCTCCTAATCCATGAATACGAGCGTCTTGGGATACCGGGCCCCGGGCAGTGCGGCCTCAACTCCAGATCTGACCGTGGCTGCGTCTTCGGCTGACAGGCCCCGCAAGTCCACAACGAGAGAATCCGCACCAGAGTTTAGGGACAAGTCGTCCGTGGCCGAACGCAGCAGCCCCTGCGCGTTGCCTCGCGCCCTTGCAGGTAGTGGACCCTTCAGGCTGATACTGCCCAGGCCGCCCACGGCGTCATCTACGAAGTCCGCACCGGCTTCGCCCCGGCGGATCTGGCGGCCGAGTAGTCCTTCAAGCCTTGCTCCTGCGATCCCTTCTCGAACATCAAGGACTCCGCGATCAGGGTCGAATCCCAGGTGGCGCGCTCTGGCACGGAAGGCCCCGAATCCCCCCTGTGAGGCATCGGCAGCCCCCCTCACCATCAGCCCCATTGGCATGGGGGCATCGTCCAGAAGTCGCGGTACCGAACGAAGCCCGCGCCGGATCAACTCCCCTCCGGCCGGCGCTCCTGCCAAGCCGCCCAGCTCCGCCTGGGCGGCCGTGATTTCGAGCGACCGCTCACGGTGCGCCCGGATGACGCCCGGGTCACTTTCCGTCCAATACCCTGCGACGTGAGCGACTTGCTCAGGCGCTCCCATCAAGGCATCGGCGCCGGTTCGCAGTGGGGCTGCGAGTGCGTCGACATAGGCGCCTGCGGCGTCACTCCATTGTCCTTGCGCGGCGAGACCGGCCGGGGTCCGCCGCGCAGCCTGCACGAGGGCGCCCATCGGGTCCGATTTCACCGCAGCTGCGGCATCGGCCAGGGCCGTCACCTTGTCGGTCCAGATGTCCGCCTCGATCAGGAGACGCTTCTCCAACCCAGGGGGTATCGAAGGGGGACGCGGGAACTGGGCAGCCGCGAGTCCGCTCGGATCCTTGCCCCCGACAGGGCTCCCCCGCGCATACACGTACCGGTTCGGCCCATCCACCAACCCCGCCGGATCCTCGCTCGCCCACCTCCCCAGCCACGGCAGGTAGTACCGGTGGTGGTGGTACGCCATCCCCGTCTCTTCGTCCCGCTCCATCCCCGTGTACCGATACCGCTTTCGGCTGACCTGGATCCCGCTCTTCTCGGCCCACCACGCGGTGCTGCCATACGGGTGGTACTCCTCATACTCCCCGCGACCGCGGGGGCCTTTGCTGGGACGGAATCGGGCTGCATTCTCGACCACGAACCAAGCTTACCACCGGCCAGGGCGCCAATGGCGCTATTCCTCGCCGACCGCGAACCCGGCTGCTGTGGGCCGGCTCATCGCTCGCTGGGCAGCTCGTCCAGGACACCGAGCATCGCGCGCTCTGCGGCAATGCGGCGATCCTCGTCGGTGACCTCGCGGTAGTGCTTCAGCATCACGTCGATCGAGTGGCCCGTGAGCGAGGCAGCCGTCGCTGGGTCGACCTGGGCCCGGATCAGGCGGCCAACGACCATGCGGCGAAGGCCATGCGGGGTGAAGGTGGGAACGCCTGCTGCCTCACACGCACCGCGCAGTCGGCGCTGCAGGGCCTGAAGCGGCGACTTCCGGCCCGAGAAGTCGAGGAGGGGCGTGGGGCCGGAGCCACGTCCATCGAGGGCTCGGAGGGTCGCGGCGTCGAGCGGGAACCACCGCATGCCCGTCTTTGCGGCACCCTCCGAGGCGCCCAGCGCCAGCCGACCGGAGCTCAGGTCGAGATCCGAACAGCGAAGGGCCAGGACCTCGCCGGCGCGTGCACCGGTCGCCGCGATGAGCCGTACCGCCAGGCGCCAGTCGTCTATGGCCATCGCCCGGATCGCAGCGGCCGCCTCGGCTGGGGTCGGCGTGCGGTGGTTGAGCGCGAAGACCCTTTGGTCGACCTTGATCCTCGGCAGCACCGGGGGCCGAGGAGCGCCGAGATGACGCTCCGCCCAGTGGGTCGCGATCGACAAGACCCGCAGCTCCAGCACGATGGTTCGAGGAGCGACCCCTGCGCTGCGACGGGCCTCGACGTAGTCGGTAAGCGCATGGGCGTTGTCCTCGGCCCCGGGCCATGCGATGAGGTGGCGGGCAATGCGGCCGTACTCGACCTTGGTGCTCTTGGCCAGATCGGGCCTTCGCTGTGCGTCCGCGAGCCAGGTGCGGATGATGTCGTCGAACATCCCGTCCTCCAGCAGACACCGGGTGAGACGGTACTGAGGCGCCTGCACCTACTCGGAACACCTGAGACCAGTGGTCTCGGCCTCCGGCACGTGCCGCAACGCCCAGGCTGAACCCCTCGGTCCTCCGCGCAGTCGAAGAATCCGCCTCAGGCCGTCGACAGGAGGACGTTGCCGCCGACACCTCAAACCTTCCAGAAGGCCACGTGGTAGGCTGGCCCCATGGTCGCGAGCACCCCGAAGAACAGCACCATCCGGCAACCCCTGATCCGCGGGGAGTATGAGGAGTACCACCCGCAATGACCACGCTGACCTCCCTCGGGTTGGGCCTGGAGCGAGCGTGGGAGGCACCTCACCCCCGCCCCACCCCCCGCCGCGCCGGCCGGTCCTGCGGCGCCGCCGTCAGCGGGTCCTCCGGCCACGAGTGCCGCGGGTAGCGCCCCCGCAGGTCCTTGCGCACCTCCGGCCAGGTGCGCACCCAGAAGCCCGCGAGGTCGGTCGTCACTTGCACCGGACGGTCGTTGGGGGCCAGCAGGTGCAGGGTCACCGGCTCGGCGCCCCCGAGTACAGTGGGCGTGCGATCCAGCCCCAGGAGCTGCTGGATCCGAGCCCGCAACACCGGACCGGCCCCCTGGCGGGCCTGGGGATCGTAGTCGAGTTCGACCTCTCGACCGGTGGGCAGGCGGAAGCTCGACGGGGCGAGGCGGTCGAGCTCGGCCAACAGGGCGTAGCCGAGCTGGGCCCGCAGCAGGTCGTGGAGGTCGCCGCCGCGCAGATCGGAGAGGCGGCGGCGGCCCTGGCAGAGGGCGGGAAGCACGGCTCTCAGCGCGTCGTCGAGCTCTTCCCACTCGGGGCCGAGCCCCCGGCGTTGCCGCAGGTAGAGGACCCGGTGCACCAGGCCCCTCGTCGCGGCAGAGGGGTCCAGCAGCCGGGTCGGCTCGCGCTGGAGCACCTGGACCAGGGCCTGGGCGGCCTCGGCCAGATCGGGCTGGACCTCGCGCTGGCTCAGGACCAGGGCGCCGAAGCGCTCCTCCGCCCGAGCGACGACGGCCTGCCGCTCCTCCTCCCAGGCGCTGGTCCGGTGCCGCTGCCGGGGCAGGCGCGCGACCTCCTCCGCCGTCAGGGGCAAACAGAGCTCGACCCGGTCCTCGCCCCGGGCCGGGGCCCGCAGCGTGATGGCGACGATCCACTCGGCCCCGTCGTCCTGGGCGTCGGGGGCGAGGACGGCGCCTCGGCCGCTGGCGAGCTGGACCCGGGGCTCTCCCGCCTGACGCCGCCGCCCCAGGCGCTCGGGGAAGCCGGCCAGCAGGCAGAGGATCAGCTCGTCGACGCTGAGCGGCCGACCGCCCTCGACGAGCCGCGCGAGCTGGCGGGCCGCCTCTCGAACAGAGGACAGTCCTGCCTGGGAGGCGCTCCCGCCGGGACCTCCCAGCACCGCCCGCAGGCGCTGCTCGACCGGCGTGCGATCCCCCCTCGGCCAGGGGTCCCGCTCCTCCAGCAGCGCAGCGAGCGCCGCGGCGGTGGGGCTGCCTCGGGCCTCCAGCAGCATCCGACCGACCCGCGGGTGGACCGGTAGGGCCGCGAGGCGCCTCCCGAGGCTGGTGAGGCCTCGCCCGTCGAGGGCCCCCAGGTCGCTAAGCAGGCCCTGCGCCTGAGCCCAGGCGGCCGCGGGCGGCGGGTCCAGCCAGCGCGGCGGCGAGCCCCAGGCGGCCACGGCCAGCGCGGTGGGGGCGAGGTCGAGGCGCTGGATCTCGGCGACGGAGTCCTCCTCCCGCCGGCTGTGCTGGTGAGCGCTCCACAAGCGCAGGCAGAGGCCCGGCCCGGTCCGCCCGGCTCGCCCGGCCCGCTGCTCGGCCGAGGCCCTGCTGATGAGCACGGTGCGCAGGCGCTCCAGGCCGCTGGCGGGGTCCAGGGTCGGCCGCCGGCAGAGGCCGCTGTCGACGACGACGCGCACGCCGGGGATGGTCAGGCTGGTCTCGGCGAGGTCGGTGGAGAGCACCACCTTGCGGCCTGCGCCCGGCGGCGGGCCCTCGCGCAGGGCGAGATCCTGGGTCGAAGAGGGCAGGCTGCCGTGCAGCGGGAGGACGGCGACCTCGGGGCCGAGATCGGCCAACAAGGCCGCCACCTGCTGGATCTCCGCCACACCAGGCAGGAAGGCGAGCAGATCGCCTTCACTTCGGCGCAGCCCCTCGCGCACGGCCCGGGCGACGCGGGCGGGGGCCTCCCGATCGGCGGGATCGAGGTCGGGGCCCTGGTGCTCGACCTCGACGGGGAAGGTGCGGGCCTCCACCCGCAGGACGGGGGCCTCGCCCAGGTAGCGGGAGAAGGGGCCCGGATCGATGGTGGCGGACATCAGGACCAGCAGCAGCTCGGGCCGGGCCTGCCGGACCTCGTCGAGCAGGGCCAGGGCGAGGTCGACGTTGAGCCCGCGCTCGTGGACCTCGTCGAGCACGACGGCGCCGACGGGGCGGCCCCAGGCACCTGCTTCCAGGAGCGGGTCGTCCAGCAGGCGGCGGGTCAGCAGGCCCTCGGTCAGCACCTCCAGCCGGGTGCGGGCCGAGCGCCGGGACTCGTGGCGGACCCGGTAGCCGACCTCCTCGCCCAGGGGCTGGCCCCGCTCGGCGGCGATGCGGGCGGCCAGCAGGCGAGCAGCGGCCCGGCGAGGTTGGAGCAGCAGGACGGAGCTCTCGGGAGGGACTCGATCGAGCAGGAAGGGCGGGACCCGGGTGCTCTTGCCGGTGCCCGGCGGGGCCACGAGCACGGCGGCGCCGTGTCGGGCGAGGGCCTCGCCCAGCGCGTCGAGGTGGGCGTCGACCGGGAGCGAGGCCCTCAACCGCCGAGCACGGGGCGCATATCGATGCCGCCGACGTAGACGAAGCTGGCCATCTCGCGCAGGCGGCTGAAGACGCGGTCGCCGACCCGGTCGCCCAGGGTCTGGCGGCTGCCTTCGACCATGGCGAGGTTGACCTCGCGCACGCCCGTGGCGGGCTTGGGCTCGTAGTTCGTGGTGGCCAGGGTGCAGCGCATGGCGTTGTAGCGGCGGCTGATGATCTCGTCGATGATGGCCAGCTCCCAGTCGGTCAGGCGGCCCTTGCCGAGCTCGTCGATGGCCAGGATGGGGACCTCGGCCAGCTCGGTCAGCAAGGCGGTGTCGCCCTCGCCCCGGCTGTAGGCCTCCTTCAGCTGGCCGAGCAGGCGGCTGAACTCGACGAAGCGCACGATGGCGCCGTGCTTGAAGACGAGATCGCGGGTGATGCCGACCAGCAGGTGGGTCTTGCCGCGGCCGACGGGGCCGTGCAGGACGAGGCCGCGCGGCTTGAGCGGATCGAAGGCGTCCAGCCAGGGACCGACCCCCTTCTGGAGGGCGTCCAGCTTCTCCTTGTCGTGCTGAAGCGCCCCGTGCACGAAGCCCGCGATGGTGGCCTCGGCGTGGCGGGCGGGCACCTGGGCCCAGTTGAAGTGGTCGATGCGGTCGTGGAGCTGCCGGCAGCGGCAGCGTCCGCTGAGCAGGGCGCCCTCGCGCTGAACCGAGACGCGCCCGACGCCGCCGCAGCGGGGGCAGGTCGGCACGCAGGCGCAGAGCTCGGCGCGCGCCTGCCCGGCGCCGGCCAGGACGAGGTAGCCATGGCCCTTGCAGCGCGGGCAGCCCTGCGCGCCCTTGACGGGGGCGGCCTCGGGCGGGAGGGTGGTCAGGGGGGCGTCGCTCACGCCGAGAGGGTATCCCACACCCGCTTGGCGGACACGGCGGGGAAGCGCCTCCGGAGCAGGTCCCGAGCCTGCTCTTCGACCAGCTCGGCCCACTCCGCCTCGGCCAGCGAGCTCCGCAGGGGCTCCAGCAGGGCCTCGGCCTGGGCGCGCAGCGCGCCGTGCTCCGCGCTGGCGGCGACCCAGGCGGCGGCGTGGAAGCCTCGGATGGCCAGGGCCGCGGCCCGCCCCAGCTCGTCGGGGTGGGCGGCGCTGCTGTCCAGGGCCTGCAGCTCGGCGCAGAGGGCCGCGCGCTCGGGCTCCAGGGAGGCATCCACCGCCATGGCCCGCAGCTCGCCCAGCAAGCCGGCCAGGCGCCCCGAAGAGGGCGTCGAGTCGACCGGCGGGGCCGCAGCCTGCTTGCCGAGCTCCTTGGTGCAGGAGGACAGGCCCATCCGGCCCCGGGCCCGGCGACGGCGGCGGCGCTCGGCGACGGCGTCGATGGCCGCGGCGATGGCCAGCACCGGCACGCCCTCGCTGAGCCAGCCCACCAGCAGCCGCTCGTCGACGGCGGAGAGGAAGGGCGCACCGCCGCGGACCGCGACGAGGTAGTCGCGGACGGCCTCGGCCCGGTCGGCCAGGGCAGGCGAGCCGGCCAGCTCGGGGTCCATCACCAGCGGCTCGTCCACGGCTTGTCCCTCGATCCGAGGCGCTCGGTGTTGCGCGCCAGGGGGCCCGGGCAATATCATGCCCGCCCGCGCCCCGACGTGCGAACCCGGCCCTCTTCATCCCGGCAGCCTCATGGTCCGCTCCCTGCTCCTCTCCCTGGCCCTCTCCCTGCTCGCGCCGGCCGCTTGGGCTGCCGACGACGACGAGTTCGACTTCCTCGACGAGGAAGAGGACGACAGCGGCAGC
>DDSR01000036.1 GCA_002343455.1 Deltaproteobacteria bacterium UBA2385 | reverse complement strand
GGGGGACCGAGCTGGTGGTCATCACGGGCAGCGCCTCGGTCGAGGCCAACCCCGACAACCCCTTCAGCGCCATCGTCACCGTCCAGCTCGACCAGGACGCCAGCGTCGCGGTCTCCTACGGGCAGCATGCCCTGACCCACCGCACCCCCGATCGGGAGGTGGTCGCCGGAGAAGAGGCCCGGATCGTGGTCCTGGGCCTGGTGGCGGACACCGACTGGCAGGTCCAGGTCGAGGCGTGGCAGGGCGAGTCCACCTGGACCAGCGAGGCCCTGGCCCACCGCACGGAGCCCCTCCCGGCGGGCTTCCCGGTCTGCACCCCCTCGTTTACGGCCGAGCGCAGCAGCTTTGACCCCGACGAGGTGGTCTGCACCCAGGGCGTGACCTACTCCGGGCAGTACCTCTACTTCTGCACCGACTACGACGGCGAGCCGGTGCACTCCATGCGCAGCCGCTCGAACGACTCGATGATGTCGATGCGCCCCTTGAAGGGCGGGGGGTGGGCCTCGACCTCCTTCACCAGCTCGCGGGTGATCCTCTTCGACGAGGCCGGCGCCCAGACGGCGGCCTTCTCGCCCTCCTACTTCTCGCCGGATGCCCGCTTCGAGCACACCTTCATCGACTCGCACGAGATGATCCAGATCGACTCCGGGGCCTGGGAGGGCGCGCTGGCCGTCCTCACGGCGACCGTGGAGTCCTTCCCCGACGGATCCTACAAGCTCGGCAACGGCCTGATCGTCTACGATCCCCTGACGGACGAGCTCCTGTACGACTACAGCTTCCACGGCGAGCTCGGCGACGGCGAGGCGATGGACGAGGCGGTTCCCTACAGCAGCGAGGGGCGCGGCGACTACGCCGAGGACTGGATCCACGCCAACACGATCCTGCACGCCTCGGACCCGGACGGTCGGGAGTACCTGCTGCTCTCGCTCAAGTCCCAGGACTGGATCGTCAAGCTCTACCCGGACAGCGACGAGATCGCCTGGCGGCTGGGCAACCTGGGCGACTTCGAGCTGGTCGACGACGTCGACGCCGCCTCGCCCTCCCCCCTGTCGGCGCTGGACTGGTTCTACCACCAGCACGGCATGGTCTTCGTCGACGAAGGCGACGACAACCTGCACCTGTTGATGTTCGACAACGGCTACCCCCGCTACGACGGGCGTCGCTACCGCTACGACCTGGCCTACAGCCGGATGCTGCAGGTCGAGGTGGACGAGGACGCCGGGCAGGCCGACCTGGACTGGAGCTACGGCAGCGACAACTCCCGGGACCCGGACTGGTTCTTCAGCTCGACCTGCGGCAACACCGTCCTGCTGCGGGGCGAGGACCGGGTGATGGCGCTGGACGGCGAGGGCGCCACGATGATCGAGGTCAGCTACCCCGAGGGCGAGGAGCGCTGGCGGATGCAGTGCGAGACCTCGGAGTGGTGCGAGTACCGGGTCGCCTGGTTCCCCTCGCTGTACGAGCTGACCTGGGATCGGGAGTAGCTGCCTCCTGCGGAGCGGGGTGCCCCCGACCGGCTCAGCCGCCCAGGGCCCAGCCCCCCGCCAGCAGCCCGACGTAGAACGCGGTCTTGGGGATGCGCAGCAGGCTGGCCAGCAGCAGGTGGGAGAAGCGGACGCCCGAGGCCCCCGACAGCCAGGTGGCGACCGCGAAGGGAAAAGGCAGCAGGGCTGCGGCGGCGACGAAGCGAGACCCGTAGAGGGTGAGCATGGCGGCGACCTGGGGGTAGCGCCGGGCGAGGCGGAGGACGATGCTGGTGTGGGCGCCCAGCAGGCGGCCGCAGCACCAGCCCACGGGGCCGGAGGCGACGCTGCCTGCAGCGGTCACGGCGAAGGCGGTCCAGGGCGAGACCCCGGCGCTGAGGGCGAGCAGAACCAGCGGCTCGTTGGAGAGGGGCACGATGCTGCTGTCGGCGAAGATGACGCCGAAGAAGAGACCGACGAGGCCGAAGCGACCGATGAAGGCCTCGCCCCACCGGATCAGGGGCTCCCGCAGCAGCACCCCGGACAGCCCGGCCGCCAGGAGCACCAGCAGGGCGCCGAGGGCCAGCTTGACCAGGGTGGAGCGGTCGATCATCGGCACGATCAGTCTCCGTCCCCGCGGGCCAACCGGCGGAGGCCCTCGCTGTCCCAGGCCTGCTCGGGCTCGCCGGGCTCGATGCCGCGGTCGGCGCGCAGGGCGGCCTCCAGCATCAACGTGCGCTCGCGCGAGCCGTGGACCAGCCGGGCCTGGTCGCCGCGGTGCTCGGCCAGCACCTGGATGGACTCCTCGTCGTGGCGGGCGAAGATGCGCGCCGCCCGCCAGGCCATCGCCGCGGGCGTGCCCAGCAGGCGCAGGGCGTCGACGCCGGCGCGCAGGGCGCTGTCGAAGGTCTCTCGGTAGACGCCCTCGACCTCGTGCTCGACCAGCTCGTAGGCCTCTCCTCGCCCTCGGGCCCGGGCCAGGATGGCCAGGTGCGGGAAGTGGACCCGCGCGAGGTGGACGATCTCCTTGACCTTGACCGGGTCGTCGACGGCCACCGCCAGGATCTTGGCGTGCCCCGCCCCGGCGGCGCTCAGCAGGTCCAGCCGGCTGGCGTCGCCGAAGAAGACCTTGCCGCCGAAGCGGGCGACCACGTCGATCTGGTCGCTGTCCACATCCAGCAGGGTGGCGGCGTGGCCGTTGGCGCTGAGGAAGCGGGCCGCGACCTGGCCGAAGCGGCCGTAGCCGGCGACGATGACCTCGTTGTGCTCGTCGATGGCGTCGGCCTCGCGGGGGGCTGAGGCGGGGCCCAGCAGGCGAGGCAGGACGAGGCGCTCGACCAGGACGAAGCTGACCGGGCTCAGCGCCATCGACAGCGCCGTGACGGCGACGCCGACGGTGGCCACCTCGGGGGCCAGCACGCCGCTGCCGCGGGCGAAGCTGAGCAGGACGAAGGCGAACTCGCCGACCTGGCAGAGGGCGACGGCGAAGAGCACGGCCTGGTCGCGGCGGGCGCGGAAGGCGAGGCCCAGGCCGAGCAGGACCAGGGCCTTGATCAGGCTGACCCCCAGGACGAGGCTGGCGACGAGCACGGGCTGGGCCGCCACCGCCGGGAAGTCGATGCTGGCGCCGACGGCCAGGAAGAAGAGGCCCAGCAGCAGGCCCTTGAAGGGCTCGACGTCGCTCTCCAGCTCGTGGTGGTACTCGCTGTTGGCCAGGACGACCCCGGCCAGGAAGGTGCCCAGGGCGGGGCTGAGGCCGACCGCCGTCATCAGCAGGGTCACGCCGAGCACGATGAAGAGGGCGGCGGCGGTGAAGAGCTCGCGCAGGCCGGTGCGGGCGACGGCGCGCATCATCGGGCGGACCAGGAAGCGCCCGGCCGAGATGACGACGGCGATCGCGGCGAGCACCAGCAGGGTGTGCTCCAGCGCGCCGATCTGGTCGAGGAAGCTGTCGCCGTGGCCATCGCCCGCGCTACCGGGCAGGGTCGCCAGCAGGGGGAAGAGCGCCAGCATCGGGATGACGGCGACGTCCTGGAAGAGCAGGACCGAGAAGGACTTCTGGCCCGCATCGCTGCCCATCAGGCCCTTCTCGCTGAGCGTCTGCAGGGCGATGGCGGTGCTGGACATGGCCAGGATCAGCCCCATGGCCAGCGCCTGCTGCCAGGGCAGGCCCAGCAGCAGGCCGATCGGCAGCAGGACCGCGCCGGTGCCCAGCAGCTGCAGCCCGCCCAGGCCGAAGATCGGGCCCCGCAGGCGCCAGAGCCGGGAGGGCTCGAGCTCCAGGCCGACCAGGAAGAGCATCATCACCACGCCCAGCTCGGCGAAGTGCATGACGTCGTCGGCCTGGCCGACTAGGTTGAGCAGGTGCGGCCCGATCACCACCCCGCCTAGCAGGTAGCCGAGCACGCTGCCCAGCCCCAGCCGGCTGGCCAGGGGCACGATGATCATGGCGGCGGCGAGGTAGACGACGGCCTGGCCGAGCAGGGAGTGATCCATGGGGCCTCAGCCGGTGAGAGAGTCGCGCAGGGCGAGGATGCGGGTGCGCCAGGCCAGGGCGGCGCGGTCGAGGCTCGGCTCGTCCAGGCGGTGCGTGCCGTAGAGCACGAAGGGCTCCAGCGCCTGCATCCCGCAGAGCCCGGCCATCCGGGTGATCGGCGCCAGGAGCTGGCCGATGGTCAGCTGGTGGAAGCCGTCGACCTGGTAGGCGGCCTCGCCTCCGCCGGTGGTGATGCCCTGGAGGAAGGGCTTGCCGCGCAGGGCCTCGCCCCCCGGCCCATAGGCCCAGCCCAGCTCCAGCACGAGGTCCTGCCACTGCTTGAGGATGGCCGGCGTGCTGTACCAGTAGAGGGGGTGCCGCCAGACCAGGGCCTGGTGGTTCGAGAGCAGGGCTTGCTCGCGCGGGACGTCGATGTCGAGATCGGGCCAGGCCTCGTAGAGGTTGTGGACCGTGACGCCATCGATGTCCGCGAGGGCCTGGGCCATGCGGCGGTTGGCCCGCGAGCGGCGCAGATCGGGGTGGGCCAGCAGGACCAGGACGGCGCCCCGGGCGTCGCGTGGTGGGTGGTGGAGGCGGCGGCGCGGAGGGGGCGTCATGGCCGGGGCTTTATCCCCCCTCCTCAGCCCTCGGGGCTCCATCCGGCGACGAGGTCGCCGTCTTCGTGGGCCCAGAGGCGCTGTCCGGCCTCGAAGGGGCCCTCCCAGCTCACCGTCTCGCCGCCGATGAAGGAGACCGTCAGGCGGCTGATCTCGGTGGCCTCGCCCAGCCCGAAGTGCAAGAAGGCGCTGTCCTGCTCGCCCTGGCCGGTGCCACCCTGGACCTGCCGCATCCGCACCGTCCCGTCGGCGGTCTCGACGAAGGCGATGGCCCCGATGGCGGCGCGGTTGCTCCAGACCCCGCGGGGCCGGACCTGGATCCAGCTGCCCTGCGGGCCCTGGTTGCGGTAGGTGCCGCCGCTGATCGAGAGGTCCAGGTCCCCGTCGTTGTCCAGGTCCGAGGCGCTCATCCCCCAGCCGTCCTCGGTCAGGATGCCGGCCTGCTGCCAGCCGTCTCGGAAGGTGCCGTCGCCCTGTCCCCAGTAGAAGTCCGTCGGGCGCCCGGGGTAGACGGCGGTGATCGCCAGGTCGAGGTTGCCGTCGCTGTCGAAGTCGCCCAGCGTCGGGACGGAGTGCGTCTCCTGGTAGCGCAGGCCGTTGTCCGGGAACGGGTCGGCCCAGTCGCCGGCGTTGTCGGACCAGGCCCCGTCCTCCTGCATCAGGACCTGGGTCTTGTCGCTGAAGTCGAAGAAGCGCGGGTGGGCGAGGTTGGCCTGGACGCTGTCCCAGTCCCCGTCGTTGTCGAGATCTCCCCAGGCCGTGCCGATCGTGTGCCCGTAGTAGAAGGTGGTCGAGAGCTCGTAGCGCACGCCGTTGCCGCCCAGCCCTACCTCGCGGGCGAGCTCGATCACGGTGCCGTCGCCCTGGTTGTCGTAGAACCAGTTCCGCTGCAGGACGTAGTGGTTGACCAACAGGTCCACGTCTCCGTCCAGGTCGGCGTCGACCGGGTTGACGCCTCGCCCGGACTGGGAGGAGGTGGAGAGGCCCTGCTCGCTGCTCATCGCCTGGAAGGTCCCGTCTCCCTGGTTGATCCAGAGCTGGTCGACATAGTCGGAGTAGTCCGTCCAGCAGAGGAAGTTGGCGCTGTACAGATCCAGCAGGCCGTCTCCGTTCAGATCGAGCCAGGCCGCCGCCGCCGTGCTGCGGTGGGTGGCCGCGCAGGCGTCGCTGCCGTCCAGGCTGTCGTCCAGCCCGGCGGCGACGGTGACGTCCTGGAAGCCGCCATCGCAGGTGCTGCGCATCAGGGTGTCGCCGACGGTGTAGCTCTCGGCGAAGACGAAGAGGTCCAGGCAGCCGTCGTTGTCGTAGTCCCCCCAGACCCCGCCGCTGCTGGCGAGACCGGTCAGGCCGCTCTCGTCGGTGACATCGCGGAAGCTGCCCCCTTCGTTGCGGTAGAGGGCGCCGGGCACGTACAGATCGTCCCAGCCGTCGTCGTCGTAGTCTCCCCAGGCCTGGCGGCTGCCGGTGGGCAGGTCGCTGTCCAGGGTGAACTGCTTGTCCTCGTCGGGGATGTGCTCGACCACCTCGACGTGCAGCCGGACCAGGAGGTCGTACTGGAAGGAGAAGCTGTAGCCCTTCCAGAAGGAGTAGCTGTAGCCGCCCGAGACGAAGGAGGTCAGATCGGGCAGGTTCATGGCCGAGCGGCAGTCGTCCCACAGCGCGCAGCTGCCGTCGCCGGCGCTGGCGGCGTCGAAGGGGATGGCCGGGTCGTCGGGCCGCTCGCGGCGGTGCCCGGCGTAGACCAGGCTGCCGGCGGCCACCTCGACGGGCTCGTCCAGGACCCAGGTGTGCCACTCCCCCTCGCTCAGCTCGCCGGCGCAGCGGGTGCCGCTCCACAGCGGGCCCTCGTGCCAGGCGTCGAAGCCGTTGGCGCCGAAGTCCGGCCAGAGGGTCAGAGGGACCAGGGCGTCGGGATCCTCGGGCAGGTTGACGAGCATGGCGGAGACGCCGACCACCCGCACGCGATCCTGGGGCTCGAAGCGCACCCACTGGTGCAGGAGGGAGTCCTCCAGCGAGGTCTCCGCGATCGACCAGCCCTGGCCGATGAGGCTGCCGGTCGGCACCCCGTCGTCCCAGGAGAGCTCGATGCTGCCCTCGGGCAGCGCGCCATCTGCGGTCCCGGTGCAGCCGGGGGGCGTGGTGCCGCCGCCGTCGGTGGTGCCCGGGTCGGTGCCGGTGTCCGCGGGGGTCTTGCCGCAGGCGAGCAGGGTCAGGAGCAGGATCATGGGGTTCTCCGGGCGCGACGCAGGCCGACGAGGGGGAGGAGCAGGAGCAGGGCCGCCGAGCCCTTGCCGCCCTTGCAGCAGCCGCCTCCCGCCGTCGCCTCGGGCGCGGCGGCGTCGGTGTTGTAGCCGGCGGGCAGGGGGTGGTGGTAGTTGCCGGTGTTCTGCGGGTCGTGGCCGAAGCCGGCCCACTCGACCTTGGCCCCGGCAGGAGAGGCGGTCCGCCAGGCGAAGAGCCAGCCCTGGCGGGTGGCGACGACCACGTCCAGGCGACCGTCTCCGTCCACGTCGCCGACCGCGGGGCTGGCCAGCACCCAGTGGCCGGTCAACTTGGGCCAGCCGGCGGGCTGCTGACCGTTCACGTTCCAGGCGTGCACGACGAAGCCGGCCGAGCCGCTGATCACCTCGGGCTTGCCGTCGTCGTCGAGGTCGGCGATCGCCGGGTTCATGAAGAACTGCAGGTCCTCGATCACCCGCGGCCATCCGTCCAGGTACTGTCCGGTCTGGCCGCTCCAGGCGCCGACGCCGTGGTCGAAGGCCATGCGCTTGCCGTCCTGCAGCGCGCTGATGGCGTAGCCGGCGCCGACCCCGCCGGTGACGAGGTCGACCACCCCGTCTCCGTCCAGGTCGCCGAAGCTGCTGCTGTTGATCAGCGGGAAGAGGCTGGCGTCGCTCATATTGCTGCCGGGTCCGAAGCCGTCGGCGGCCAGGACCGCCTCCCAGAGCAGGCTGCCGTCGGGCTTGAAGACGGGCAGGTCGCCGGCGAGGGTGTGCGCGCTCAGCTCCAGGGCGCCGTCACCGTCCACATCGGCCAGGGCCGGGCTGGCCGGCACCCCCTCTCCGACGTAGGGCAGGGCCTGGGTGTAGGCGCCGAAGACGCTCTGCGGCCAGCCCGGCAGGAAGGCCCCGCGCGCATCGCTCGTCCCCAGGCCGGAGATGGCGTAGATCGGGCCGGTGGTGCTGGAGAGGGTCTCCTGGCTGCCGATGATCACGTCGAGCACGCCGTCGCCGTCCAGATCGCCCAGCGCGGGCGAGGAGACGATCCGGCTGCCCGCGCTCAAGCTGTCGGGATCGGCCGCGCCGTCGGTGCCCCAGCAGGCGCAGACCGGCCAGCCGGTGAGATCGCTGCCGTCGTGGTGGACGGCGTAGACCAGCTGGTCCATCCCCCCGATGACGATCTCCAGGTCCCCGTCCCCGTCCATGTCCCCCAGCGCGGGCGAGGAGAAGAAGCCGTCGTCCCAGAGGCGGGTCTCGTTGGTGGCGGCCTTGGGCCGCTGCTGCACCGGGAAGCCGCTGAGGACCTGCCCCTGGTGGTCGAGGGCGTAGAGCGCGCCGCGCAGGGTGCCGACGACCACCTCGACGTCTCCGTCCCCGTCCAGATCGCCGGCGGCGGGGCTGCCGACGATCGAGCTGGAGAGCTGCGCTCCGATCGAGCTGGAGAGCTGCGCTCCGATCGCGGAGATGCCCGGGGCGGCGAGGTGGTTGAGGGGGTTGTCGGGGTCGACCTCGGGCAGGGTGCCCAGGCGCACGGGCCAGCCGGGCAGGGCGCTGCCGTCGCCGCGGATGGCGTGGACGAAGCCGTCGGCGTCGGCGAAGAGGATGTCCAGCACGCCGTCGCCGTCGAGGTCGATCAGGTTGGGGCTGGCCTCCAGACTGGGGCCGATCTTGAGCGGGAAGCCCGGCAGGGCGTCGGGATCGCCGATCACATAGACGGCGCGCCGCATCCGTGCGCTGCGGCCCTGGCTGTCGGTGACGGTCAGCTTGAAGGTGACGGTGTTGCGGTTGACCCGCTCCTCGCGGTCGACCTGGTCGTCTCCCCAGGGGTGGTCGCCGATGCTGAGGGCCGGGTCGAAGCTGACGGTGGACGGATCCCAGCTCGCCAGCAGGCCCTCGGCCTCTCCCGCGCCCCGGGCCAGCTCGGTCCAGGCGTCGTCGTCGGGGTCGACCCCCTCGCCCACCTCCAGGACCCAGGCGTCCACCTCGCCCCGGGGGGCCCGCGCGAGGCCGTGCAGCTCGATCGGACCGTCGGCCGGGTCGACCACGTCGAACCAGTCGGGCGTGAACAGATCCGCCTCGGGCGGGACTTCACCCGCAGCCACCGCCTCGACCGCCTTCCAGGCCGAGAGCCTGCCCTCGCCGAAGTAGCGGTCCCAGCCGGGCTTGCTGGGGTAGTAGGCCGAGCCCTCCTCGCGGCTCTCGGGCACGTCGATGTCGTCGACCGAGCCGACCATGAGCTGGTACAGCTCGGAGGCGGAGAGCTGGACGCCCTGGTCGCGGGCGGCGGAGAGGACCAGCCCGGCGACGCCCGCGCTGATGGCGGTGGCCCCCGAGGAGCAGCCCCAGGCCGAGGTGGAGATGTCCAGCCGGGCCCCGTGGTTCGTACAGTTGCTGTAGGCCATGTAGGTGCTGGCCTCTTCGGCGTCGGTGTCGGGTCCGACGGCGTGCACGTACAGGGTGTGCTGGACCCAGCCGGGGGCGTTGGGGTGGTGGGCCGTCTCGTCGGCGGCGCTGGCGACGACCAGCACGTCGTTGTCCCAGGCGTAGTCGATCGCGGCGCTGGCCCAGCTGGGGTGGTTCATCGTGCCCAGGGCCTCCTGGACGATCGAGGCCCCGTTGTCGACGGCGTACAGGGTGGCCAGGGCGAAGTGGCTGCCATCGGCCACGAAGCTGTCGCCGACCCGCAGGGGCAGGATGAAGCAGTTGGGGCAGGGGCCGATGCCGCTCTCGCCGTCGTTGCCCTTGTTGGCGGCCTCGCGCGCCTCGAAGGTGCCGTGATCGTAGCGGGTGTCGTCGTAGGGGTCGTTGTCGTCGTCGAAGAAGTCCCAGCCGGCGATGTCGTCGACGTAGCCGTTGCCGTCGTCGTCCACGCCGTCGCTGAAGGCGGCCAGCAGGTCGCTGGCGTCGAGCTGGTGGGCGGCGACGGGGTTGCCCAGGGAGCCCTGGACCCGGGGATCGTCCCTGTAGTCGTCGACGTTGACGAAGCCGTTGCCGTCGTAGTCGTAGGTCCAGGACCCGACGCCCTCGGCGTCCTGCGGCAGGGGCAGCTCGCCGGTGTTCAGGGCGATCTTGTCGCGGACCCTGGCGTCGTCCCAGAGGTAGCCGCTGTCCAGCACCGCCAGCACGACGTCGGTGCGCCCGGTGCTGGTGCGCCAGGCGCGGTCGGCGCCGACGCCGGTGCCGGTGGCCAGCTCTTCGGGGCGGACGTTGGCCTGCCAGTCGGTGGGCACGAAGGAGAGCAGGGCCCAGTCCCAGGCCAGGTCCTCGGGGCAGAGATCGGCGCGGTCGGGGGTGCCGCACTCCGGCTGCAGAGGCAGGGGCAGCTCGGCCCGGGCGAGCGGGGGGGCGAGGAGGAGGAGGAGGAGGAGAGGCACGGACGCTCCGAGGAGGAGCGCATGGTAGCCGAGGGTCGCGCCGTGCAGGGCCCTCAGCCCGAGCTCTCGGCCAGGGCCTGCTCCTGGGCCTCGCTCAGCCCGGGGTGGTCGTCGGGCTTCTTCGTCCGCACGACCAGGACGGGGCAGTCGGCGCGGCGGATGACCTGCTCGGCGACGCTGCCCTCGACCAGGCGTCGCAGGCCCCGTCGGCCATGGGTGCCCATGATGATCATGCCGGCGCCGATGCGGGCGCAGGCGGCCAGGATGGCCTCGCTGACCTCGCCGTGCTCGAGGGTGATCTCGACGCTGCAGCCGGCGGCCTGGAAGATCAGGGCGAAGGGGTCCAGGTGGGCGCGGGCGTCGTCGTCCAGGAACTGCAGGGCGTCGACGGCGCCGGGGCTGCCGTGGGGGTGGAGCCGGGCGCCCGGAGGCAGGCCGGCGGGCAGCTTGACGACGTAGAGCAGGACGACGTCGTTGCCCAGGCGGCCGGCGATGTCGGCGGCGGTGGCCACGACCTCGTAGGCGCCGCCGGTGAAGTCGATGGGGACGAGGGTCTTGTCGCGGCTCATCGGGCCTCCCGGACCTGGGGCGCTGGGATGCCAGCCTAACGCACCAACGGGTTAGCCTCGGCCTCTTCCGGAGGCGCCGTGCTCGACCGCATCACCCAGATCATCGACCAGGGCGGCCGCATCGACGCCGTGCAGGCCGGCTGGCTGTGGGAGCAGGCCGACGACACGACCCTGCAGGCCCTGGCTTCGACGGTGCGGGCCCGCTTCCACCCGCCGGACCGGGCGACCTGGCTGGTGATGGGCATCGTCAACTACACCAACGTCTGCGTCGCCCGCTGCGACTACTGCGCCTTCTACCGGTTCCCCGGGGCGCCCGACACCTACCTTCTCAGCGAGGACCAGGTCGCCGCGCGCATCGCCGGCATCCTCTCCCTGGGGGGGACGATGGTCAGCTTCAACGGGGGCTTCCACCCCGACCTGCGCATCGAGGACTACACCCGCCTCTTCCAAGGGCTGCGGGCCCGCTTCCCCGACGATCTGACTCTGTACGAGATGACGGTGGCGGAGTTCATGTTCGTCTGCAAGCGGACCGGGATCTCCTACGCCGAGGGGGCCCGGCGGTTCTACGAGAGCGGGACCCGCTGGATCAGCGGCGGCGGGGCCGAGGTGCTGGCCGACAGCTTCCGGCTGCGCCACAGCCCGGGCAAGTACAAGGTCGAGGACTTCTACGACGCCCAGCGGGCGGTGCTCGACGCCGGGATGGGCAGCACGGCGACGATGGTGATCGGCTTCGACGAGAGCCTGGAGGAGCGGCTGCAGCACCTGGAGCGCCTGCGGCGCTTCCAGGACGAAGAAGGCAGGAGGCTGGCCAGCTTCCTGTGCTGGACCTACAAGCCCTGGAACACCGAGCTGGGCGGGGCCGAGCTGGGCACGCCCGAGTACCTGCGCTGGTTGGCGATCTGCCGCATCTTCCTGGATAATTTCCGTCACATCCGGACCAGCGTGCTGACCCGCAACCAGGACGCCCTGCTGGGCCTGCGCTACGGCGCCGACGACTTCGACCTGCCGACCGAGGACGAGGTCACGCAGAAGGCCGGTGCGACCATCAGCCTGGAGTTCCAACGCATCCTGGACAGCGCGCGGGTCCTGGGCTTCGATCCGGTTCACCGGGCGCCCCTTGCCGTACCCACCCCCACAGAGGCCTGAAATGTCCTTGCTCATCGCCACCCACAACGGCGCCTTTCACGCCGACGATGTGCTCGCCGTCTCCCTGCTGCGCGCCTTCGTGGACGGGGAGGCCCAGGTCGTTCGCAGCCGCTCTCCTCAGGATTGGGAGCGTGCTGATGTCGTCGTCGATGTGGGCGGGGTCTACGATCCCGGCCGAGGGCGCTTCGACCATCACCAGAAGGAGTACCAGGGTCCGCTGAGCGCGGCGGGGATGGTGCTGCTCTGGCTGGAGGAGAGCAGCCAGATCGACTCCGGGCTGGCGGCGGAGCTGCGGGTGCGGCTGGTCGAGTACGTCGACGATGTGGACAACGGTCGGGTCGAGCCCAAGGCCGGCGTGCCCTGCTTCGCCAGCATCGTCCAGCTCTGCAACCAGGGGGCCGAGGAGCTGGAGGACTTCGATCGGCGCTTCCTGGACGCGGTGAGGGTCGCGGACCTGCTGGTGGAGGGCCTCAAGAGCGAGCACGACGAGCGCGAGGACGCGCGGACGGTGGTGCGCGCGGCGATGGACGAGGCCGAGCGCGCGGGCAGCAACCTGCTGCGCCTGCCGCGCTATGTGCGCTGGAAGCCGGCCTACTTCGCCATGGGCGGTGAGACGCACCCGACCGAATTCGTCGTGATGCCCGGCCTGGACGGCAGCGCGCGGGCCATCGCCATCCCCCCGACCGAGGGCAGCTTCGGCAAGAAGCGGCCCCTGCCCCAGGCCTGGGCCGGGCTGGTGGACGAGGAGCTGGTGGCCGCCTGCGGGGTGCCCGGCGCGCGCTTCTGCCACAAGAACTGCTTCATCTGCGTGTTCGACACCGAGGAGCACCTGCTGGCGGCGCTCGGCGGGGCGGGGCTGGTGAGCTCAGGGGGCGAAGGCGTACAGATCAGCCAGGAAGACTGAGCGGCTGATCATGTTCCGGTCCCCCCAGTGCAGCTCCCAGACGACCTCGCAGTCGCGGGTGACCTCGCGGATGGCGCCGCCTCCGCCATAGTTCAGCAGGGTGTTGCCGTTCTCCAGCCGGTGGGCCTCGCCCATGAAGGGGGCCTCGATGCCGCTGCCGTCGCCGCAGCTCCAGACCTCGCGCAGGGTGCGGGTGGCATCGTCGATCTCGTACTCGCGGGCGCGCATCTCGCGGCTGGACTGGCTCTCGTGGGTGGAGATCAGCAGGGTGCCCTCGGGCGTCCGGGAGGGGCTGTGCTGCTTCCAGAAGTTGCCGGAACCCTCGCTGAAGGCGTAGCTGCCGGCGAGCTGGCCGAAGCTGCGGATGACCTCGCCGGTCTCCCGCTGGATCTCGACGACGGTGTTCTCGTTGTCGGAGGAGTAGTACCAGGTGTCGTCGTCGACGTTGTAGGTCATGGCGTTGCCGTCGCACTGCATCCGGGAGCCCATCGCCGCCCAGTATTCTGAACAGTTCCAGACGACCCGGACCGATCCGTCGGGGGCCCGCTCGCGCAGCACCTCGTCGGTGCCGTCGAAGCCTCCCCAGGCCAGGGTGCCGTCGGGCATCTGGCGAAAGGTGTGATGCAGGCCCGGGGTGGGGATGGTCTCCAGCACGGTGCCGTCGATCTTCCAGCGGTAGACGACGGAGGCGGCGCCCTCGTCGAAGGTGGTCCAGAAGGTGGTCTGGTCCCAGAGCAGCTCGCTGCCGTCCTGGGAGGGTTGCATGTACATGGTGCGCAGCCCGTCGGGGGTCTCGTGGGCCCAGACGATGCGGCCCTGCCGGTCCAGGATGTACTTGAAGAAGCCGGCGGACTCGAAGCCGTCGTTGGACTTGCTGATGCCGAGCAGCAGCCAGCGATCCTCCTCGCCCCAGGCGGAGGGCTCGGCCAGCAGCAGGGAGGGGACGGGGGCGCCCGCGGGCAGCGGATCGGTGGTGGCGGCCTGGTCCTCGCTGGTCTCCTCGCCGGCCACGACGCGGAAGAGGATGGTCGTGTCGTAGGGGACGCCGAGGATCAGCTCCTCCTGGAGGCCAGCCTCGCGGTCGCGCGGAGGGCTCTGCCGCCACTCTTCGCCCTCGATCTGGAACTCCAGCCAGCTGGTCGCGGCGGAGGGCTGCTGCCAGGACACGTGCAGGACCGAGCCGACGGTCTCGTTGACCCGCCAGGTGATCGCCGAGAGCTCGTCTGGGGTGCCGCCGTCTGGGGTGCCGCCGTCTGAGCTTCCGCCGTCGGGAGACCCGCTGTCGACGACCGCCGGGTCTTTGGGGGTGCAGGCCAGGAGGAGGAGGAGGAGTGAGGTCATGGCGGCGAGGTTAGCTCAGCCCATGAGCCCTCGCCTCTACGCCGACCTCGCCTCCTGGTGGCCCCTGCTCTCCGACCCGGAGGACTACCGGGCCGAGGCGCGCCTCGTCCTCGACCTCCTCTCCTGCGTCCTGGGCGGGCCCCCTGGCTCGCTGCTGGAGCTGGGCAGCGGCGGCGGGCACCTCGCCTGCCACCTGCCGGCCGCGCTGGAGGTGGTGCTGC
>DDSR01000309.1 GCA_002343455.1 Deltaproteobacteria bacterium UBA2385 | reverse complement strand
CACCCCGAGTTCAAGAGCCGCCCCCTCCAGCCCCACCCCCTCTTCGTGGCCTTCGTGGAGGCCGGGTTGAAGGCCCGCCGCGCGCGAGAGGCCCGGGCGGCGGCGCCGGTCGCCGGAGAGGTCTCCGCGTGAGGAAGGCGCTGCCCCTCGCGCTCGCGTTGTCCCTCGCGCTCGCGCTGGTGATGGCGCAGGGCTGCGGCGGGTCGGCGCCGAGGGAGGGGGAGCCCACCGGTCCGCCCCTGCGGGTCGAGCAGGCGCGGCTGGAGGCCCCTGGCCTGGTCCTGTTGGCGGCCAGCGCCACGGTCGACGCTGACGGGCAGGCCCAGGCCNNCCACCGTGGAGGGGGGTGCCGTAGGAGGCGGCGGGGGGAGCCTCCCGGCCGAGGCTCGCCCTCCGCTGACCATCGAGGCTCCCGACTCCAGCTGGGATCTGCGCGGTCGCACGGTGCGCTTCACCGGTGGCGTGCGGGCTCAGCGCGCCCAGGTGGTCCTGACCTGCGACGAGCTCCAGGTGCAGTACGCCAGCGGCGAGCGGGTCCAGAGCGCGCTCGCCACGGGGCGGGTCGAGGTCGTGCACGGGACGCGTACCGCCACCAGCGACTCGGCCCTCCTGACCACCGCCGATGGCTCCATCGTGCTGACGGGGGATCCCCGGATCAGCGACGGCCCCAACCAGCTCTCGGGCCAGCGCATCACCCTGTACCTGGACGACGAGCGGGTCCGCTGCGAGGGCTGCCGCCTCCGCGTGGACGGGCAGGCCGTGAGCCCCAAGTGAGCGACCCCACCAGAAGTCGAGCAGGTGGGCTTCCCGCGCTCGGGCTCCAGGCAGTCGGGCTCCAGCGGACGCTGGGCGGCCGTCGGGTCGTCGATGGGGTCAGCCTCTCGGTCGCTCCCGGCGAGGTGGTCGGGCTCCTCGGGCCGAACGGGGCGGGCAAGACGACCTGCTTCCGGATGATCGCCGGCCTGGATCGCCCGGACGCGGGGGCGGTGCTGCTCGACGGCCGCGACCTCGCCCGCGAGCCGCTCTGGAGGCGGGTGCGCGCCGGCCTGGGCTACCTCGCCCAGGAGCCGACGGTCTTCCGGGCGCTCAGCGTGCGCGAGAACGTCGCCGCCGCCTTGAGGGCCCGCGGTGCTTCGGCGGACGAGGCCGACCCCGCCCTGGAGCGGGCGGGCCTCGCGCACCTGGCCGGCTCGACCGCCGGCAGCCTCTCGGGGGGCGAGCGCCGCCGCCTGGAGATCACCCGCGCGCTGGCCGCCGCGCCACGGGTGCTGCTGCTCGACGAGCCCTTCGCCGGCGTCGATCCCGTCGCCGTCGCCGCCCTGCAGGCGCTCATCCGGGAGCTCGCGGCGTCGGGGATCGGCCTGCTGATCACCGACCACGCCGTCCGAGAGACCCTTGGGATCTGCGATCGGGCCGTGATCCTCGACGGTGGGGTCGTCATCGCCGAGGGGCGCCCCGAGCAGGTCGCCGCCGACGCCCATGTGCGCGCCCGGTTCCTGGGGGCCCACTTTCGCCTGGACCCGCAGGGCTGAGCCCCGGCCCGGCCGAGGCCCCGTGCCCCCCTCGGAGGTGCCGCCCTGATATGCTGGCACGAATGGTGCATTAGGAACTCGGGCTGGAAGGCCCGGACAGGAGCCTCGCCGAATGGCCCTCGACCTCCGCCAGCAGCAGAAGCTCAGCCAGAACCTCGTCCTGACGCAGCAGCTTCAGCAGGCGATCAAGCTGCTGCAGCTCAACCACATGGAGCTGGTCGAGGCCGTCCAGGCCGAGATGATGGAGAACCCCACCCTGGAGGAGATCCCCGGCACCCAGAACGAGGGGGTCTCCGACGCGGAGTACGCCCTTCACGAGGGCGCCCGCAGCGAGCAGCGCGACACGGCCGAGCAGAACAACGGCGCCTCGGACAACAGCATCGACTGGGACCGCTACCTCGAGCACCAGGACAGCAGCGCCTTCAACCAGGGCTCGACCGGCCCCAGCCGCTTCGACGACATGCCGCCGATCGAGACGACCCTCTCGACCAACGAGAGCCTCGCCGAGCACCTGCGCTGGCAGCTCTCGATGTGCTCCTGCACCGAGGGCGAGCAGATGGCCGCTCGGATCATCATCCACAACCTCGACCACCGCGGCTACCTGCTCGAGCCGCTGGACCAGCTCTTCGCCGGGATGGATCTGGACCCCGAGGACATCGCCGGGGCGCTGGAGATCGTGCAGGCCTTCGATCCCGTGGGCTGCGCCGCGGCCGACCTGACCGAGACCCTGGTCCTGCAGGCCAAGGCGATGTGGCCCGAGGACCCCTTCATCGTCCGGCTGCTGACCGAGCACCTGCGCGACATCGAGACCCGCAGCTACGCGGCGATCGCGCGCGCGATGGAGCTCGAGGTCGAGGATGTCGTCGAGTACCACCGGATGATCCGCGAGCTGGAGCCCTGGCCCGGGCGCGCCTACTCCGAGCCGGCCAACCAGTACATCACGCCCGACATCCAGGTCGTGAAGCTGGGCGGGGAGTGGCAGATCGTGCAGAACGAGGACGGCCTGCCCCGCCTGCGGGTCAGCCGCTACTACCAGGAGGTCCTGCGGGACAAGGCCTCCACCAAGGACGACAAGCACTACATCCGCGAGCGGCTGGACTCGGCGGACTTCTTGATCAAGAGCATCTTCAAGCGCCAGCGGACGATTCACAAGGTCATGGCCTGCATCCTGGAGCGCCAGCACGACTTCTTCGACCGGGGGCCCGAGTACCTCAAGCCGATGGTCCTTCGCGACATCGCCGACGAGATCGGGGTGCACGAATCCACCGTGAGCCGGGTTACTAGCAACAAGTATGTGCAGTGCCCCCACGGGATCTTCGAGCTCAAGTACTTCTTCAACGCGCGCATCCAGAACAACCAAGGGGATGACTTCGCGGGCGAAGCAGTCAAGGAGAAGCTCCGCAAGCTCCTGTCCGAGGAAGACCCCAAGAAGCCGGTCTCGGACAGCGCGCTGGTCGAGCTGCTCGAACGGCAAGGGGTGGTCATTGCCCGCCGGACTGTGGCAAAGTACCGAGAGCAGATGGGCATTCTTCCGTCGTCGCAGAGAAAGCGCCTCTTCTAGACGGGCTCACCGCTCACCCCCTGCGCTTTGAGGTCAGAACGATGCGACTGGAAATCTCGTTCCGCAATGCTTCCGTAGAAGAGAAGGAACGTCAGGCGCTCAAGAATCGAGTTGAGCGGAAGAGCCGGAAGATCACCCGCTTCCTCAAGGAGCCCGTCGACGTCGGCCTGGTCATCCTCGGGCAGAAGGTGGGCTACCGCGGCGACCTGGTGGTCAGCGGCGCCGGCGCGGACAGCTTCAAGGCCAGCCTGGAAGCCGACGATCCGATCGCGGTCGTCGACGGCTTGATCCACACCGTCGAGCGCGCTGTGCGCCGTCGGCATGATCGGCGGCTCGACGTGCACCGCACCGAGGGCACCCCGCTCGACGGCTTCGTGCCCGACTTCGCGCTGAGCGAGGGCGAGGATCACGACCTCGAGACGGCCGAGGTTCATCGCACCGTTCGGGGCGGCGCGGCCTGAAGCCTCGCCAGGAGAGCAGACGATGAGCGCGATCCAGCCGGTCAGCGGTCAGCTCCTCGCCAGCCAGGCCGATCGGCTCGGGCTGCGGCTGGTCGCGGCCAACGCCGGCTATCAGCGGCCGATCCTGCGGTCCTCTCCGCTCCGCCCCGCGCTGGTCCCCGAGGGAGGACCCGAGGACGCCGATGGCGCCGTCGTGCTGCTGGGGGTGGACGACCTGGACTGGCTGCGGGTCAAGCCGCCGGGAGAGCAGGCCGCGGCCCTGCGGGCCCGACTGGGCGAGAAGGCGGCCGCGATCATCGTCTGTCGGGGCCTGTTTCCGCCCAAGAGCGTGCTGGACCTCGCCGCCGACCTGGGCCTGCCCCTCTTCCTGACCCGCCGCCCGTCGACCGAGCTGGCGCGCGAGCTGGAGGCGATGCTGGCCCATGCGCTGGCCGCGCGCGAGGTCGTGCACGGCGTGCTGGTGCAGGTCCACAACCTCGGCGTCATGCTGGTGGGCCACAGCGGCATCGGCAAGAGCGAGACCGCGCTGGAGCTGGTGCAGCGGGGCCATCGCCTCGTCGCCGACGACGTGGTCGACCTGACCCGGGCGGGGCCGGTCCTCCTGGGCCAGGGCCGCGAGGGGATGAGCCACTACCTCGAGGTCCGCGGGCTGGGCGTGCTGCACGCCGCGGACCTCTTCGGCCAGGCCGCCGTGCTCGAGAAGACCGCCGTCCACCTGGTCGTCGAGCTCAGCGACTGGCGCGACGACCAGGTCACCCGGACGGGCCTGGACGACCTGTTCTGGTCCGCCCTGGGGGTCGAGGTCCCCCTGGTGCGCCTGCCGGTGCGCCCCGGCCGCAACATCGCACTGCTGGTCGAGGTGGCCGCGCGCAACCAGATCCTCAAGCGCCGGGGCATCCACTCGGCCCGCCGGCTGGACGAGGAGATCACCCGCCGCTTGGAGTCCGACGAGGGCGACGCTTCCTGATCGGGCGCTCCTCGTGGTACTCGGGCTCGGTGTTGATGGCCCACAGCGCCTCGCGGTCCAGGCGGCCTTGGGCGAGCTGATCCACCGCCACCATCGCGGTCAGCATCGAGTGGTCCTGGTTGTTGTACCGGTGCATGCCGTTGCGGCCGATCAGCAGCAGCCCCTCGATCCCGTCCAGCCAGGCCCGCAGCTCTCCGAAGCGCGAGTAGCTCCCGAAGTAGGCCGGGTAGCAGCGCGGCATCCGGATCACGCAGGCGCTGATCAGGTCGCTGGGATCGAGCAGCCCGGTCGCGGCCGCCTCGGCGATGGCGAGCTGCTCCAGTTCGGCGTCGGTCCGGGACCAGAGCGCGTCGCCGATCGAGCAGAAGTACTCCATCCCCAGGAAGGCGTGGCGGGGGTCGGCCACCATCCAGGGGCTCCAGTTGTGAAAGAGCTGGACCCGGCCCACGCAGAGGCCCGGCTGCTGGATGTAGATCCAGTTGTCCTGCAGATCGCGCCGCTCGCGGGAGAGCAGGCCGACCGTGATGAAGTCCCGATAGACCAGGCCCTCGCTGATCTCCCGCACCTCGGGCGAGGCCGGCCAGCTCGGCTCCAGCGCCCGCACCAGCTCCTGGATCGGCATCGTCGAGATGACCAGCTCGGCCTCCAGTCGGTGCGGCCGGCCCTGAGGGTCCAGCGCGGTGGCTGCCCGGATCCGGCCGCCCTCGGCGTCGACGCCGACTACCGTCCAGCCCATGCGCAGCTCGCCGCCGGCCGCGTGGATCTTGTCGGCGACGGTCTCCCACAGCTGGCCAGGGCCGTGCCGCGGGTACAGGAAGTGCTCGATCAGCGAGGTCTGCACCTGGCTTCGGTCCACCGCCCGGGGCGAGCCGGGCAGCAGGCGCTCGAAGAAGTGGCGGGCGGCGGCCCCCAGGTCCAGCCCCTTGATGCGCTGGCGGCCCCACTCGGCGCTGATCTGCTCGCAGGGCACGCCCCAGACCTTCTCGGTGTAGTCCTTGAAGAAGGAGAGGTACAAGGAGCGGCCGAAGCGGTTGATCAGCAGGTCTTCGAGCGAGGCTTCGGCCCGGGGGCGCAGCCGGGCGCGGGCGTAGCTCAGCCCGATCTTCAAGCCGCGGCGAGGCCCCAGCGTCGCCAGGGTGCGCGGGCTGGCGCGCAGCGGGTAGTCGTAGAAGGCGCCCCCGTGGAAGATCCGCGATCGACGTGATCGCAGCAGCATCACCTGCTCGGTCTCCCGAGGATCGGGCCCCTCGGCCCCGCGCAGCTCCCGGGTCAGCCCCTGGTAGGCGAGGCGGGCCCCCTCGTCGGGGAGGCCTTGGAGCGGCAGCATCGACAGCCACCAGTCCATGACCCGGTCGGACTTGCTGAAGAAGCGGTGGCCGCCGATGTCGATGCGGTTGCCCTGGTGGATCTCGGTGCGGGAGATGCCTCCGATCCGGGTCGAGGCCTCCAGCACGAGCGGGCGATAGTCGCTGCGCTGCAGCAGCTCGTGGGCGGCGGTGAGGCCGGCGGGGCCCGCGCCGATGATCAGGGCGCGCCTCATGGGTGGGTCGTCTGCACGGGGAGGGGGACCTACTCGACCCGCAGCACGGTCATCATGCCGCGGTGGGCGTGGGGGAGGATGTGGCAGTGAGCCATCCAGTCTCCGCGGTTGGTAGCCAGGACCCGCAGCCGCACCGCGCTGTGGATCGGCACGTTGACGGTGTCCTCGATCAGCCGGGCTTGTGGCGCGACCCCGCCCTCGGAGAGCACCTCGAAGCTCATGCCGTGCAGGTGGAAGGGGTGCTCGGTGGCGGAGAGGTTGCGGACCTCGATGATCGCCTCCTGCCCGTAGGCGAGGACCGGGATGGTCACGTCTGGGTACTGCTCGCCGTTGATCATCCAGGTGTCGGTGTGCTCCTCGCCTTGGAAGGTCCAGAGCACATCGGTGTGCCCGGGGTCCGGCGTGGGCGCCTCGAAGACATGGGGGAAGGACATCGAGGCGGCCCGACCGTCGCCCCGCAGCGCGACCACGGCCAGGTCCTGGACCGGCCCCTGGGTGTCTCCGCCGCGGCGGTCGTAGGGCCAGGCCTGGAAGGCCTCCCCGCCGGGCCCGGGCAGCCAGAGGAGCTCGGCCCGATCGCCGGGAGCCAGCAGCAGGCGCTCGGGTAGCCACTCCTCGGCCAGCAGGCCCTGGTCGCGGGCCAGCACGGGCATCCCGGTCGTGTCCAGCCAGGCATAGGCGCTGTTGCTGGCGTTGAGCAGCCGGAGCCGGACCCGCTCGCCGACCTCCAGCTCGACCGTCGGCGCGAGCAGGCCGTTGAGCAGCCAGGACCCGGCGTCCCCGTGGGCGCCGTGCGTCAGGTCCGGGTCGCTGCCGACGCCGGTTTGGGTGTCCTCCCAGGTCGACTCGGAGTCCGGGTCCTCGGCGTCGGCGTCGAGCACGATCACCAGCTCACGGTCGGCGGCGGGCTCGGCGGGGTCCTCTACGATCACGACGCCGTACAGCCCCAGGTCGACCTGCCGATCGGAGTCGTGGTGCGGGTGGTACCAGAAGGTGCCGACCTCGTCCGCGGTGAAGACCGCCTGGAAGGAGCCTCCTGCCGGGATGCCCTCGTTGGTCCAGGTGACGCCGTCCATCTCGTAGGGCACCGACAGCCCGTGCCAGTGCACCGTCGTCGGCTGGTCCAGCTCGTTCTCGATGTCCACGGTCAGGATGTCGCCCTTCTGCAGCCGGATGGTGGGCCCGGGGACCTGCCCGTTGAAGGCGTAGCCCTCGACGACGCGGATCCGTCCGGTCGTCGGGTCCCAGATCTCCCGGCGCAGGCTCCCGGCGCTCAGGGCGACCCGCACCAGGCCCTCGGCCGGGTCGAGGTCCTCGGCCTCGGCCGGCGAGCGGAGGGTGTTCTCGCGCGGCTCGCCGGTGTCCTCGGGGACCCCGGTCTCGTGCGGTTCCTGGACGGGCGCGGTGTGCGGCGAGCAGGCCAGCAGCAGCAGGGGGATCATCGGCTCGCCTCGGCCATGACGGACTCGCTCAGCGGCCAGCCCCGCTCGGCCGCCAGCTCCAGCGGGAAGGCGCGGTGGAGGAGCATCGCGCGCACCTCGGGGGCCTCGCAGCCGCCTTCGAAGCGGTGCTCGCTGCTGGAGGCCTGCCCGGGCAGGATGCGGTTGTCGCTGGCGATGTCGACGGCCATGAAGTGCGGCACGTTGCGCTCGCCCTGAGGGCCGACCATCAGGCGCGCGAAGGCCATCCCCGGCGCGCCCGCCCAGGCCCGGGCCGCCTCGCCCTCCGCCGGCAGGCCCAGGGCCGAGACCCGCCAGGCCCGCTCGCCCTCGGGCAGCGGCCGATCGAGCTGCACCCGCCCCGCGGAGTCCACCGCCAGGATCTCGGCCTCGCCGGCCCACTGCTCGACCGGCAGGCCCTTCTCCTCGGCCGAGAAGCTCCCGTCGCCGAAGGGCCCGAAGCCGGTGTAGTCGCGCCACTCCCCGCTGCGCCGGGCCACGCGGATGCGCTGACCGGGCTCGGCGCCGGGCCAGAGCTCCCAGTCCTCATCGGCTTCCTTCTGGTCGAAGGCCCCGCCAAAGTCGGGCACGACGTCGCCGCCGGTCGGGCTCAGCAGCTCCTCGCCGCAGCGCGCCTCGACCAGCAGGATCAGGCTGCGCAGCGGCTCCCCGGTCGGGATGGCGTGGGCGGGGCCGCTGTTGTGGACGGTCGCCCGGGCCACCAGCTCGTCTTCGACCGTCTCCACCTGCAGGTCGATCCAGGCGGCCAGGCCCAGCATGCGCTGCTCCTCGCTGCGCGGACCGAACCAGGCGTGGCGGCGGACGCTGCCCGCCGGTCGATACCAGCCCGTCGCGATCCCCACGGACTCGCCGGCGTCGTGGGTGCCGAGGTCGGCGGAGTTTCCGGCCTCGGCGTCGGGGGGCATATGGCAGGAGTTGCAGGGGATCTCCGTACCCAGCGGCCCCTGGACCAGCTCCTCCCAGGTCGAGTGCACCGGCAGGCGCCCCTCCGGCCAGCGGGCGGCGTCCAGCTCCTCGCCGGGGACCAGGACGGGCTGGTCGTACTGGTGGCAGCCCGCGCAGACCGTCCCGTTGGCGAAGTGATCCCGCTGCACGCTGCCCATTCGCGGGTTGAGCACGTCGGGGTAGGGGCCGAAGGTGAGGGGAAGGTAGGGGCCCAGGGCCTTGGAGGCCGTCTCCTCCAGCGGGCGGAGGACGCGCAGCCGGCCAGCGACCCCCGGCTCGCTGGCGCTCAGCTCGACCGACTCGACCTTGTGGCAGGTGTCGCAGTGGACGCCGAGGTCGTAGGCGATGCCGGTCGCCTCCAGCAGATCGCGGCCGCCGAGCTCCCCGTCGATGCCGGGGGCGTGGCAGTCGGCGCAGGCCCCGGTCTGCTCGGGCGAGGCCTCGGCGCTGTCGCAGGGCAGCTCCTCGCCGCAACCCTCGTTGAGGGAGGGCAGCACGCCCTCGCCCAGGTAGCAGCGCCAGGCCGCCTCCTCGGTGCCGGGCTGGCGGCCCTCCTGCCAGCGCCCCCCGGCCCGCAGGCAGGCGTCCTCCTCGGTCAATGCGCCGGCCACCCCGGCGTAGAGGTCCTGGAGCTGCGGGTTGCTGGCCGAGCTGCGGTGGGCCGAGTCGTACCAGTCCTCGGTCAGGCTGAGGTGGCAGTGCGAGCACTGGTCGGTCGTGTCGCTGCGCGTAGGCGTCCCGGGGTCCTGGAAGACGTAGGCCGGGTTGTCGGTCGTCAGGAAGCGGCTCAGGGCGATCTCCAGCTCGCCGGCCTCCAGGATCGAGTCGGAGATGGTCTCGCCCGCGATGCGCGCCTCGGGGTGCGAGGCGGCCAGCGCGATGTCCCCGTCCAGGTCCAGGAGCACTTCCACCTCGGCCCCGCCGCTGCTGTCGGTGGTCCACTGCAGGGTGGTCCCGGGCTGGGTGAGCAGCACCCCCTCGCCGGGCTGGTCGTCGAGCGTGACCTGCACCCGCAGCACCGCCGTCGAGGGCTCGGGGGTGGGCTCGGTCGGCGTGGTCGGCGCGGTGGCGGTGTCACCACCGGGAGACGACCCACCGGCGCAGCCAAGGAGGATCAGGAGGATCATCGGCGCTCCGGGCGGAGCATAGCGCCCTCTGAGGCGCGCGCCCCGAATAGTTCCCCATGGCGCTGAGGCGCCTCCAGGGGACCATGAAACAACGCTTCTCCCTGGTGCCTCGGCTACATGGGGGACGCGGGGGTTGGGGGGG
>DDSR01000255.1 GCA_002343455.1 Deltaproteobacteria bacterium UBA2385 | reverse complement strand
GCGCGAGGCGGCCATCGCCCTGGCCCGGACGGCCCTGCAAGCGGCCGAGGAGCGCGTCTCGACCCGCCGGGACGAGCTGGCCGAGGTGGAGGCCTCGCGCCGGGAGTCCGAGTCGGCCCGCCTCTTCCAGGCTCGGGAGGCCGAGGAGCTGCGTCGTCGACTGGTCGGGCTCGCGGCTGACGCCGAGCGCGCTGGCGAGCAGGCCGTCGCNNCCGCCGCGAGGGCGACCGGGTGGACGCCCTGCTGCAGGGGCTCGAAGCCCAGCTCCAGCAGGCTCGGGCCCGCCTTGAGACCGTCGAGTCCACCCTGCGGGCGCGTCGGCAGCGCATCGAGCAGGCCAAGGACGTCGTGCTCCAGGCCGTCAAGCGGGTCGCGCGCGAGCGAGGCGAGCTTGAGTCAGCGAAGCAGCGCAAGGCCGACCTGGACCGCCGCGCCGCCCAGGTCCACTCCCGCAAGGGCGAGGTCGGATCCAGCATCCAGCAGCTCGAAGCCGCCGTGCTCCAGGCGCGCCAGTCCGAGGCCTCCAGCCAGGAGCGGGCGGTCGCCTGCCGCGAGGCCCTGGCGGCCGCTCGGGAGGCCGAGGGGCAAGCCAGGGGGCACCGGGACGCCGCCCATCGCGACGTGGTGGAGGCCAGCAAGGCGCTGGATCTCAGCAATCGCGCCGTGGCCGAGGCCGAGCGCTCCCTGGCCTCCGCCAGCGCGCGGCTGGACTCGCTGATCGCCTTGCAGGCCGCCCACGACGGCGTGGACGACGCCGCGCGGCGGGTGATCGACGCGGGCGGGACCCTGGGGGCCCTGGCCGAGCACCTCGACGTACCGCAAGAGCTGGAAGCTGCCCTGGCGCTGGCGCTCGGTCCGGCGCTCGACGCGATCCTGGTGCCCGACGCCTCCCAAGGAGCGCGCAGCATCGCCGCGGCGGGTGAGGGCCGCCTCGCCCTGCTCCCGCTGCAGCCGGCCACCGCCGGAAGCGGCGCCCTCCTCGCCCGTGTCGACGGGTCCGAGCACGGTCGCGCCGCCCTCGCTCGCCTGCTCGATGGTTGCGAGCTGGCCGCCTCGCCCGCCGAGGCCATGGAGGCCTGGCGTCCCGGACAGCCGGTCCTCTCCCTCTCCGCGCCGCCCTGCTTCATCGACGGGCGGGGCCTCGTCTCGCAAGGCAAGTCCAGCGCGGTCGGCACGGTGCTGCTGGCCCGGCGTCGGCAGATCGCCGCGCAGCGCCTCACCCTTGACGAGCTCCGTGCCCAGGTCGACAAGGCCGTCGCCGCGCGGGACCTCACCACCGAGGGCCTCGACCAGGCCCGCAAGGCCGAGGCCCGGGTCGCCGGTGCCCACGAGGAGGCCCGCCGCCGGGTGGACGCGGCGCAAGGCGGCGCCTCCGAAGCCGAGGTCGCCGTGCGCATGGGGCAGCGGGAGCGCCAGGACGCCGAGCGCGCCCGGGACGCCGAGATCGTGCGGGAAGAGCGCCTCCAGCGGGACCTGGCCGAGCTCGGCGCCCAGGCGACCGCCTTGGGGGGCACGATCGCTGCCCTGCAGGCGCGGGTGGCCGAGGGCGAGGCGACCCAGGCGGCCGCGGAGGCGGGGCTGCAGGGCGACCAGGTGGGCTTGCCCGGCGACGAACAGGCGGTGGAAGCGGCGCGGGAGGCGCGCGCCAACCTCGCGGCCGAGGCGGCGGGCTCCCGCGAGCGTCTGGCGGCGCTGCGTCGGGAGGGAGGCGCGGCCGAGGTCGCGGCCGGCGAGTCCCAGGCCCGGCAGGAGGCCGCCGTCGCGGCGATCGAGGCGGCCCGCGCTCGCCTGGGCGAGCTGGTCGAGGAGGACGGGCGGCTCGACGGCGCCATCGCCGAGCTGCTGTCGCGTCAGGCTGTGGTGGAGGCCCAGCTCGGCGTCGAGCGCGAGGATGTGCGCGGCCGCCGCTCCGCCATCGAGAAGGACGAGGCCGAGCTCCGAAAGGCGCGCGAGCGCCAGACCCAGTCGACGGCGCATCGGGCGGGGGTCGACCGGCAGCTCGCCCAGGTCAAGACCGACATCACCAACATCCGCGAGGGCCTGGAGGAGCGCCACGAGGTCTCGGCGGCCGGCTTGCTGGACCGGCTCGACCGCAACGGGCACATCATGCTGGCGGGCGAGGATGGCGGCGCCGGAGCGGAGGGCGCAGGCGGCCCCGAGGGCGGCGAGGCGGGCGAGGAGCGCTGCGAGGAGCTGCGGGTCACGCGCGAGCTCCTGGAGGACGAGCCGGCAATCGAAGGCTGGGTCCAGGCCCTCAAGTCGGACCGGCAGGCCCTCGACCGCCTGGGCGAGGTCAACCTGATCGCACAGCAGGAGTACACCGAGGTCGCCGCCCGCCACGCCGAGCTCGAGCAGCAGCGCCAGGACCTCGAAGAGAGCGTCCGGGCCATCCGGCAGGTGATCGGCGGCCTCAACAAGACCTGTCGTGAGCGCTTTCGCGACACCTTCGACCGGGTCGACGCGGGCTTCCGCGAGATCTACCCCCGCCTGGTCGGCGGCGGCATGGCCAAGCTGCTGCTCACCAACGAAGAGGATCTGCTGGAGACGGGGGTCGACATCATCGTGCAGCCCCCGGGCAAGAAGCTCCAGCAGCTCTCGCTCCTCTCCGGCGGCGAGATGGCGATGACGGCGATCGCCCTCATCTTCGCCCTCTTCCGGGTCAAGCCCTCGCCCTTCTGCCTGCTCGACGAGGTCGACGCCCCGCTCGACGAGGGCAACGGGGCGCGCTTCAACCAGACCTTGCGGGAGATGTCCAAGCTCTCCCAGTTCATCGTCATCACGCACAACAAGAAGACCATGGAGTGCGCCGACACGCTCTACGGCGTGACGATGGTCGTGCCGGGCGTGTCTCGGCTCGTCTCCGTGCAGCTCGACTGAGAGAGGGAGGCCGCGGCCATGGAACCAACGCTGATCGCGGTCCTCGTGAGCCTGCTCTGCCTGGTGCTCATCGGGGCCGGGATCGTCCTCCTCCGGAGCCGGGCGGCGGGGGAGCTTGAAGAGCCCCCCTCCTCTGCCGAGGCCTCTACGGCGCCCAAGGGCCTCACCGACCGCTTCTTCTCGGGGCTCACCCGCAGCCGTGAGCTGCTCGCGCAGAGCCTGGGGCTCGCCCTGAAGGCCGGTGGGCCGCTGGACGAGCGGCTGGAGCGCCTGGAAGAGGCGCTGATCGGCGCGGACGTCGGGGTCAAGACGGCGACGGCCCTGGTGCAGGCCATTCGAGAGCGGGCCCGGCCGGACGCGACGGCCGAGAGCCTGCGGCAGCTCCTCCGCGAGGAGCTGCTGGCCGCCATCGGGCCGGCCCGGGGCCTCAACCCGGCTCCCGAGGCGGGGCCGCTGGTCATCCTGGTGGTCGGGGTCAACGGCAGCGGCAAGACGACGACCATCGGCAAGCTGGCGCATCGCTACAAGGCCCAGGGGCGCAGCGTCCTGTTGGCGGCGGGCGACACCTTCCGGGCCGGAGCCATCGAGCAGCTCAAGATCTGGGGCGAGCGTGCCCAGGTGCCCGTCGTCGCGCATCAAGAAGGGGCCGATCCGGCGGCGGTGGTCTTCGACGGGGTCAAGGCAGGGCAGGCGAGGGGAGTGGACGTGGTGATCTGCGACACCGCCGGGCGGCTGCAGGCCCAGCGCCTGCTGATGGACGAGCTGGGCAAGGTGGTGCGGGTGCTGAAGAAGGCCGAGCCGAGCGCGCCGCACGAGGCGCTGCTGGTCCTCGACGCGACCATCGGCCAGAACGCCCTGCTCCAAGCCAGGGAGTTTCAGAGCGTGGTCGGGCTCAGCGGCGTGGTGCTCACGAAGCTCGACGGCACGGCGCGTGGCGGGGTGGTGGTCGCTGTGCAGCGCGAGCTGGGCCTGCCCGTGAAGCTGGTGGGGCTGGGCGAGGGCATCGACGACCTGCGGGACTTCGACCCGGTCGCCTTCGTGGACGCGCTGCTCGGCGAGGGCTGACGCCCCCTCGGTGGACATCGGCACCGGGCTCGGCTACCTCAAAGCCATGCAGGTACGCATCACCATTCGGGGTCGCCAGTACACGGTGCGGGGCGACGAGTCGGGCGAGGACATCCAGGTCCTGGCCAACGAGCTCGACCGGCGCATGTCCGAGGTCTCCTCGCGGACTCGCTCCTTCGACGAGTACACCGTTGCGATGCTGACGGCGCTCAACCTGCTCAGCGAGAACCGCCGGCTCCGACAGAGCACCGCACGGAGGCTCGACGATCTCGACCGCGAAGCCGCTGCCGTCGTCGCGATGCTCGAGGCCTCGCTCCCTTCCGAGGGGACCGGGGCTTGACCAAGGCCCTGGTCCGCGCGATCGGCGCTCCGATCCGGGCCTTCGAGGAGCTCGCCTCAAACACGCAGGACCGCCTCGTCGGGGCGGTCCTGGCCCTTCCGACCGGTACCGTGCTCGGCCTGGCCGCCAGCTTGACCCCAGATCCCTCCGGGATGGGGACCCACCGCCAGCTGGGCCTGGGCGGCTGCTCCATGCTGGTCACGACGGGGGTGCCCTGCCCGATGTGCGGGATGACCACGACCTTCGCGCACCTCGCCCACCTGCACCTGCTCGATGCCTTGAAGACCCAGCCCTTCGGCGTGGTGCTCTTCACCCTGACCGCGATGACCTTCCTCGTGGGGGCGTCGGACCTGCTCCTCCCAGCGCGCCGCTGGCGTCGCGCCCTCAGCTGGATCGAGCCTCGCGAGGGCTGGATCGCCGGCGGGTTGATGGTCGGGCTCGGGCTCGGTTGGGCCTACAAGGTGCTGACCGCGGGAGCCATTCTTTCCAGGATCCCTTGACAGCAAGAAGGCGGCCCAATAACAGGCTTGCACCTTCGGCCGGAAGCCCTCGCGGGCCTGGCCGGGTCGGTTGCCCTCGTGGCAATCCTCGGCGCAAGCCAATCCGATCTCAACACTTCGAATAGGTCCCGACTCAAAGCCGACAGCGGCCAAGGTTGGGAACCCTCGGTCGTCCCCTGGCGCCGAGGAGGAAGAAGGGCAGCCTGATTCCTCCTTGACAGGCAGCGGGCTCCTCGCTAAGAGGGCCGAAACCGGCAAGGAACCGGGGCTCGAAAAAAGCTGCTTGACAGCGGTTGGGCCCCGAAGTAACTTGGCGGGACCCGCTCAACGCGGGCCGCGGACGTCCCGAAAGGGCATTCGCAAAACCATCCCCCTCGGGGGAGGGTC
>DDSR01000394.1 GCA_002343455.1 Deltaproteobacteria bacterium UBA2385 | reverse complement strand
CCTTGACCTCCTTGGTGCCTTCGCCGCAAGGGAGAGCCTCGTCCTTGGCGCGGCATGACGTGGCGAGCGTCAGAAGGGCAATGGCCAGGGTCTGGCGGAGATCGGTGACGAGGAAGGACATGGGGTACCTCAGTGGTTTGGCGGAGCCTCGGATCATTGTGAGGCGGGAACCTGAGATTCGATGAAAGCGTCAACCCTGCTTCGTGTGCGTAGCTCCATCCTCTTGTGTATGTTCACCTCATCTTCCGGTAGGGGCCAGTCGTCGCTCGTGAGATAATCGTAGGTGAGGATGGTGAGTGTGCCGTCAGGTTGCTGGATGGCCGATCCGCTTCCGGCGCCTGTACCATAGGGCCAGGAGGGGCAAGCTGCGAGCAGTGAAAATGGGTCAGTCGACCCAGCAACCGGCTCGCTTTCTGAGGGTAGCTTGGAGCTACCCTCAGCCCAGACCAGGCACGGAGCTTCCGTGCAGTCCAGATCGAAGTGGTACGCCGCTGTAGCTGGACAGGTTTCCAACGTGGCCTTCAGGGCCGCGAGCACCTGCTCGGGATGGTGCTCGGGTGGAGTGTCCGCGCTCCAGGAGAGCGGTGTGCCTTGGGTGATCGCGATCTCCACACTCCGGATCTCCTGGTGGAGAGCAAGTTTGCCTTCCAGTTCCTTTACTCGGTCGAGTAGACGGGCGCGTTCGCTATCGTCAAAGCAGACACTGGCTTCCCCTGGCGGTTCGGTCAACTCGCCTGGCTCCGGAGATATCAAGTAGGCGGAAGGCGGCGCCGCGACTTCCTGCCCAATGACGACGGTCGAAACAACCCCAATCACCAGTGCGACCGTGTGCGAAGCCATCCAACGGAGCGGCGCCTTGGATGGCTGTGATGCGTGGGTGGGGCGCGACGGTTTCATCCTGAACCCCATCTATGCCGATTCTAGCGTGGGTTGTATACTCGAGTACAGCGACAATAGAAGGTGCCGGTTCCGTTGTCCATCTGGCAGTATTGGCTTACGACCCCGTGCAACCTCGTGCACTGGCCCGCACAATACGATAGTGCAGCCGCGGTCCTGACACAGCCCTGAGGTATCGCTCCGCCGCCGGACGGTGGAGGCGGGATGGAATCTGATTGAGTCCCCCCCGAAGACCCGTCCAGAACCACAACCCCCCTCATGCCTCCCAACGAAATCGACGCTGTTGCAGCTCCCGCCGTCCATCCCCCGAGCGCCATGGCTACACCGTCCTGTGGTCGAGCTTCAGCGTCACGAGCCCCATCTCGAGGGCGGAACCGCTGGTGTTCTTGACCTCGACGCCCGGCTGGACGAGCTGCTTGCCGTCGGTGGTGGCGGTCATGTCGGTGTAGGCCGAGCCGTAGGTGATGCCGTTGGTGTTTCGGCTCTGCCCGCCGATGGCGACCGGCGTATCCCAGGTGGTGCCGTCGTTGCTGGTGCGCAGCGCGGGCCGTACGGTGAGGAGTCCGCTGGACTGGGCCAGCTCGAACGACGGGCGCACAAGCTGAAAGTTGTTGGCATCGACCGGCGCCCCGACGGGGTGGAAGTTCCAGTTGGTGTCATCCTTCTTGGTCCAGGCGTTGATGGGGGGGTAGGTCGTTCCGGATTGATCGCAGGCCATTGGTTGCTCGTTGATTTGGCCTGGTCAGGCTATGCTTGCTTGCTTGCTTGCTTGCTTGCTTGCAGCAAGAGGCTTTTGTCACAGCTGTGTAATTGTTCTGCAATTGCCCCGCTGATGGCGGCCCCGACGCGGGCCAGGGTGGCCTGGCATTCCACGATCAGCGTGGAAACGGAACGCTGATGATTGTGGAATTGGTGGAGGACGGGGTCCCCAAACGCAGCTCACGTGGCGTCGGACAACCCGGCGCGAGCGCGCTGGACCAGAATACAGCCTCACGCTCCGCTGTCCTTGATTTCACAACGCTAGCGTACACGCTGGAAGGGCCGCTGACGCATGGCGGCAGGCAATCCTCGCTTGTGGCAGAGCGGTAGAGTACGCCACGTTCCTCCAGGTCTTCCACATCGGCCAGGGCTTTGGCGACGAGCTCGAAGAGCCCCTCTCGGGCAGCACGCTCTCGCGGGTCCAGCTCGTCGATTGTCCCCGCGTTGGCATACCCCTCGACCCGCACGGTGATCCTGGTTTTTTGCGATACCGCGCAGTTCTCCGACCCCGGCCGAATCAGCTGCGAACAGCGCTGCTCTACCACGATCTCAGCGAACTCAAGGTTCGCCGCGAGGCAGCCCGCGGGGTCGAGCAGTCGGGAGGCAGCCGATTGATGAACGACGATCCACTCGGTCTCGCCGGTACCGGTGGACAAGGCCACGCGGGTCTGGCCAAGCTCGTCCAGCTCAAGGGGCCATGGCGGTTGAACGTTTGGGACGGGCGCTGGCACCTGGGGCGCCCGCGCGGCGCAGCCGACGGCGAGGCTGAGGGCGGCGATGATCACGTTGATCCTGGGCATCCGTGTTGCCTTGACCTCGGCCGGATGGTGGGGTTCCCGCTGAGCTGGGCTTTCCTACTGCAGGCATGGCCAACCCCACCCGCCCACGCTATCCTCTTGACGTGACCAGACCTGTGCTCGCGCTGGCCCTCTCCTCCCTGCTCGCAGGCTGCGCAGGGCCGCGCATGCGCATCCCCGGGCCGGTCGACCACCTCAGCCGCGAACAGGTCCGCGAGAGCCTCGCCCAGCTGCCCTCGACCGAGCTCAGCCTGCCCATGGAGCCCGCCGCGCCGGCTCGGGCCCGGCCCCGACGCTCCTCTCCCTCGGGCGAGGCGATCGCCCGCCAGGCGGCGAAGCTGGTGGGGGATCGTTCGCTGGTCGTGCAGGGGGAGAGCTTCCGCCGCGACTGCTCGGGCTTCGTCGCCGCGGTCTATTCGGGCGTCGGGCAGAGCCTGGCCGGCAGCACCGAGGACCTCTACCTGCGGGCCGATGCCCAGGGCCTGCTGCACCGCCGAAAGGAGCCCGCGGTCGGTGACCTCGCCTTCTTTGACGACACCTACGATCGCAACCGCAACGGACGCCGCGATGATCCGCTCAGCCACGTCGCGGTGGTCGAGTCGGTCTCGCCCGAAGGCATCGTCACCATGGTTCACTACGGCAGCAAGGGCGTGGCGCGCCTGGTGATGGACCTGCGGCAGCCCGAGGTCAACACGGACGAGGCGGGTGTGCTGCGCAACAGCATCCTGCGGGCGGACGGCAAGGGCAAGCGCCTGACCGGCGAGTTGTTCCGGGCCTGGGGGAGCTTGTGGAAGGCGCCCGCGCAGAGCTGAGCTCGACCGAGCGCGCGCTCCGGGGCGCCGAGCTCGGCTGGCTGGGACTCTACGGCCTGGACGCGCTGCTCTCGGTGCTCGACGAGCTGAGCCACCTGGCCACCGGCCAGCGCCTGCTCGCCCCCCTGCGAAACCCGCTCGCCGGCGTCGTCCTGCTCTGCTCGCCCCTGGCCTGGCTGGCGGTCGGGCTCTCGCCGCGCCTGCGCCTGCGCGTCCACCTCCCGCTCCTGCTGCTGCTGGCCTGGATCACCATGGGCTGGGCCCCGCTGAGCATCTGGACCTTTGGCGAACCGACCTTCGGGCTGTACCCGCAGCTGATCCAGGTCGTCGTAGCCGCGGTCGCGCTGGTGCTCGCCCGCGCGCAGGTGCCCGCGACGGTGCCGGCCCTGCGCTGGCGGCGCCTGGGCCTCTGGCTGGCTGCCCATCTGCTGCTCGTTCCGCTGAGCCTGGGGAGCTACACCTTCCTCTCGGCCCGCCTGCTGCTCGATAGCCTGACAGGCGGCTACGCCGAGCTCGGCCTCGATGGAATCTCGGTGTTGCACCGCCGCTTCGAGCGGCAGGAGCAGACGGTCGATCTGATCGGCATGATCCACATCGGCGACGAGTCGGCCTATCGGCAGCTCTTCGAGCCCCTCCCCGCCGATCAGGCCTTGGTGCTCTCGGAGGGCGTCAGCGACGAGCAGGACCTGCTTGCGATCCCGATGGACTACGACCCGGTGGCCCGCAGCCTGGGCCTGACCCCCCAAGCGGGGATCTCCGAGATGAGCGGCCTCACCGAGCGCAACGCCGATGTGGACGTGGCGGAGTTCTCCGATCAGACAGTCGAGCTGCTGCGGTCGGCCATGGGCCTGATGCACCAGGAGGACAAGGCCCAGGCGCTGCGCGACTACCTGGAGGTGGCCCGGTCCCACCCGGACCCTCAGCACCTCCTCCGGCTGCTGGAGCAGGATCTCCTCCACCTGCGCAACTCCCACCTCATCGCCGAAGTGGACGCCGCCCTGCCCGCGCACCCGCACCTGGTCCTGCCCTGGGGAGCGGCGCACCTGCCCGAGCTGGACGAGGCCCTGCGGACCCGCGGCTTCGAGCCGGTGGAGGAGCGCTGGGTGGTGTTGATCCCGTTCTGATCCGCCCGCGAGACCCCTGCGTCTTTGCGTCTTTGCGCGATCCCTCGACCCCAGGCCCCGCGGCGGAGTCGGGCTTGAATCCACCTTCAGGCTCTCAGGTCCAGGCCCGCTTGCTTCATGGCCAGCTGGAGCAGGTCGCTGACACCAAGCTGCTCTGCCCAGGTGAGCATTTCAGGCCTGTCGAGCTGAGCCCCCACGACCTGAAGCACCCCTACGACATCTCGCAGTTGGCGTTCGGAGACCTCGCCACCCAGGCGGAATCAGCGCAGCTTTTCGACCACGATGCTCTCGGGGGCGGCAACGGGAAACCGGCGACCGTCGCCCAGTGTGACCGCCTGCCGGCGGTCGAGACAGCGACGGGCGAAGGGAGTGCCGACGCAGAAGACGTCGATCTTGTCGGTCGTCTCGGTATGAATGGTGTTGAAGCAACGCCGGAGGCGAGTCGCTTCGACGACGGCCTCCCGATCCGCGTAGAAGGTGTCGCCAAGTGCGGAGAGAAATGCGCCAACACCCGATGGGAGGAGGTCGCAGACGAGGTCGACGTCGTGGGTCGTCCTAGGCTCGCCGTACATCGAGCTGGCGATTGAGCTGCCCACCATCCAGGCTGCACGGCCCCGCTCCAGCGCATCGCCGACGAGAAGGGCCACGCCAATCTGGTCGGGGAGCCCGCTCATCGCCCTTCGACCTCGGGATCCCAACCGAAGGCAGCCTTGACCAGGACATCGCCATAACGAAGCGCCGCCAGGCGCAGCTTCAGGCGGCGCTCGTCGTCGTTGGGATACTGAGCCCGCAGGCGGGCCGTGGCCATGGCCTCGGCTGTCTGGCGCAATCGCAAGCAGAGCGACAGCCGCTGGCCGGGGCTGAGGGCGCGTATCAACTCGAGCTGAACCGCGTGTGCGGCCGGGCTGGTGTCGTCGGAGTGAGCTCTCACCTCCTCAGCATAGCCCGCGCCCCACCCGTCACCACTCCGCCATGTGGTAGGGTGCCGGCCTTCCCCTCAACGGAGCCTCCGCCATGCCCGAGATCGTCCGCTGCGGCCTCATCCAGGCCAGCAACCCCATCAACGACGAGAGCCGCCCGGTCGCCGAGATCCAGCAGGCCATGCTGGACAAGCACCTCCCCATGGTGGAGGAGGCGGCACGCCGCGGCGTGCAGATCCTCTGCCTGCAGGAGATCTTCAACGGGCCCTACTTCTGCCCCAGCCAGGACAAGCGCTGGTACGACGCGGCCGAGAGCATCCCCGGCCCCCTGACCGAGCTGTTCAGCGGCATCGCCCGCAAGCACAAGATGGTCATCGTGCTGCCGATCTACGAGAAGGCCATGCGCGGGGTCTACTACAACACCGCGGTGGTGATCGACGCCGACGGCACCCTGCTCGGCAAGTACCGCAAGCAGCAC
>DDSR01000242.1 GCA_002343455.1 Deltaproteobacteria bacterium UBA2385 | reverse complement strand
GCGCAGATGGGGGCGCAGACGGGGGCGCAGACGGGGGCGCAGATGGGGGCGCGACCGAGCCGGATCCCGATCCCCTCGACGAGGCCGAAGCCTGCCACGAGGACATCGAGGGCTGGAAGGATCGCTGGGCCGAGCTGGAAGAGGAGGTCGTCGAGCTGACCAACCAGGCGCGGGCGCGGGGCGCCGACTGCGGCAGCTACGGCCGCTATCCGGCGACGACGGCGGTGGAGATGGACGCCGACCTGCGCTGCGCCGCGCGCTACCACTCGCTGTGGATGGCCCAGACCGGGACCTTCGACCACGACAGCCCCGGCGGCGACCTTGGCGACGACCCCTGGGAGCGCATCGACAGCACCGGCTACTCGGGCTCGGGCGTCGGCGAGAACATCGCTGCCGGCTACGCCAGCGCCGCCGACGTGGTCCAGGGCTGGCTGGACAGCGACGGCCACTGCGCCAACCTGATGTCCAGCAACGCCCGCCAGATCGGCGTGGGCTACTACGCCGGCGGTAGCTACGGCAGCTACTGGACCCAGAACTTCGGGCGATGATCCTCATCCTCACGCTGCTCCAGGCGCGAGGGGCGGACCGGGTGCTGGTGGACCTGCGGCTGTGGGACGGCAGCGGTGCGCCGGTGGTCGAGGATGCCTGGGTCGCCGTGCGAGGCGATCGAATCCTCGCCACAGGTCAGGGCGAGCCCCCTCCCGGGTCGAGGCAGTCGCTGGGAGGGAGGATGGTCATCCCGGGTCTGATCGACGCCCACACCCACCCCTGGGCGGTACCCGGGGCGGCCTTGCGAGGAGACGACGAGGACACGCGGATGCAGGCCCGGCTACAGGGCTTGCGGGCCTTCGTGGCTTGCGGGGTGACGACGGTGCTCGACGCGGGCTCCTCCTTCGAGGCGATGGAGGCGCTGCGAGGCTGGGAGTCCGCCGGGGAGCCCTCGCCCCGCCTGCTCTCCCTCGGCCCGGTAGTGGGCCCGAGCGATGGCTACGTCGACGCCTTCCTGGAGGGGCACCCAGGCATCGACAGCGTTGAGGATGCCGAGCAGCACGCGGCGAGGGCCAAGCAGGCCGGGGCGATGGGCTTGAAGCTGACCATCGAGCCCGGCTACTTCCTCCCGGTGCTGCCGGTCCACTCGGCGGAGCTGCGGCGGGAGATCGCCCGAGTGGCGTCGCAGCACGAGCTGCCCCTCTTCGTACACGCCCAGCACCGGCAGGCCCACCTCGACGCCATCGAGCTCCAGCCACGGGCCATCCTGCACATCTTTCGGGACGCTCCTGGCGACCTGCCTCAGCAGCTTGCCCGCGAGGACATCCCGGTGGTGAGCACCTTGCACGTCGACCACGGGCCCCTGGTCTGGCAGACCCCTCAAGCGCTCGATGACCCTCTCTCTCGTCTGGTGGTGCCCGCCGATCAGCGCCAGACCGCGACCAGCCGGACGGGCTGGAGGCGCTACAAGGCCGCCATGGCCCGCGTCTCCTTGCCGCACTCCGCGCCCCTCCTCCAGTCCCTGGCTCGCCGGGCCATGCCGACGGGGGACTACCTGCGGGCCGCCGCGCGGCGCAGCCTCCGCAACCTTGGGCGGGTTCACCGGGCGGGAGGGCGGATCGTGATGGGCAGCGACTCGGGTGCCTACGACGAGATCCCCTTCTACTTCCACGGCCTGTCGAGCCTGAGAGAGGTCGAGCTGCTGGTCCAGGCCGGCCTGAGCCCGGAGGAGGCGCTGCTCGCCGCGACCCGCGACGCGGCACAGCTGCTCGGCCTGGCTGGCGAGGCTGGGACGATCACGGCCGGCGCCTCGGCCGACCTCGTGGTGCTCGACGAGGATCCGCTGCGGGACCCGCGCGCCCTGCGCAGCGTCACCGCCGTCATGCAGCGAGGCGAGCTGCGCAGCCCGGAAGGCTGGGTCCACGGTGGTCGTCGATCGGCCCCGGTCGTCCTCGCGCCCATCCAGGGAGGTCCCCCATGAACCTGCCGGTCCCCCTCATGCCGCCCGTCGGAGCGGTGGCCGCGGCCCTGGGCGTCTCGGCCCACGCCGTCGACCTCTGCCGCCACAGCGAGCTGATCGACCTTCACATCGACACCTTCATCCCGCCGCGGCTGTGGGGCTACGATCCCCTCTCCCGGCACCGGGCGGCCCTCTTCGGGCGCGCCTTCTTCGGCCACCTGGACCTCTACCGGATGGCCGATGGCGGGCTGAAGGGGGCGATGTGGTCGATCACCACCAACCCCTCGCGAGGGGCGGCCTCGCGCTGGGCGGTCTTCCAGAAGAACCTCGCCCGCCTCCAGGACCTGGTGCAGCGCAGCGAGGGGCACCTCGCAATCGCCCGCGATCTCGCCGAGTACCGCGCGGTGCGGGCCCGCGGGGCCCACGCGGTGATGATCTCCGTGCAGGGGGCCAACGCCCTGGACGCGGCGCCCGGCGGCTTCGCGGCGGTGCCCGATCGGCTGGTGGTGCGGGCGACGCTGGTCCACCTGACGAACTCGGCGCTGGGCACGACCAACAGCCCCCTCTCGGTGCTGCGCTCGCGCAAGGGCCTCACGGACCACGGCCGCGCCGTCGTCGCCGAGCTCAACCGCCAGCGCATCTTCGTCGACCTCGCCCACATCCACCCGGCCGGGGTCGACGACGCCCTGGCGGTGCACGACCGCAACCAGCCGCTGATCGCCACCCACACCGGCGTCGACGGGGTCAACCCGCACTGGCGCAACCTCTCCGACGCCCATGTGCGGGCCATCGCCGAGACCGGCGGGGTGATCGGGATCATCTTCGCGGTCAACTTCCTGAAGCGCCGCGGCGGCCCGGCCTCTGGGGCGATGGTCGTCGAGCATATGGAGCACGTCGCCCGCGTGGCGGGCTGGCAGGCGGTCGCCGTCGGCAGCGACTACGACGGCGCCATCGTGCCGCCGCCCGATCTGCCCGGCGGCGAGAGCTACCCACGCCTGGTCCAGCACATGCTCGATCGGGGCTGGTCCGACGAGCAGATCGTCGGCGCCCTGGGCGAGAACTTCCTGCAGGCCTTCGGTCGGCTCCGTCCCAGCGCCGGACGGGCTGGTTAGGAGCCCGGCCTCCTGGAGTACCCGATGCCCGACACCTCCGTTCCGGACGCCGACGAAGCGCTGTTCGACAGCGTCCTCGAAGGCCTCCGCCGCCTGCCGCCCGACTCCCGCAAGAAGGCCTTCGCCACGCTCAAGCGCGAGCGGGCCGAGACCGAGAAGGCCGCCGTCCAGGCCATGCGCGACCTGCCGAACGCCCACTGGAGCAAGGCCCACCTGCTCGAGCGCATCCCCAACCCGGGCCAGGCCGCCTACGAGCAGAAGATCCTGGTGCCCGAGTTCACCTTCATGGGGGTCAGCGCCCAGCCCGACTTCGGCGAGATGCTGCTGACCTTCTACCCGGGCAAGTGGACCATCGAGCTGAAGAGCCTGAAGGTCTACAAGGACGCCTTCCGCGACAGCCTCGTCTCCTACGAGCGCCTCTGCAACGTCGTCTTCGACGACCTGATGGCCGTCTACGAGCCCACCCGGCTGCGCACGATGATGATCATGCGCCCCCGCGGCGGGATCAGCTCCTGCCTGACCATCGACAGCGACTGGAAGATCCGCGGCGGGACCGAGGCCTTCAGCGACTGGCAGCAGAACACCGACCGCTTCGGCTACGAAGTGCACGGCCCCCAGCGGCTGTAGGCTCCTACCCACGGGGCCGCCAGGCCCCCCGGGCGCCCTACAGCAGCCCGGTGTCGATCTCGGTGATGAAGTCCTTGCCGGCGGCGACGCGGCGGGCCTGCAGGCCGGCCTCGGGCAGGACCCAGGCGTAGAAGAAGCGCGCGAGCTGCAGCTTGCTGCGGCGGCGGGCGTCGTCCTCGGGCAGGTCGATGACGGCCTCGACCTGGCGTGCCCAGACGTAGGCGAGCGTGACCAGGGCGAACTGGGAGAGGTAGGCGTTGGCGACGGCGCCGACCACCTCGGCGTCCTGGGTGGCCGCCTGGGAGAGGGCCCGGGTCGTCTCGGAGAGGCGCTTGGCCTCGGCCCCGAGGCCCTGCACGTACTCCGCCATCCGCGGGTCCTCGGCCCGCCGGCTCAGCAGGGCCTGGATCTCGCCGGCGAAGGCCTTGACCAGCCGGCCACCGCCCATCGGCAGCTTGCGGCCGACCAGGTCCAGGGCCTGGATGTGGTTGGTGCCCTCGTAGATCATCGCGATGCGCTCGTCGCGCAGGAACTGCTCGACCGGCCAGTCTCGGGTGAAGCCGGCGCCGCCCATCACCTGCATGGCCTCGCTGATGTTCTGGAAGCCGCGCTCGCTGCCGTAGGACTTGATGATCGGGGTCAGCAGCGCGACGAGGTCGGTCGCGCTGTTGCGGGTGGCCTCGTCGGGGCTGTGGTGCATCACGTCATAGAGCACGGAGATCCAGGCCACGAGGCCGCGCAGGCCCTCGGTCGTGGAGCGGATGTGCAGCAGCATCCGGCGCACATCGGGGTGTACGAGGATGGTGTCGGCGGCCTGGCCGGGCTCCTGGCGGTCGGGGTTGAGCGCCCGGCTCTGGCGGCGGTCCTGGGCGAACGCCCGGGCGGCCTGGTAGGCGGCTTCGCCCAGGGCCACGCCCTCGATGCCGACGTTGAGGCGGGCCGAGTTCATCATCGTGAACATCGAGACCATGCCGCGGTTCTCCTCGCCCACCAGCCAGCCGACGGCGCCCTCCAGGTTCATCACGCAGGTCGGCGAGGCGTGGATGCCCATCTTGTGATCTGTGCCGCCGCAGAAGATGCCGTTGCGGCTGCCGTCGGGCAGGAACTTGGGCACGACGAAGGTGCTGATGCCGCGGGAGCCGGGGGGAGCGTCCGGCAGGCGGGCCAGGACGAGGTGGATGATGTTCTCGGTGAGGTCGTGCTCGCCGAAGGTGATCCAGATCTTGGTGCCGCTGAGGCGGTAGTGGTCGCCCTCGGGCTCGGCGCGGGTGGTGAGCAGGCCCAGGTCGGTGCCGCAGTGCGGCTCGGTCAGGCACATGGTGCCGGCCCACTCGCCGCTGACCAGCTTGTGCAGGTAGCGCTCCTTGAGCTCGTCCGAGGCGTGCGCCTCCAGCGCCTCGACCAGGCCGCCGGTCAGGCCGGGGCACATCGAGAAGCTCTTGTTGCAGGCGATCAGGATCTCGCTGGCCAGGATGGAGAGGCTGAAGGGCGCGCCGACCCCGCCGTGCTCGGCGGCGTGGGCCATGCCGACGAAGCCGTTCTCGCACCAGCCGTCCCAGGCGGCCTTGAAGCCATCGGGGGCGAGGACCTGGTGGGTCTCGGGCAGGTAGCGCACGCCCTGGACGTCGCCCTTGCTGTTCAGCGGCAGCAGCACGTCGACGCAGTAGTCCGAGTAGCCCTGGACCAGGTCCATGGCGGTGTCCAGGTCGAAGTCCCCGAAGAGGGGCAGGGTCTGGACCTGCTCGGAGTAGCCGAAGGTCTGGAGCAGGAAGCGGATGTCGTCGAGGGGGGGGCGGTAGGGGTTCATGGGCGGCTCCGGGCGGGAAAGGGCACCCCCCTACTGCGTCGGCCCCTGCGAGGCTACCGGTCGCTCGGTCGGCCCGCCCCCATTCAGGCGCCCCTCAGTCCATGTCCAGCCGCACCACGGTCGCGCCGGTGCCCCTGGGGTGAGACACCCGCTGGACCTTCAGCTTCTCGGCCTCGCTCCGGCCGACCGTGTCGTCGGTGGGCAGCTCCTTGTCGGGCTCGTCCACCATCCAGCGCGCCATCACCCGGGCCAGGGTGACGGCCTCGCCGATCGCGGTGGTGGTGGTGATCAAGAAGTCCTCCCGCCCGTAGCGGGGCAGGCCGTGGGTCAGCACCGCCGCGCGGCCCGGCGACTCGGCGAACACGCTCAGATCGACCGTCAGCTCGACGGGGACCTGGGTCGGCGGCTGGGCCTCCAGCAGCTCCCCAGCGAGGTCCGGACGGTGGACGCAGATCCCGGCGCCGAAGACCAGGCCGATGGCCTCGCTGGAGCGCCCCACGGCCAGGGCGAGGCGGGCCAGGACCGGATCCTGGACGCGAGCGAGGGCGGGCAGGCCCAGCACGGCGATGATGACGTGGGCGCGGTGGGCCGCCAGCGCGTCAGGGCGAGGGCTCCAGGGCAGGACCGTCATCCCGCGCGCGTCGGGGTGAGGCGCCTCGATCGGCATGGCCAGCATCGTCAGTCCGGCGGGACCCTCGAAGACCAGGGGTCGCCCCGACTCGGGCTGTTCGGCGGCGCGGGTGAGGGCGAGCCCGAGCTCCCGGGCCTGGTCGATGATCTCCTCGGCGTCGAGCGAGGCGCTGGAACACAAGACGTACGCGATCGCGGGGGGCGTGCTCATTCGGACTTCTTTGCCCCGAGGGCGAGCTGGACCACCACGCCGGCCAGGATCAAGCCGCCAACCAGCAGCAGATCCGTGGGGCGGCCGAGGGCCCAGGCGAGACAGAGGGCCCCGATGGTCGGGGTGATGATCACCAGCAGGCGCTGGTAGAGCGAGGGGAAGAGGAGCAGTCCCAGCGCGCCGCCCATGGCGAAGACGTACCTGGGAGGCTCGCTGTCCAGCAGCAGGGGGACCCCGACCCGGGCGAGGCCGACGGCCAGGAAGGCGCCCGCCGCGGCGATGGCGATGCGCTCGACCTTGTGCAGCAGGAAGGCCGCCAGGATCGCCAGGGCGCTGACCGCGGCGATGCGCACGCCCAGGCTCTGCCCCTCGCTGAGCTCCAGGCCCAGCATCGTGCCCGCCGCGAGCCCCGGGGCGATCACGACGAGGCGATAGAGCCGCTGCCCGGCCACCAGGAGCAGCACCCCCAGCAGGCCGACCAAGGTCTGCGGCTCGGTCAGGGGGACGGGAGAGGAGGCCAGCAGGCGCTTGAGCGCGTCCATCGGGCCCCCCTACGCCGGAGGGCGGGGGCGATCAAGCGAGCGA
>DDSR01000050.1 GCA_002343455.1 Deltaproteobacteria bacterium UBA2385 | reverse complement strand
TGGTGGATGGGGGGAATCGGTTTGGGTATGTGCGGGGGAATCCGGTCAATCTCCAAGACACAACTGGAATGGCCTCGGAAGACGGTGCAGACCCGGACAATGCCGCAACGAGGCAGGAGAAAGGCGCCATCGAGCCAACGACCACATCTACAATCGACCCTTCGAGTGAGAAGGCGCTAGGCGTCGGGGGCCCTCTGGTCAAGGGTGTTCTCGCCTATCTGTTCGACCCCAGCGCTAAGCCAAGCCGGGCCGAGCGCGTGGGCATACCCGATGCATATCATCTCCATCTCACCATACCAGAAGTCATCCCACCAGAGGGCCAAGCGGCATTAGATGAACTGAGAGTTGCGTCTGCGGCAATGAGGGCAGCCGACGACGGTGCCGTTGAGCATCTCCAGAAAACATATGAAACCGAAGGCAAGGCTGCTGCCGAGCAACTGCTTCGCCAGATGCTCGATGATGGCGAGCTGGGACGAGCAATGACAGCGTATATGGAAAGTCTGTCGACAATCAAGGATGCAGGCCTCACTGCCCATACTTTCGACCTGGAGCCCCCAGCTGATGCTCCAAACCTTTCAGTGAACTCTGTTCGACGTCATTACTTCTTTCAGTTTGGAAGGAAGGGAGCTACTCCTTGGCCTACCGACAAGAAGAACCCTGCCCTGGTCGAGGGTTCTCGTATGTTCCCGAACACCGCATACGAGACAACACGAGAACTCCATTACTGGACAAGCGAGAAGGGAACCATTCTCGTTTCACCAGCGAAAAGCGCTGGTGTGTTCATAGAGCCGATGCGAGAGAGGTGGACGGTTGAGACGCCTCTCTAGCCAGCGATGGCTGCCCGCAGCTGCCTCTGTTGGAGTATTGGCCAGTGCCATCATCAACGGCTGTGTCAAACATCGACCTCACAAATCGTCAATCCTCGCTGTGAGGTCCGATGTCATGCAGATCGGCGAGGGAACCCCGTCAGCCCCAGTGCTCGGGGTTGCATGTGACGCTGCGTTGCGGGCGATGCTGCTGGCGACCCATGACACCCTGATTGGGGTGGACCTCACAGATGGACTGATAAACACGAGGGTGTCTGGAAATCTTGTGGGCTTGGAAATCGACGACCGTTCCCATCCTGGCACCCGCTTGGAACTCCGGGATGGTTCTGCTGTGGTTCATCGCGTAGGGTTCGATGGTACCGAGGAGGAGCTCTTTCGTGCCCCCTGGGGAACTCGGCTCTACTTTCCGGAGTTCATCACAAGGTCACCATCAGATCGTCGCGCACTAGTCACCAATCACGGAGGATACTCGGTCGTACTATCCGACGGCGCCTCAGAACATACGACTATTGTACCGCCGGCCTCGTCAGCCATCTGGATGGATGAGTACCGAGTATGGTTGTTCGGTGTCTACTCGGACGCTGCAGCAATGCTTGATATGGGAACAGGCGGCCTGTTGGATCATACGCTAAGGGAAGGTTATCCAATTGCATTCACTTCGGAGGGCGTGCTGGAGCAGTACAGGGTCAACGGTAGTGTGCATCTGAAGGTGAAGGGTCAGGGCACCGAAATCACTTTGAATATTGGAACGGAGGTGGTGGTTTCTGCAACAATGGGGAAGGACACCGAGTTTGTGGGGGTGACCCGCCGAGGACAAGGGTACCTGCACATTATGGACAGCAATCTGGGCAGCTCGTACTTTGTGAACCTTCGGGGAAGGGGTCGGGCGGCCTGCATTGACTCGGGCGGGAAACGCGCCGTTTTCGTGGTCGAAATGACCAGGATCGACGACGAGGGCACCTACTTGGGGCTGGAGTGGCTGTCTTGGTAGCCATCTGTGTCAATGTTGGTGAGACAAACGCCGCCCTCGACTTTAGGCCTGGGCAAGGGGTCTGGTCGTTTCAATTCCCATTCTTCCACAGTCATTCCCCGGCCGCCACCCCACACCACCGAGACCTTTCCCCAGGGCAGCGGCACGACCAACCTGCCGCCCGTTCGGACGGTCACCTGGTTCCACACCGGCGCCTGGGAGGCGGAAGCACGGCTCTTCGCCACCTTCGCAACCGAGTACTTCTCAGGCGACGCCGAGGCCTTCTCGCCCGCCGAGACGACCTTCGACGTCAACATCGCGCTCGCCCGCGGTGGGACGATGCTCCGCGAGGCGCATCGGGCGCTGAAGGGCAAGCCGCTCCGCCAGGAGGTCTACGCCGAAGACGGGCTCACCCCGACGTCGGGCTTCCCCTACTCGGTGACCATGTCGGCCTGGGGCGTCCGCACGGTGCAGATGCGGACGGGGACACGCCCGGCGTATTCCTCATCTACCCGACCGAGACCCTGACCACCCACTACGAGCGGAACCCGGCCGACCCTCGCGTCGAGCAACAGATCACACTGGCGGTCGACAGCTTCGGCGTGGTCAACAGCGCTGCGACCGTGCACTACCCGCGGCGACCCCCGAGCGTGGGAACACTCGACCCCGAGCAGGCCACCGGCCAGTGCCGGATCACGCGCACCGAGGTGATCCACGACACCGCCACCACCTCGCAGTGGCACGTTGGGCTCCCGTACCGGGCGCGCGTCTGGCAGCTCCAGCCCGAGGCAACCGAAGACCCGTCGACCTTCTACGCCGACAAGGTGACCGCCGACGACATCGGCCCGCTGATCGCCCTGCCCGTGGTCACCGGCAGCGGCTCGGCGACGACCCCGATGCTCGCCTGGGACGACGCAGAGCCCACCGACAGCGCCTGGCTCAAGAAGCTCGGCGACGCCGTCACCACCTACGACGACGACGGAACCGAGCTTGCTGCGGGGTCCCTCGGGGACCGGGCGCTCGTTCACCAGAAGGTCCAGCTCGCCTTCACCGCTGACCAGGCCACCGTCCTGCTTGGTCGCGTCGGTGCGCCGGCCGACCTGAAAGCCGCCCTCCCTGCGGCGAATCGAAGCCTCGCCCGGGGAGCAGACCCCCTCGGCCGAGAACGACGACGAGGTCGATGGTGACCACGAGGAGACGCGGACCACCGTCCGCGTCGACGAGAGCACCGAGCTGCTGAGCACGCTGGGCGCATGGACCGGACTCGCACCTGGCGTAGCCAAGAAGAGGACAGAAGTCCCTCCCGTAAATCACGGATGGCACTTCTGTCCTCCTATGGGCGCGATCCGGGCCGGTTTGAGGGCTGATCCGGTCATAGTCTGACCGTTTCGCCTTCGGATCCACCGAATGTGGGCTTCAGAGGGGACAGAAGTCTCTTCCGCAAATCACAGACGGGACTTCTGTCCTCCCGCCGCCGGACCTCCGCACCTCCGGCACCTCCGGCACCTCCGCCATTTGCGCCCCGCCCGAGCTGAGCGGCTGTGGACCAGGGCGGGCGCGTTCTCCCCTGCCCCGCTCCTGAACGCAGCTCCCCCCCCACGGCGCTCGGGATACCCACCCCCATGCCCTTCCACCCCGTCGTCCTCCTCCCCCAGCGCTACGAGGTCCTCGACCTCCGCCAGGCGCCCTTCCCCACGCCTCCCACCGCCCAGTGGGCGATCGGCCGCTACGACGAGGACCGGGCCATCTACACCCAGGAGCTGTTCGGCGGGCGCCGGACGGTGCATATGGGCATCGACATCGGGGGGCCCGCGGGGGTGGCTGTCCACGCCTTCGCGCCGGGCTTCATCCTGCACGCGGGGTACAACCCCGCCCCGGGGGACTACGGCCACGTGCTGGTGAGCGAGCACGAGCTCGACGGGGCGCCGCTCTGGGCCCTGTGGGGCCACCTCTCGGGCTCCTCGCTGGCCCGCAGCCCGGTGGGTCGGCGGTTTCAGGCGGGCGAGGTGCTGGGCTGGCTGGGCGAGCCGGAGGACAACGGCGGCTGGCCTCCGCACCTGCACTTTCAGCTGTCGATCGAGCGGCCCGCCACCCACGATCTGCCCGGCGCGGTGGCCCCCGAGGAGCGGGAGCAGGCCCGGCGGCTGTACCCGGATCCACGCAGGGTCCTGGGGCCGCTGTATCGCTGAGGTCCGCGGAGGAGCTGGGCGCCCCGCCGGATCTCCGGCACCTCCGGCACCTCGCCGACGAGACTTCAACACCCTACGCGGGCACGCCTCCTGCAAGGCCCGCCGCCATGGCCCTCGCCTCTCAGCTCATCCTCCGCGCGCGCGACAACCGCGTGCTGGCACCGGACCTCGTGGACCGGCGCCGCTGGTCGCACACGCTGGCCTTCGCCGCCCGAGGTCGACCGCTGCTGGCCCATGGCCTGGCCGACACGCACGCCCACCTGCTCCTCGCCTGCGATCGCGACGAGGCGGGCCTGCACACCCGCCACCTCGCCCGCACGCTGCACCTCTGCCTGGGGCCGGAGCTCGAATGGGAGCCGGTGCGCTTCAGCCCGGTGCGCGACCAGGCCCACCTGGCCAGCACCTTCGGCTATGTCCTGGGCCAGCTCGGGCATCACGGGCTGGATGAGCTCGACCCCTTCTTCGAGGGCACCGCGCTGCCCGACCTGCTCGGCCTCCGCCCGAGCGGCGCCTGGATGGCGGGCCATGTGCGACGCCTCCTGCCTCGGGTGAAGCGGGAGGAGCTGCTCGCCCGTTTCGGAGGCGACCCCTGGGCATGCTGTGAGCGTCGACTGTCCACCTTGGTGCAGGCGGTGGCGGCCGCGGCGGGTCTGCCCACGGCCCAGGGCAACGAGCCGCTGCGGGTCGATGCCCGCGCGGCTGGCATACGGCTCGCCCGTCAGGGGCACACGATCCGCGAGGTGGCCGACGCCCTGGGCCTCAGCATCCGCACGGTGAAACGACTCTCCGCCCGCGAGCCGAGCACGCCGATGCTGCGCGCGGTCGAGGGCCAGTGGGCCTGGCGGAGCCAAGGGAGGGGACAGAAGTCTCATCCGCAAATCACGGGAGGGACTTCTGTCCCCACTGCGAGGCGATCGGGGCCGGTTTGAGGGTAGATCCGGTCAGGAATTGACCGATTCGCCTCGGAATCCACCGGTTTCGGGCTCCAAAGGGGACAGAAGTCCCATCCGCAAATCACGGGCGGGACTTCTGTCCTCCCTGGGGCGCTTCCTGGGGCGGTTTGAGGGTCGTTCCGGTCAGAAAGTGACCGAATCGCCGGCCGGCCCTCCGAGAATCGGCCGATTCCAGCCGAATGAGGGGACAGAAGTCCCATCCGCAAATCACGGGCGGGACTTCTGTCCCCCTCCTCCTCGCACCGCTCGCAAGTCCCCCCTCCGCCTCGCACCGCTCGCAAGTCCCCCATGCCTGACCATCACGATAGGGCCCACACCATGCGCTATACCGGCAAGCTCTACCGGCCGCCCTCCGAGGCCGACAGCTACATCCTCCAGGCGACCATCGGCTGCTCCTGGAACAACTGCACCTACTGCGACATGTACCGGGACAAGCCGGTCTTTCGGATTCGACCCCTCCCCGAGCTGCTGGAAGACGTAGCCATGGCCCGGCGGGCCTTCGGCGCCCGGGTGGAGAAGGTCTTCGTCGCCGACGGGGACGCGCTGGTCATGCCGCTCTCGCACTGGGAGCCGCTGCTCGCGGCCCTGCGGCAGGCCTTCCCGCGCCTGCGGCGGATCTCCTGCTACGCGACGGCCGGCAACGTGCTCGACAAGAGCCCCGAGGAGCTGCGGCGGCTGCGGGCCGGCGGGCTCTCGCTGCTCTACATGGGGCCGGAGTCCGGCGATGAGCTCACGATGCGCGCGGTGGCCAAGGGGCCGCGGCCGCTGGGTGAGGACGGGCAGCCGGTCCCACGGCAGCAGCCCTACCTGGTGGAGAGCCACATCCGCGCCGCCGCCCGGGCTCGGCAGGCCGGGCTGGGGCTCTCGACCATCTTCCTGCTGGGGGTCGCCGGGGTGGAGCGCAGCCAGGAGCACGCCCGGGCCTCGGCCGCGCTGGTGACGGCGATGGATCCCGAGTTCCTCTCGCTGCTGACCCTGACCGTGGTGCCCGGGACCCCGCTGGATCGGGCCGGGCAGCGCCGCGCTTTCCGCCTGCCCGAGCTGCCCGGCCTGCTGGGCGAGCTGCGCACCATCGTCGACCTCGCCCGCCCGCGGGACGCGGTCTTCCGCACCAACCACGCCAGCAACTACCTGCCCCTGGGCGGCCGCCTGCCCGCGGATCGGGAGCGCATCCTGCGGGTGGTCGACATGGCCCTGGAGGGCAGGATCCCCCTGCGGGCGGAAGAGCAGCGCGGCTTGTGAGAGGCGGGCGCCTGTCCGTTGCACTACACTGAGGGCCTCCCACGGAGGTCGAGATGGGCTTGTTCATTCTGCTGTTCGGCGGCCTGTTGGTGGGCTGCGGAGACAAGGACACCGGCGGTGAGGACCCCGTCGACGCGGACAGCGACGGCTACGCCGCGGACGTGGACTGCGACGACGACGACGCGGACATCCACCCCGACGCGGCCGAGGTCTGCGACAACGTGGACAACGACTGCAACGGCCTGCTGGACGACGCCGACCCGGGCCTGCAAGGGGCCCCCAGCTGGAACCTGGACGTCGACGGCGACGGCTACGGCGACCCGGACGCGACGGTCACGGCCTGCCTGCAACCCTCGGACGCGGTCGACGACGACCAGGACTGCGACGACGGCAACGCGGCGATCAAGCCGGGCGCCGACGAGCTCTGCGACGGGGTGGACAACGACTGCGACGGCTTCGCCGACGACCTGGACCCCGAGGGGGCGGTCGACGGCAGCACCTTCTACACGGACGCCGATGGCGACGGCTACGGCGATTCCGCCGCGCCGGTGCAGGCCTGCGAGCTGCCCGAGGGCGCCTCGGCGGACGACACGGACTGCGACGACGCCGAGGCGACGGTGAACCCGGGCCACCCCGAGCTCTGCGACGGGCTGGACAACGACTGCGACCCGGCGACCGGCGAGTCGGGCACGGCCTCCTGGACGGACAGCGACGGCGAGATCAGGGACATCACCGGCTCGCTGACCGGCTCGGCCGAGGCGCCCGCGAGCCTCGCCCTGGCAGAGGCCGGGACCCTGCGCCTCTGCGCGGGCACCTGGTACGCCGGGCTGACCGTCCAGGCGGACGTTCAGGTCCTGGGTCTGCCGGCCGACCCCGCCTCGGTCGTCCTCGACGCCGGCGGGGCCAGCAGCGTGGTCGACATCCGGGGCGAGGGCCTCGAGGTCGGGATCGAGGGCCTCGCCCTCACCGGCGGCGTGGGCAGCGCCGGGCCCTTCGCCTCCTCCGAGGGCGGAGGCCTGCTCTGCCAGGCGGGGGCCGCCCCCACCTCCCTGCGCCTGAGCGGGGTGGACGTCTACGGCAACCACGCCAACTTCGGCGGCGGGCTGCTCACCTCGGGCTGCGACACCGAGCTGGTGCAGACCCGCATCTTCCAGAACACGGCGGTGGCGATCGGCGCCGGGGGCTGGCTGATCGACGGCGCCCACACCTGGAAGGAGTCCTCGGTCGTCGAGAACATCGCCGACGACAGCGCCGGCGGGGTCATCTTCGTCAAGGACGCCGAGGACGTCGAGGTGGACTTCGACCGGGTCGAGGTGCGCGACAACCAGGCGGTCTCGGGCACGGTCGGCGGGGTCGGGGTGGTCGGCGGCAGCCTGATCTGGACCGGCAGCAGCAAGGTCGACTCGGGGCTGCTGGGCAACCGGGCCGAGGACTGGCCCGGCGGGCTCTACCTCTCCGAGGCGACCGTCACCGCCGACGTGGTGGACTTCGGCGAGCTCGACAGCGACCGCGACAACCACGACATCGACGTCTACATCGAGGAGCTCGGCGCCAGCTACTACGCCCCCGACGACGCCAGCTTCGAGTGCGGGACCGATGGCTGCGGCGAGGCCGAGAGCTTCGACCTGAGCGACACGGGGTCCACCTGGTCGGCCGAGGACGGGCAGCTCATCGCCAACGTGGTGCGCAGCGACAGCCGCAAGACCATCGAGCGTTTCCAGGTCCACGGCTACGGCGACCTGGGCTGCTCGGCGACGCCGGTGCTGCTGATGGCCGACAGCAGCTCGCTGGACACCGCCCGCTGGGACGAGCTCTGGGTCGGAGAGGACGTGCTGTGGGCGAGCGAGGCCGACTGGAACGACCTCGGCTACCCTCGCCACGCCGTGCAGGAGGGGGACGGCATCGCCCTCGGCTACATCTGCAACTGCCCAAGCGCCGAGCTGCGCTGCTACGGGACGCGGGCCTCCAGCGTGCCGGTCACGGCGACCGACGCGGGCTTCGGCACCGGGTACGGCATCCTGTCCGAGACCGACTTCACGGCGGGCTCGACGGCCTACTACTTCAGCTTCTTCGGGCCGCTGATCTACACCCGGGTCGAGGTCGTCGAGCTTTGAGTGAGACCCAGGGCTCGCAGCCCTCCAACCCGAACACCGCGATCCGGCGGGCCCTGCTGTGGTGGTTCCAGTCCCCGGCGGCGGCCCACGTCTCCTTCAATTTCGCCGTCGACTTCAGCGCCTCCCGGGCGTACCTGGACCGCCTCGCCCAGGGTCCGGGCCCGCGGGTGACCGTCCAGCACCTGCTTGCCGCCGCGGTCGGCCGCTCGCTGCGGGAGTTCCCGCTGGCCAACGCCCAGATCGTGCGCAACCGCATCGTGATGCGCGACCGGGTGGGGGTGGCCATGCCGGTGAACCTGCTGGGCCACGCCGGCGGCAAGCAGCGGGAGCTGGGCCTGGCCCTGATCGAGGACGCCGGAGGGCGCAGCCTGCGGGAGGTGGCCGGCTCGGGGGCCTCGGCGGTGCGGGAGGAGCGCGAGGGCAAGGGCACCAACCCGCTGGTGAAGGCGATGGTGCGCCTGGCCGAGGGGCTGCCCCAGCCGGCCTTCTTCGGGGTGATGGACCTCTTCGAGCGGGCCCGGGAGGCGCCGGGGCTGTCGGGGATGATCCACCGGGCGGCGCCGGCGACGACCTTGCTCTCCAACGCCGGGGCGCCCTTCAGCGCCGTGCCGGGCATGCTCTTTCGCGGGGCCTCGCTCAGCCCGCCTCCGCGCCTCGCCCACGCCGGCACGGTCTGGGGCTGCTCCACCGTGCAGGACGAGGCGATCGTGCTGGACGGGCAGGTCTGCGTCCGGCCGATGCTGCCGATGGTCCTCATCTTCGATCATCGGCTGATCGACGGCGTCGCCGCGGGGCGGCTGGCGGTCCGCTTCGCGTCGATCCTGAAGGCGCCTGCCGAGGAGTTCGGGCACGATGGTGGAGCGCCCCCAACCTCAACAGGCTAGACATTCACGCAACCTGGATGGCAACATGGTCCCTCGCCCTCCCCGTGACGGCTGCACCTATGTGTGTGGCCTCGCTCCCTCTCTCCCTGCGATGATGCTCGTGGGCCTGGCGCTGCTGGCGTCGGGTTGCCGGGTGATCGGCGACGACGCCTATGAGTGGCGCCTGGATCAAGGCGACGGCGGCGGGACCGGGGACGGCGGCGGGACCGGGGACGGGGGCGGCACCGGCGACGGCGGCGGGACCGGCGACGGCGGCGGGACCGGTGACGGGGGCGGCACCGGGGACGGCGGCGGCACCGGGGACGGCGGCGGCTGCGAGGAGCTGCCCTGGTACGTGGACGGCGACGGCGACGGCTTCGGGGCCGAGGGCGAGCCGGTCTGGGACTGCGAGCAGCCCGAGGGCCGGGTCGACAACGCCGACGACTGCGACGACACGCTCGCGGCGGTCAACCCGGACGCCGACGAGACCTGCCTGACGGACTACGACGACGACTGCGACGGCCAGACCAACGCGCGCGACGTCGAGGGCTGCGGCGATGTCTTCGTCGATGCGGACGGGGACGGCTACGGCAGCGACGAGGCCCAGTGCTGGTGCGAGCCGCCCGAGGGCTTTGCGGACCAGGCCGGCGACTGCCAGCCGGACCAGGCCGGGATCAACCCGGGGGCGACCGAGATCTGCTTCGACGGCGTGGACAACGACTGCGACAGCGTCGGCTGTCGGCTGGAGGGGGCCTGGTCCGAGTCCGACGCGGACGGCAGCTACACGGGCTCCAGCTCGTCCAGCGCGGGGGACCTCGTGGGCATGCTCGGGGACCTCGACGGGGACGGCCTGGACGAGCTGGGGGTGGGGGCCTACACCCGCCGCGACGGCGGCAGCGCGGTCGGCGGCCTGTTCCTCGTCAACGGGGACGGGGCGGGCAGCCGCGACCTCGGGACCGAGGCGGACGCCAGCTTCCTGGGGGACTCGACCAACAGCAACTACGGGCGGGCCTTCAGCGCCGTCGACGACCTCAACGGCGACGGCTACGCCGAGCTGGCGATCGGGGCGCCCTCGGCCGCGGGCCTGGGCAACGCCAGCGGCGTGGTCTACGTCTACTACGGGCCCTTCTCCGGCGAGCTGGGGGTGGCCGACGCCGACATCGAGCGCAGCGGGGGCAGCACCAACCTCTACGCGGGTCGCTCGCTGGCGGGGCTGGCCGACGCCACCGGGGACGGGGTCGCGGACCTCGTGGTCGGGGCGGTCGGGGATCGCACCGCCGGGAACAGCGCGGGCGCCGCCTGGCTGATCGCCGGGCCGCTGACCGGGAGCGACGCGCTCGAGGCCAGCGCGACCGCGGTCCTGACCGGCGAGTCGGCCAACGACGGCGCCGGCCGGATGGTGGCCCGCGCGGGCGACGTCGACGGCGACGGCCTCGAGGACTTCCTGGTCAACGCCTGGTACAACGACGTCGGCGGCAGCAACGCCGGCGCGGCCTACCTGGTGCTGGGCGGCGGCAGCGGCACCTCCAGCCTGGGGGACGCCGAGGCACGCCTGTACGGGGCAGCCGCGGGCGACCGCCTGGGCGTGTCCCTGGCCTCGGCTGGCGATGTGGATGGCGACGGCCTCCCCGACCTGGTCGTCGGCGCCGACGGCCAGGACGGCACGGGCAACGACGCGGGCGCCGCCTACATCTTCCTCTCGCCGCTCTCGGGCAGCGTGGGGGCCTCCAGCGCCTCGGCCATCCTGTTGGGCGAGGCCGCCGGCGACCAGGCGGGCGCCGCGGTCTCCGGGGCTGGCGACCTGGACGGCGACGGTCGGGCCGAGGTGCTGATCGGCGCGCCCGGGAGCGCCGAGGGCGCGGGCGCCGTCTGGCTGGTCTACGGCGAGGCGGCCAGCGGGGTGCTGGGCACCGACGGGCTGGTCCTCCGCGGCAGCGACGGCGGGCTGGGCAGCTCGGTGGCTGGCGGCGGTGACGCCAACGGCGACGGGACCCCCGATCTCCTCATCGGCGCCTCGGGCGCCACCAGCGGCGCCGGTGCGGCGCTCCTCTTCTACGGAGGTGGGCTGTGAAGCTCCACACGATCGCTCCGGCGCTCGCGGCGCTCGGCCTGTTCGCGCTCCCCGCCGCCGCGGCCTGCCCGCGGGAGCTCTCCCCGGACGAGCTGGCGCGGATGCTCTCCACCGCGGACGCCGCCTTCGCCGACCTGGACGCCGACGTCTTCGGCGAGGCCCTCAGCTCGGTCCGCGCGGGGGTGCCCTGCGTCAACAAGGCGCTCACCGCCGGGCAGGTCGCCGCCTACCACCGGGCCGAGGCCTACCAGTCCTTCCTGGACCGGGACCACGCCGGCGCCGTCCAGCACTTCCGGGCCATGCTGGCGGCGGCCCCGGGCTACCGCCTCAGCGAGGAGATCGCCCCCGAGGGTCACCCCCTGCGGGTGGACTTCGAGATCGCCCAGGGCCTGCCGGCCGAGGCGACCCGCAGCCTGCCGGCCCCCACCTCGGGCAGCCTGCGGGTGGACGGTCGGCTGACCGACCAGGCGCCGCGGGCGCTGCCCTTCGTGCTGCAGCAGGTCGACGACAGCGGCAAGGTCATGCTCTCCACCCTGGTGGAGGCTGGCTCGACCCTGGAGCTCTACCCCGCGCAGGAGTCCCCTCGCCGGGGCAAGGACCCCGAGAAGGCCGGCGCGCGGCGCACGATCACGATGCCGCTGGTCGCCGCCACGCTGGTCACCGGGGCCACGGCCGCCGCCCTCTACGGGATGAGCAACGCCCAGGTCAACGAGTTCTGGGACCCGGCGACCCCCGCCGACCCCGACGAGCTGGCGCGCTTGCAGCGCCAGGCCAACACGACCGCCACGCTCTCCCTGGGCCTGGGGCTGGTCGCGGCTGGGACGGGCACCGCCGCCGTCCTCAGCTTCGCGTGGTGATGAATGGCTCGTCGTCGCCCGAAGAGCTCTCCCCCCAAGGCCCCTGC
>DDSR01000307.1 GCA_002343455.1 Deltaproteobacteria bacterium UBA2385 | reverse complement strand
TGGGCGACAACCGCGACCACAGCGCCGACTCGCGGGTCTGGGGACCGGTGCCGCTGCGCAACATCAAGGGCAAGTCGCGCTTCGTCTGGCTCTCCTACGACCAGTGCCAGCCAGGCCTGCCGCTGCTGGGGCGCATCCGCACCGAGCGCATGGGCGAGGCGCTGCGCTGAGCGCCAGGCCGTCGTCCGGGCGCCTCAGCCCAGCGGCTCGACGTCCAGCTCGTCCAGCGTGATCGTCTCGCTGACCAGGCGCTCGTTGGTCAGGCGCAGGTGCTGCGCCACCTTCCGCAGCATCTGCATCAGCACCGCGGCGCCCAGGGCCGTGTCCTGCCGGATCAGCCGCAGGAACGAGGTCCGGTCGATCACCAGCAGCCGACAGGCGGTCACCGAGCGGGCAGTCGCCGAGCGCACCGGCCGGTCGATCAGCACCAGCTCGCCGAAGTAGTGGCCGGGACCGAGGGAGGCCAGCCGGGTGCCGCCCTTCTCGATCGCCACGTTGCCGGCCACGACCACGAAGAACTCCTCGCCGGGCTGGCCGTCCTCGAAGAGCACCGCGCCCGGACCGACCTCGACGTCACGGGCCCGCAGGGCGAACTCCAGGAGCTGCCGGTAGGTGCAGGACTGGAAGATGTCCACCTGCCGCAGGACCGCCATCCGCTGGCGGGTGCGGTCGTCCTCGGCCCCCACCTCGGTCTGGGGCGAGGCCAACTGGGCCATCACCGCGGTGATGTTGTCCCGCCCGCCCCGCTCGTTGGCCGTCTGGATGAAGAGGCGGCTGGCCGCTTCGGGTCCGTGCTGCTCGATCAACAGCCCCAGCTCGCGGCGCCCGATGTAGCGATGCAGGCCGTCCGAGCAGAGCAGGAAGCGGTCCCGCGGATCGACCTCGAAGACCAGCGAGTCGATCAGCACCGAGGCGAAGACCCCCAGGGCCCGGGTGATCACGTTCTTGTTCTTGGCGCTGCGGGCCTGGGCCTCGTCGATCAGGCCCTCGTTGAGCTGCTGCTGGACCAGGGTGTGGTCCTCGGTCAGCGAGTGCAGCTCGCCCCCGCGCCAGAGGTAGACCCGCCCGTCGCCGACATGGACCAGGAAGGCCGTGCTTCCGACCACCAGCACGGCGTCCATGGTCGTGCCCATCCGGCCCCCTTCGCCCCCCTCGCCCAGGGAGGCGTCGTGGATCTGGCGGCAGGCCTGCTGCACGGCCGTCTCCAGCATCTCCATCACCGCCTCGCGGCGGAGCTCGCTGGGGTCCGCCCGGTAGGCCGCCAGCAGATCGGCGCCCTGCTCGACCGACTCGCGCAGCACCCGACAGGCCATCTCGCTGGCCACATCCCCGCGCTTGTAGCCGCCCATCCCGTCGGCGACGGCGACCAGGCCGAGCTCGGGGACGTCGAGGTAGCTGTCTTCGTTGGCCTTCCGGGCCCGGCCCACATCGGTGGCCGCCCAGGTCTGGATCACGCTCATGTCGGCTCCTGATCGCCATGACCGCTGCTGCTGGCCGCCGTCATGGCCGCCAGGCGCCGCGAGGTCGCCCGCAGGTTCGAAGACACCCTCAACAGCAGGCTCCACAGCACCTTGACGGCCATCGAGCCGTCGCGCTTCAGGGCCCGCAGGAAGTCCTCGCGCTGGATGGTGAGCACCTCGACGTCCGTCTCGGCCTGCACCGTCGCGCTGGCCCGCGGCTCGTCGAGCATGCTCATCTCGCCGAAGACCGTGCCCTCCGCGGTGCGGGCGATGTCCTGGCCGTCCTTGACCACCGTGACCGCGCCCTTGACCAGCAGGAAGAGCGTGTTGTTGAGCGTGTCCTGGCGTAGCAGCAGCTCGCCGGCCCGGTAGCGCTGCGGACGGGCGAGGCCCGCCAGCTCCAGCAGCTCTTCGTCCGTGCACCAGCGGAAGATGTTGATGCCGCGCAGCACCGCGAGGCGATCCTGCGAGGCCTGGGCCGAGCTCCCGTGCTGCACCACCCCGACCAGGCCCGGTCGCCCGGCCCGCGCGGGCCCGATTCGAAGCAGGTGCTCGGCGACCTGCCTCGCGTCGGCGAGGCCGACCACGGCGCGCAGCCCCTTGGCCGGGAGCCCCTCGACCGAGCCCGGGCCCAGCAGGATCAGCCGGTCCCCGCCCTCGACCCCGACCGAGAGCACCTGGACCGCCGGAGGGTCGGCCTCCAGGCCCAGCAGGGGCGGAGGTTCGTCCACCTCGACCATGGAGAAGGGATCGGCCGAGGGCTTCGGCGGCGCGTCGCGCACGGCCTCCAGCCGGCCCGTCATGCGGTGGACCAGCGCCTCGTGGATGAGGGCGACCTCCCCGCGGCCGACGTGGGCGATGACCGCCTCGTCGGGCAGGGCCAGGACCGCGTCCATGCTGACGCCGATGCGCAGGCCGCGCCGCCAGCCCAGCGCATGCACCTCGCGAGAGGCCTGCAGGAAGCCTTCTCGGACGACGCCCTGCAGCCGCGCCGTCAGGCCCGGGGTCGGGTTGCGCACGAAGCGCTCGATGGTGTCGGCGTGCTGCCGCACATGGCCCAGCAGCTGGTCCGCGGCCAGCCGCGCCGCCACGGTGAGCACCGCCTCGGGGTCTTCGGCGCTGGCGGGGTCCTCCTCGCCGTCCTCGGGCGCGGTCCGGCCGACCAGCTCGGCCTCGACCAGCAAGAGCAGGCCCAGCTCGGCGTCCACCTCGGCGTGCCCCTGGCAGGAACAGCGGCCTGGAGCTGCCTCGGGCCCTGCCCCCACCGGCAACGCGGCCACCTGCTGGATGGTGAAGGTGGCGGGGGCGGACATGGGCGACGCTCCGGTGTGGCGCCGCATGATAATCACATTGTCCATGGTTCGACTTCGCCCCCTCTTCCTGCTGGAGCTGCTCGGGCTCCTCGGCTTCCTGGTCCTGCTGGTCGCCTTCACCCTCGACCACCGCTCCGGCCGCGGCACCCTGGTGCCGATCGACGCCGCCGCGCTCAGCACCGGCAGCACCAGCGAGCGCTGGATGGGCATCTTCTTCGAGGATCAGAAGGTCGGCTACGCGGTCTCGCGCAACACGGGGACCACCGACGGCGGTCGGCTGCTGGAGGGCCGCAGCCGCTTCCGACTGGCCGCCTTCGGCACCATCCAGGACGTCATCACCGCGCAGGCGGCCATCACCGACGCCCAGGGGCGCCTGACCCACTTCGACTTCTTCATGCTCAGCGACCAGGTCCGCCTCTCCGCGCGGGGCGAGGTCCGCGGCGACGAGATCGTCATGGAGGTCAGCAGCGGCGGCGAGACCTCCGAGCTGCGCTTCCCCATCGACCAGCCCCCCCATGTGCAGCTCTCGCTCGAGGCGCTGATCGCCCGCGAGACGCTCTTCGTCGGCAAGCGGCTGGAGGTCCCCTTCTTCAGCCCCGTGACCATGTCCCAGGGGACCGTCCAGTACGTCGTCGAAGACGTCGAGATCCTGGAGAACGGCGAGGAGGCCTGGTGGATCCGCAGCGACTTCGAGGGGGTGGAGTCGCGTGAGCTGGTCACCAGCGGCGGCCAGACCATCCGACAGGAGAGCGCGATGGGCATGTCCATGGTGCGCATGACCGCCGAAGAGGCCCAGCGCATGCCTACCTCCGAGGCGGCCGTCGACATCATCGAGCGAAGCGCCGTGCCCTTGAAGGGACGCCTGCCCGAGTCGCGCAGCCTGCGGCGGCTGGACCTGAGCATCCAGGGGGTCGAGCCCGAGCGCATCTTCGACCAGCCCCCCTTGCAGCGACGCGAGGGCAGCACCGTCCGCGTCGAGATCCCGCTGCTGCTGGAGCTCCCCCGCCGCCCGCTCGCCATCGCCGACGACGCCGCGCTCGACCCCGCCTGGCTGGAGCCGACCGCGACCGTGCAGTCCACCCACCCCGAGGTCGTGCAGCGCTCCGCCAGCATCCTCGCCGGGGCCACCGACCGCCTCGACGCCGTGCAGCGCCTCAACGCCTGGGTCTTCGACTACGTCGAGAAGGCCCCCACCTTCGGCGTGCCCTCGGGCCTGGAGGTCCTGCGCACCGGCCGCGGCGACTGCAACGAGCACACCGCCCTCTTCGTCTCCCTCGCCCGAGCGGCCGGCATCCCCACCCGCATCGCCGCCGGCGTCGTCTACAGCGATCAGATCGGCCCGCAGGGCGCCTTCTACTACCACGCCTGGCCCGAGGTCCTGATCGACGAGCTGGCCGGCCCGGACACCCACGCCTGGATCGCCGTCGACCCGACCTTCGGGCAGGTGCCCGCCGACCCCACCCACATCAAGCTGATCGAGGGCGACCTGGACCGCCAGGTCGAGATCCTCGCCGTTATGGGGCGGCTGTCCTTCGAGCTGGTCGAGGCCCGGTAGGTCTTGCCCGCGCCTGCCGTGCTACGGTTCCGGCCGATCCGAGAGGGCATATGATCCGCGTCGAGGCAGTCGAGAAACGCTACGGGAGCTTCCAGGCGGTCCAGCCCCTGGATCTGCACGTGCGCGCCGGCGAGGTCTTCGGCTTTCTCGGCCCCAACGGCGCCGGCAAGACCACCACCATCCGGATGCTCTCCGGCGTGCTCATGCCCACCAGCGGCCGCATCCTGATCGACGGCGTCGACATCCGCCAGGACCCGGTCGGCTCCAAGCGCAAGGTCGGCTACATCCCCGACCGCCCCTACCTCTACGACAAGCTCACCGCGCGGGAGTTCTTGCGCTTCGTGGGCGGCATGTACCAGGTCCCCGAGGGCGAGCTCGAGGCCCGCAGCGAGCTGCTGCTGGCCGAGCACGACCTGGGCCACCGCGCCGACGAGCTGATCGAGGCCTACTCCCACGGCATGAAGCAGCGCCTGGTCCTGGCCGCGGCCCTGCTGCACGAGCCGCCCGTGCTGATCGTCGACGAGCCGATGGTCGGCCTGGACCCGCACGGCGCCCGCCGCATCAAGGAGCGCCTCCGCCAGCTCGCCGCCCAGGGGCGCTGCGTCTTCATGTCCACCCACTCGCTGGACGTCGCGCAGGAGGTCTGCGATCGCATCGGCATCCTCTACGGCGGCCGGCTGGTGGCCCTGGGCACCGTCGACGAGCTGCTCAGCGGCAGCCAGAGCAAGGATCTGGAGGAGGTCTTCTTGACCATCACCGAAGAAGAGAGCCAGGCCGCCGGCCTGCCCCTCACCGGGCCGCAGAGCCTGCAGGGGCGCGCATGATCTCCCGCCTCCTCGGCCTCGCCCTGCTGCTCGGCGGCTGCACCGGCCACCGCGAGGCCCGCCGCCTGGAGGGCCGCTTCGCCTTGGGCGACCCGCAGGGCGAGTGGCGCAGCGTCAAGGCCGGCTCGGCCGACCGGGCCTGGTTCCACAATGGCATCGGCGCCTCCATCTACGCCGACAGCAACTGCGCCACCCGCTACGACGACCGGCCCCTGCAGAAGCTGGCCGAGGCCGTCGTCTACGGCATCGGCTCGGGCGAGCCCCTGCGCGAGGAGGCCCGCTCCGTCGACGGGCGAGACGCCTGGCTGCGGGTGGTCGACGCCAGCATCGACGGGGTCACGATGCGCGTCGGCGTGCTCGTCCTGAAGAAGGATGAGTGCGTCTACGACCTGCTCTACCTGGCCCCCCCGACCACCTTCGACAGCGGCTGGCCCGCCTTCGAGTCGGTGCTGGCGGGCTTCCGCAGCCAGGGGGGCTGAGCGGTGGGCTTCGGCTTCTTCCTCCAGTCCCTGGGCGAGGTGATGATCCTCACCGGGCAGGTCACGCGCGAGCTGTTCCGCCGGCCCTGGGAGATCCGCCTGTGGATCGCCCAGCTCGACCAGGGCGGCGTGCAGAGCATGTCGATCACCTTCCTGACGGCGATCTTCACCGGCATGGTCATGGCCAGCCAGTTCGCCATCGGACTGGAGCCCTTCGGCGCCAGCCTCTACACCGGCAAGCTCGTCTCCCTGGGCATCGTGCGCGAGCTCGGCCCGGTGCTCACCGCCCTGCTGGTCGGTGGCCGGGTCGGGGCCGGCTTCACCGCCGAGATGGGCAGCATGGCCGTGACCGAGCAGATCGACGCCATCCGCGCCCTGGGGGCCAACCCGGTGCGCAAGCTGGTCCTGCCGCGGGTGGTGGCCATGGTGATCGCCCTGCCCCTGCTCACCGTCATCGCCGACCTGGTCGGCTGCTTCGGCGGCATCGTCATCACCATGGCCGAGGTCGGCATCACCCTGCGCTTCGGCCTGAAGCAGATGATCGAGACCATCGAGGTCGCCGACCTCGTGCACGGCATCATGAAGAGCGCCTTCTTCGGCTACTTCATCGCCATCATCGGCTGCTGGGTCGGCATGAACACCCGCGGCGGCACCGAGGGCGTCGGCCAGGCCACCACCCACACCGTCGTCTGGACCAGCATCACCATCCTGGTCAGCGACTTCTTCCTCACCCGCCTCTTCCTGGCCATCTACGGCTGAGTCTCCGTGTCCGACACCGTTCCCAAGCCCGCCCGCGGCGAACCCGGAGAGGTCATCCTCCGCTTCTCCGACGTGCACAAGGCCTTCGGCAAGAACGTCGTCTACCGGGGGCTGGACCTGGAGATCCGCCGGGGCGAGACCCTGACCATCATCGGCGGCTCCGGCACCGGCAAGAGCGTCTGCCTGAAGATGCTGATCGGCCTGCTCCGTCCCGACAGCGGCAGCATCACCGCCTTCGGCCAGGAGGTGACCTCCATGAAGGAGCGCGAGCTGTTGGAGGTCCGCAAGCGAGTGGCCATGCTCTTCCAGGGCGGCGCCCTCTTCGACTCCATGACCGTCGCCGACAACATCAAGTACCCCCTGCGCGAGCACAACTGGGGCACCGAAGAGCAGATGGAGGCGCGCGTGCACGAGGTGCTCGACCTCGTCGACATGCCCGGCATCGACCAGCGCAAGCCGTCGGAGCTCTCCGGCGGCATGAAGAAGNNGCCCGCACCATCGCCGTCGAGCCCGAGGTCATCCTCTACGACGAGCCCACCACTGGCCTCGATCCGATCACCATCCGTCGCATCAACGGGCTGATCCTGCGACTGCAGGAGCGCCTGGGTGTCACCAGCGTCGTCGTCACCCACGACATGGACACCGTCTTCACCGTCACCGACCGGCTGGCCCTGGTGTACGACAAGCGCATCGCCTTCACCGGCGCCCCGGAGGAGGCCGAGCACAGCGAGATGCGCTTCCTGCGCGAGTTCGTCAAGGGCGGCAAAGGTGTGCTGGAAGAGGACCTGGGCTGAAGCTCACACGAACCGCTCGACCCCCTGGACCCCGTCGCTCTCGCCCCTCTGGTACTCCGGGTCCAGCAGCAGCTCGATCCGGTCCATCACCCGATCGGTGGCCGCCTGCAGGGCCTGCCCGTGGCGGCGGCTGGCCTCCACCGTGAACGGTACGAAGGGCTCCACGATCCGGTGGGGCCCCAGCTCCGGGCCGTCCAGCTCCATCACCTCCCCCACCCGGTAGACGATCCGCCCGCCCTTCGCCGAGGGCGAGTTGCCCGGGTAGACCCGGTCACTGCCGTTGCAGCCGATCGGCAGGATGGCGGCCCCCAGGTGCTGCGCCGCCTGCATCATGCCGGTCAGCCCGCGCGACAGGCGCTTGCTGCGGGTGCCCTGGGGGAAGACCAGGATGTGCAGCCCGCGGGCCATGCCCTCGGNNCGCATCACCTCCTGCATCATCGCCGCGAAGCGCCTGCGCTCGGCCTCGGCCCAGGCCTCCCGGCCGCCGGCGGCTTCGAAGAGGGCCTGGAGCGAGGCCGGAACCTCGCCGACCTCGCGCTCGTCGACCAGGTCGCGCAGCACCCGGTACTCGGCCTCGTCCGGAGGGCGCCCCAGCGCCGCCTGCGAGGCGGTGGCCACCACATAGCCCCGGCTGGGCAGCGGGATGTTGCCCGTCTGGTCCATGAACCAGGCCATCGCCCGGTTCTGGTAGTACTTGCCCTTGACCCAGGTCGCCGTGTAGCCGATGCCCTGGCGGTGCATCGCGTACTGCATCGGCCAGTAGTTGTAGCGGTCGGTGTGGTTCATCGCCAGGAAGACCGTGCGATCCCTGGGGATCCGATCGATGCCTTCCACCACGATCTCGGTGCGACGAGGGAAGCGGTAGTCCAGGCCCAGCAGCGCCGCCATG
>DDSR01000332.1:3767-45196 GCA_002343455.1 Deltaproteobacteria bacterium UBA2385 | reverse complement strand
TCCCCCGCCCGCGCGTCCACGCCCCCCGAGCGAGGCCGAGCGTGCTCAGGTCCAGGCTCAGCAGGCGGCGCTGATCGAGGACCTCTCCCAGGCCCGCGCGCGCCTGGGCTCCTGGCCGGCCCTCGACCGGCTCGAGGGGCCGCTGCCCGACGGGCTCCCGGCGCTGGCCCGTGGCCTGCCCGACAGCCCGCTGCGTCCAGGCATCGCCGTCGTCCATGCGCGCTGCCCGCCCCTCCCCGTGGCCGAAGACACCGCCGACTGGCTCTACTGCGAGGCCACCGGTCAGCTCCAGGCGGTGGGCCTGACCGAGTTCACCAGGTGAGCGGCAGGCTGTAGACCGAGCGCAGCCACCAGACCCCGTCGCCGACGACCCCTGGCTCGGCGTCGGTCCCCGACCCGGCCCAGGCCGCCTCGGATCCGGCCGCGCCGAAGACCAGCAGCCGATCGTCGTCCGCCAGCTGCAGGTAGGCCCCCAGCAGGCCGGCGGTGCCCTCGGGAGCCGCGACCAGGGACGAGGACGGCAGGGCCGCCACGATCTCGGGGTGCAGCAGGCCGAAGCCGACCCGGAGGGGCAGGTTCGCCGCTCCCTGGCCCTCGGGGAAGCAGTTCAGGTCATCGACCGGCCAGTCGACCTCCCACCAGCTCCAGATCGTCTCGTGAGGCAGCGGCTCGACCGCTTCGGCCGAGCTCAAGGAGACCTGGTCGAGGCAGCTCTCGGCGAGGTTTCGGAGCCGGCGCAGGCGGATCTCGGACCCATCGAGGTCGATGCCTCCGTCCACGACGCTGAGGTCCGCATCCAGCGCCCAATAGACACCCAGATCCTGCGGGATGCCGGTGTCGGTCTCGTCCGTGTCGGTGTCACCGCCATCGGCAGAGGTCGAGCCCTCGTTGTCCTGGCCTGCCTTGGTGGCGAAGTCGCTGCATCCCCAGCCGAGCACGCAGAACACCAGGGACGCCCGCATCGGTGTGCGCATCCTTCCTCCGGTCCGGCCTGCCTTCAGCATACCCGACTCAGAGCTCCCAGGCATAGGCCGGTTCGAGCGCGTAGCGCTCGCCGGGTACCCAGCCTTGCACTCCCTCGTCGTTGGCCGAGCCTGCCCCTTCGGGCACGACGAAGCCCATCGCCTCGACCGGACCTTGATCCCAGCCCATGTACCAGCCCATGCTTCGACCGGGCTGGGGATCCTGCCCCGCCAGGTCGGCTGGCACGCGGCCTACCGCCATCGTGCGGGGGCCCGCCAGGCTGCTGGAGTCGATCAGCCCCGCAGGGCAGTCCGTCTCCAGCGGCTCCACCGTCACGAGGTAGCTGCCGAGGCAGCCCTCGCAGCCCTCCATCGTCGAGGCCAGCGAGCCCTCGATGCCCTGCACCACCGCGCAGAGGTGGAACTTCTCGTCCCCAGCCTTGCGCCACTTGCGGCTGAAGAGCTCCCAGACCTGGTAGCCCTGGAAGCCGTCGTTGCTCAGCTCGATGCTGCCGTGCTGGACGGCCCAGTACGGCGAAGCCTCGCCCCCGCAGCCAGAGACTGCGAGAGCGAGGCCGAGGCACAGCAGTCGCGCCGAGCCAGGCATCCTTCCCCTACTGGAGGCTGAAGCCGTAGAAGAAGCTGCCCGAGTAGAAGCCGTCCGGCGCGAAGGCGCTGTCGCCGACGGTGATCATCGTGGAGCCGTCACCGACGATGGCGCCGCTGGAGTCGATCTCGAAGCCGAAGGCGTAGGCCATGTTGTACCAGGTGGCCGTGCCGGACAGGTCGGACTTGATGTAGTTGACGAAGACGTTGTCGCTGTACTCCGACCAGTAGGTGCCGAAGCCGGACTCAAGCGCGTCCTGGAAGGCCGTCTCGGCGCTGGAGAAGGTGCCGAAGCCGAAGCCGTAGGTCCCTTCGGAGAGGTAGGCGACCGGATCGTCGGTCCAGTCGTCGGGATCGAGCTTGTCGCACTCGCCAGCCGTGCCGACCAGCATGCTGGTGTCGACCGACCAGGAGGCCCCGGCCCAGCAGCTGGTGCAGCTGCTGTCCAGCTCGGCGCCGGAGACGTCGTAGACGATCGCGCAGAAGTTCTTGTCGTCGTCCGGGCCTTCCCAGTCGTCGTTGATCATCATGATGGTGAAGTACGAGCCCAGGGGCTTGCCCTCGAAGGTGATCTCGGTCTGCATGCCCTCGAGCAGGCCGGTGCTGGCCTCGAAGGAGAGGAAGGTCGGCTCGAACACCTGGCAGGCCGTGGCGCTGCGGCAGTCGGAGTCGTCGCAGTCGATACGACCGTCCTCGTCGTTGTCCTCACCGTCTTCGCAGTCGGTCTCGCCCTCGGTCTCGGTCCCGCCGTCGCTGGTCCCGCCGTCGCTGGTCCCACCGTCGCCGGTGTCGTCTCCGTCCTTGTCACCGCAGGCGATGAACAGGCTCATGCTGAGTGCGCCGGCGATGAGCGCCGATCCCTGGAATGCTCGGGTCATGGGTTCTCCTCCGTGTTGGAATCCGCAGGCTCGGTGGAGGTCGAACGACCAATCCTGCCTTCGGAATGTCAAGGAGGGTACCCAGCCAGGGCGCCGTCGTCAACAAGATCCGCGACCCGGGCGGACGGCTAGGGCAAGGCCTGTCGAACACGCTCGGCGCGGGGGCCGCTGGGGGTCAGGGCGAGGTATCGATTCACGGCCCCGTCCCCCTCCGGGCTGTTGGAGAGGGCATACCAGGCCAGGCTGCTCTCGGGGGCCATCGCCACGGCGCGGGCGAGGTGCTGACGGGCCGGGGTCGACCGCCCGGCGCGCTCCAGTCGCTCGGCCACGCCGACCAGGACGACCGGATCGGAGGGCGCCAGGGCCAGGACCTCGCGCGCGTGGACATCCAGCAGGGAGTCCGGGGCCAGCGCGAGGCGCTCGACCGCGGCGCGACCGGCGAGGATCCGATCGAAGGGATCCGGGGACAAGGAGAGGGTCTGCACCGCGGCCCACAAGGTGCGCTGGGCCCGCTCTCGCTCGCCCTGCGCGGCGAGCACCCGCCCCAGGACGTAGGCCGAGAGCCCGTCCTCGGGACGCTGGGCCACCTCGGTGAGCTCGGGGAGCCGAGCCAGCGCCCCCGCGCCGTCCTCGGCCTGCAAGGCCACCCAGGCCTGCAGGGCCACGGGCGGCTGCTCCATCTCTTCCAGCACGGTGCGCGCCTCGTCCACCCGATCGAGGTCCAGCAGGACGTGGATCCGGCCCCGGGCGCAAGGCACCGAGCCCGAACGTCCCAGGGCGCAGCGCTCCAGCATCCCCAGGGCCACCAGCGAGCCGTTCTCGGCCGAGCTCTGGCCGGCCAGCCGGTACAAGGCGCTCTCCAGGCCGCTGTCGATCGCCAGCGCCGCCCGCCACAGGGCCAGCGCCTCGTCCAGCTCGCCCTGCTGGTCGAGCTGCGCGGCGCGATGGGCCAGGAGCTGGGCCTGCTGGCGGGAGCCGAGCTCGTGTGCGTCCTGCTGGAGCAGGGGGGCGCGAGCCTGGTCGTCGGCGGACCCGAAGCCCTCCAGCAGCGAGGCGAGGCGGATGGCGGGATCATCGCCGTGCTCCTGGAGCAGGCGCTGTCCCAGGGCGGCGGCCCCGGCCTCGTCGCCGGCCTGCAGCAGCACCCTGCGGTACAGCAAGGCCCAGCGCGGAACCGCCAGCTCGTCCGGGCTCGGCGTCCAGCTGCTCAGGGCGAGCGGACCGTCGCCTCGCTCCAGGGCGATGCGCGCGCGCAGGCGAGGCTCGGCCAACGGGCCGGCCTCTTCCAGCCGCGCCGCCGCCTGCCCGGCCCGACCATCGGCCACCAGGAAGCGCGCCTCGATCTGGGCCAGCTCCAGCTCGGGCGCCCCACGCTCGGCCGCCAGGCCGATCGCCTCGCTCGCCCCCGCCCGCCAGGCCAGCCCGCCTTCCAGCTCTTCCCACAGGCGGATCCGCGCCAGGGCCAGCGACAGCTCGGAGGTCCCGCGTCCCTCGGGCGGTCGCTCCAGCTCGGCGGTGAGGCTCGCCTCGAGCTCGGCCACGGCCTGGCGGTCGCCACGCTCGATCCGCTGCTCCAGCAGCCCCAGCTCGACGCGCTCCTGGCGGTCGCGGAGCACGCGCACCGTCAGCCAGGCCGTCAGGCCCATCACCACCATCAGCAACAGCGCGACCAGGACCAGCAGGCCCAGGCGCTTGCCCATCGCCGCGGGCTCGGGCTGAGGGAGGATGTGGGTCTCGACCTCGTGGAAGGGGTCGGCGACCGGCGGATTGGGGGTGGGCCGCTTCTCGATCACCTCGATCGGCCCCTCGCGGGGGGGGGCCGGGGGGGCCGGCTCCACCTCGCCCTCTTCGCGGCGGGTCAGGACGACCAGGTCCTCGTCTTCGGCCTCCAGGTAGTCGCCGTCCTCGCGGAGGGGCTCCTCGGCGGCGGGGGAGGCCATGCCCATGCTTCGCTGCCAGGCGCGCAGATCCAGGGGATCCCGAGGCGCCTCGGTCCCCGGCACCGGCTGGTGGATCCCGCCCTCGACCGACGCCAGCCCGACCGCCCCCCCCGGCTTGCGGATCACCTGCATGATCTGCGTGTCGCCGCCCAGATCCTCGTAGGAGGCCCCCGAGTCCGTGAGCTCTGCCTCGGGCGGCTGCTGCATCTCCTCGGGGCTGGCCAGCCCGATCGCGGCCGTCACCTCTTCATCCTCGACCGGGGCCTTGCGCCGGCGCTCGCCGGGCCCGCCGCGGAAGAGGTCGGGGAAGGCGAGCCCCGAGGCCGAGGTGCCGTTCTCGTCCCGGCTGATCTCAGCGGTCGGCGGATCGGCGAGGCCCAGCTCGCTGACCCGCGCGCTGACGGTGTGCTCGGCGGCCTCCCACTCCCCCGGCTCGGCCGCTTCGCGCACGAGGTCGGCCAGGCTGCGCCCCTTGGGCAGGAAGTCGCCCTGCACGCCCCACAGCAGCAGGTCGACCCGGTAGTTGTGCGGGTCCAGCCGCTTGGTCCGCTCCAGGAGGGAGCGGGCGCGGAGGAAGCTGCCGCTGGCGAGGTAGGACTCGGTCAGGGCCAGCAGCTGCCGCGGGTCGGTCGATCGCTCCAGCTCGCGGGCGTTGGGGGGCGGAGCGGGAGGAGGCTCGGCGGTGCGCGCGCGCAGCACCTCCAGCTCGGGGTGGTCGGGAGCCAGGGTCTGCACCTGCTCCAGCAGGCGCTGCGCGCGGGCGGGCCAGCCGCGGGCGAGGAAGACCCGGGCGGTCAGCACCAGCACCTCGACGTCCTCGGGCGCCTGCTGGGAGGCCTCTCGCAGGCGCACCCAGGCTCGATCCATCAGGCAGAGGCGCAAGAAGGCGCGGGCCTGGGCCAGCAGGCCCAGCAGGCTGACCTCTCCCCCGCGCTCCCAGGCCTCCACCAGCCGGATGACGCCCTGGACGTCACCCTCCCGCTCCAGGAAGCGGATCGCCCGCTCGATCTCCGGCCGGCCAATGTCGATGTTCGGGGCCGGGGTCGTCCGCATCCAAACCACTCTTGAAGGTGGTCCGGACTATATCATCCGGCGCGCGCCGGCCGGCTTCAGCCCAGGGTCGCCTTCAGCTCTTGGGTGAGCAGCGGGCAGATCTCGAAGATGTCGCCGTGGATGCCGTAGGTCGCGAGGCCGAAGATCGGCGCCTCGGGGTCCTTGTTGATGGCCACGATGACCTTGCTGGTCCGCATGCCCGCCAGGTGCTGGATCGCGCCGGAGATGCCGCAGGCGATGTACAGCGAGGGGTTGACGACCTTGCCGGTCTGGCCCACCTGCTCGTTGTGCGGCGCGTAGCCGGCGTCCACCGCGGCCCGGCTGGCGCCGGGGGTGGCGTGCGCGGCCGCGGCCAGGGGCCGAATCAGGGAGTCGAAGCCCTCCTTGCTCTTGACCGAGCGACCGCCGCTGACGATGCGGTCCGCCTCGGTCAGATCGACCACACCGGCGGTGCTGGCCTCGGTCGCGACGACCTTGGTGGCGGCCTCGACCGGGTCCTGCCCGACGCTGAGGGCGACGAGCTCGGCGCTGCCCGCCCCCGCCGCCGGCGCCGGGAAGGAGTTGGGCCGCACGGTGAAGAGGGCCAGCGGGCTGCGCACGCGCACATCGCTCAGCGCCTTGCCGGCGTACTGGGGGCGCCGGCCGACGACCGCGCCGCCGTCCAGACGGAGCTCGGTCACCTCGGTCGCGTAGCCCGCGCCCAGCCGGGCGGAGAGGCGCGGGAAGGCGTCCTTGCAGGCCGGGCTGGCCGGCGCCAGCACCACCGCCGGATCGGCCGCGCTGATGGCCGCCGAGAGGGCCTGGACCCAGGTGGAGGGGTTGTAGTGCGCGAAGCGGTCGCCGCTGGCGACGAAGACCCGCGAGGCGCCGTAGGCCCCCAGATCGCCGGCCTGGTCGGTGCCGATGGCCACCGCCGTGACCGGTCCACCACCCGCGAGCTCGAGGGCCTTGCCCAGCAGCTCGTAGGCGGTCTTCTTGAAGTGTCCGCCTTCAAATTCGGCGACGACGAGGATTCCAGTTCCCATGATGTGCTCCTGATTCGTTGAAGTCGATGAAGGGGTTCAGATGACCTTGGCCTCGCTGCGGAGCAGGGAGACGAGCTCCTTGACCCGAGCGGCGTTGTCGCCCTGGAGGATGCGACCCGCGGGGCGCTGCGGCGGGAGCGTCCAGGCGCTGTCCACCACCAGGGCGGCGCCGGCGCCGACCGTCGAGGCGTCCAGGCCCAGGGCGGCGGCGCCCTTGACGTCGATGGCCTTCTTCTTGGCCATCATGATGCCCTTGAGCGAGGCGTAGCGCGGCTCGTTGAGGCCCTTGTCCGCGGTCAGCACCGCCGGGAAGCCGCCCTGCACCACATCCAACGACCCGCCGCCGCTGGTGCGCCAGGCCTTGAAGCCGGCGCCGTCGACCTCGAGCTTGCTGACGCTGCCGACATGGCCCCAGCCCAGCAGCTCGGCCACCATCGCGGGGACCTGGGCGTTGTCGCCGTCGATGGCCTGCTTGCCGGCCAGGACCAGGCTGATGCCCTCGGCCTTGATGGCCGCCGCCAGGATTCGGGCCAGGCCCAGGCAGTCGCTGCCCTCGAAGCCGGGGTCCTCCAGGCGCAGGGCCCGGTCGGCGCCCATCGCGAGCGCGTCGCGGATGCGCTGCTCGACATCCTTGCCGCCCACGGTCAGCAGCACCACCTCGGTCGCCTTGCCGGCCTCCTTCAAGCGGAGGCCCTCTTCGACCGCGAACTCGTCGTAGGGGTTGATGGTCCACTTGACGTCGCCGGTGGCGATGCCGGTGGAGGGGTCGGCGATACGGACCTGGGTATCGGTCGCAGGCACCTGCTTGAGCAACACACCGATCTTCACGAGGGACTCCTTGCCGGGCTGGAGGGCCTGACTGTGGGGTTGGAGGGAGAGGGGTTGGAGGGAGAGGGGTCGGAGGGAGAGGGGGTCTGGGGAGCGCAGCCGCTCTCCATACCTCGCAAGAACAGCTCGACCACCTGAGAGGCGGCGTTCTCGAGGTTGAAGCGGTCCCGCTTGCGGGAGAGCACCCACTGGATCGAGATCTCGTCGAGGGCCCCGAAGAAGGCCCACTGGGCGAGGAAGGGGTCGACATCGGGGCGAACTCGACCTGCCGCCTGGCCCGCGCGGACCAGCTCGCCGAAGACGTCGAGGTATCGCCACAGCATCTCGGGTCGGTACTCGCGCAGGAAGCGGTGCGACTGGCGCAGCTCGACCTGCAGCACCTGCGCCAGGGCGGGGTGCTCCTCGATGGCCCGGAAGTGGTGGCGCGCGTAGGCCCGTATGCGGTCGATCGGGTCCTGGGACTCCGCCAGCGTCGCCTGGAGCATGTCCAGCAGCAGCGCCATCTTCTCTTCGAAGATGACCAGCAGCAGGTCCTCCTTGTTCTTGAAGTAGAGGTAGATCGTCCCGTCGGCGACCCCGGCCTTGCGCGCGATGTCGCTGATCCGAGCGGCACGGAAGCCCTTGTCCGCGAAGACCTCCACCGCCGCCTCGATGATGCGGTCGCGCTTGTCAGGGCGACTGGTCTCCGCGCTGCTCACGGCCGGGTTCCAGGAGAGAGGGCCAACTGAATGAAGGCTCACTCATTATGGACCGCAGGCCCGATCGGCAAGGCCCGCCCGCTGCTTTCAGCGCTTGTCCCGCAGGGGGATCAGCGCTTGTCGCGCTTCGCCAGGAAGCGCTCGACCGCGCCAGCCACATCCGGATCGGGGACGCCCGCCCAGTCGGCCAGGAACTGCTTCAAGCCGCTGTCGGTCAGGGGGTGGTTGACCAGCTTCTTCAAGGTCGAGAAGGGGATCGTCGCCACATGGGCGCCGGCCGTGGCCACCTGGGCGACGTGCAGCGGGTGGCGGATGCTGGCGGCCAGCACCTGGGTGTTCAGGTCGGGGTAGTTCATGTAGATCTGCACGATCTGCTCGATCAGCTGCACCCCGTCGATGCTGAGGTCGTCCAGCCGCCCGATGAAGGGCGAGATGTAGGCGGCGCCCGCCTTGGCCGCCAGCAGCGCCTGGGCGGCCTGGAAGCAGAGGGTGACGTTGACGTCGATGCCGTCGTCGGCCAGGACTCGGGTGGCCCGGATGCCGTCGATGGTCAGCGGGATCTTGACGACGACATGCTCGCTGACCTGGGCCAGCAGGCGGCCTTCCTTCACCATGCCTTCCCAGTTGGTGGCCACTGTCTCGGCCGAGACCGGGCCCTGCACGATCTCGCAGATCTGGTCGATGGTCTCGACGAAGTCGCGGCCTTCCCTGGCGATCAGGCTGGGGTTGGTGGTGACGCCGTCGATGACGCCCCAGGAGTGAGCCTCGCGGATCTCGTCGAGGTTGGCGGTGTCGAGGAAGATCTTCATGGCGGGCCCCTGGGCGGAGAGCGGGTGGAGAGGACGAGGCTGCGGGTATGCCGCGGGAATGGCCCTCGCAAGCGTCGAACCAGCCACCAGCACGCCGACCGGGGCACAGCCCGTCCGCACCCGAGGCGGGGGCAGATCGGCCAGGCAGCGCTCGGTCCCGGGCAGGCGCAGCTCGGGGGCGATCTCCAGGGCCGGCAGCAGCGCGAAGTCCCGCTGGGCGAGGCCAGGATGAGGCAGGGTCAGGCCAGGACCGCTCCTGCGGATCCCCTCCATCCACAAGATGTCCAGGTCGATCAGCCGGTCGGTCCAGCGGGGGCTGACCCGGCGACCCACCCGGGCCTCGATCGCCTTGCAGAGCCCCAGCAGGCCGCGCGGCGAGTGGGAGCTGCGGATCAGCAGGGCCGCGTTCAGGAACCCTCCCCTCGCCTCCCCCATCGGCCGACTGCTCCAGGCTCGAGAGAGGCGCAGCAGCTCGACCCCGGGCGCGCGGGCGAGCAGCCGCACGGCCAGCTCCAGGGCGCGCTCCCGCTGTCCCAGGGAGCTGCCGAGCCCCAACAAGGCCAGCCCCGGTCCCACCCTCAGCCGCCCCGGATGAGCATCGCCCGCTCTTGACCCACCACCTTCTCGGCCAGGGAGGCCTCCTCGACGCTGCTGCGAACCACCCCATCGGGGGCCAGGATCCACTCCCCGTCCAGGGGGTCCGGCGGCAGCTCGCCCAGGGCCGAGAGCGACGGCGGCGCCTGGCCGTGCTGCTGCACCCAGGCCCGGTAGGCCTCGGTCAGGCCGCTGGAGTACTCGTCGTGCATGATGCGCCGGTAGCGGTGCTTCAGGGCCTCGCGGGCGGCCGGCTCGGTCTCGTGCTCCAGCTCCTCGCGCAGGTAGTGCAGGGCCGTCTGGCGCTGGCCCTTGCGGTCCAGGAAGCCGGCCGATGCCGCGCGGTACCAGGGCGGCGCCTTGGGCAGCTCGGCGGCGATGCGCAAGTACCGGGCCGCCTCTTCGGCGTCGTCCCGGTACAGCCAGGCGTTCATGCCCAGCGAGAAGGGGAAGTAGGGGTCTTCCGGCTTCGCCTCCATCCCCAGCCCGAAGATCTCGTCGCTGCCTTCGATGTCGTCCAGCAGGCGCATCATCGAGCCGCCGTAGAAGTAGCCCGTGCGCCAGCTCGGATCGAGGCGCACCACCGCCCGGATCGAGGCCAGCAGGAACTGCTTGCCATGCTCGTCGGGATGGTCCAGCTGATCGGCGAAATTAAGCGCCACCCGGATCCACATCAGGTCGCCCAGCATGACCTGCTGCCCCATCGACGCCGCTCGCATCATGTCCGGGTCGGGGATCACCTTGCCGCTTCGGTAGCGGTCCTGGCCCAGGCGCTCGGCGTCCACTCGAAGCTGCGCTCGGTGGGCGAAGCCACCAGCGAGCAGGCAGAAGAGCAACAGGGCCAGGGTCTGGAGCGAGCGCATCGGTGCGAGGGCCTCGGCCTGGACACTAGCCGCTCAAGGCCCCGCTGACGAGCCCAGGAGCTCCTCCACCTTGCGCTCCAGCTCCAGCGGATCCACCGACTCCGCCAGGAGCTCGGCGAAGGCCGCCTCGTCCCCGTCGCGGCGGGCGACCACGGCGCGGACCACCCGATCGCGACCCATCGGATCCAGGGGAGCTCCGTCCAGGGTCCGGGCGGCCCGATCCCACTGCCCCAGCCCAGCCTGGGTCGCCGCGAGGCTGCCGGCCAGCTCGCCGGTCCGCGGGCAGCCGCGGCTGAGGGCGAAGCGTCCGGCCGCCTCGGCCTGCACCGGCGGGAGGAGCTCGGCCGCGGCGGTGACGAGCCGGTCGCAGCCCTCGCGGGAGGGCGGATCCTGGTCCAGCGCCTCGACCAGCAGGCCCAGGGCGCGGTGCTCTTCGCCGTCCCGCAGCAGGGTCATCGCCAGGCCGGTCTTGGTGTAGGGCGAGCCCAGGACCGCGTGATCGTGCTCCCACAGCGGGCGATCGCCCTGCCACTGCGGCAAGCGGCCGTGGATCAGGAGCAGCGCGGGGACCGCCAGCAGGGCCAGCAGTCCCCTCGCCCGCTCGGGCAGGACGGCGGCCAGCCAGATGCCCAGGCCGGCCATCGGCAGGTAGGTGAAGCGCTCGCCGATGCCTCCCTTGTCGGCGATCGGCACCAGCACCGGCAGCAGGGTCAGCAGCAGCCAGAGCAGCCCGGCCAGGGCCAGCCGACCGCGGCGCAGCGCCCCCCAGAACAGCAGCAGCCAGCCCACCAGCCCGAGGCCCACCCGCCAGGGCGGCTCCTGGTACAGCCACTCCAGGCTGCGAGAGGCGCTCAGCGGCCAGCCGATCAGCAGGTCGGCGCCCCAGGTGCCCAGCAGCTCCAGGCCGTTGCGCGCGAGCAGCATCCAGCCCGAGAGCTCGGGCAGGCCCGCGCCGTGTACCCCCGCCAGCAGGCGCATGGCGATGCCGACGCCGATGCCCAGGCCCAGGGCGAGGTAGCGGGCAGGCTGCGGCCGCTGACCGCTGCCGAGATCCAGCAGGCCCAGCAGCAGCGGCAGCAGGACCACCGACTCCTTGGCCAGCATGGCCCCCAAGGCCAGGACCGCCGCCAGGAGCAGCCGACGCCGGCCCACCGTCGACCCGCTCAGGGCCCACAGGGCGGAGAAGGCCAGGGCCGCCGCCATCGGGTCGTTGCGCGCCGCCACCCAGACTACGGCCTCGCTCTGCTTGGGGTGCAGGGCGAAGACCGCCGCCGCCATCAGGGCAGGTCCCGCACCCAGCCGCGGCCGCAGGGTGCCGGCCAGGGCGAAGACCGCCAGCAGGTGCCAGAGCAGGCTGTGCAGGTGGTAGCCCGCCGGGCTCAGCCCGAAGAGCTGCCGATCCAGGTACAGGCTCAGCAGCATCAGCGGTCGGTAGTAGCCGCTGACGCCCTCGCCGGCGGGGGTGCCGTCCCACAGATCGGTCGTGAAGAAGGAGAGCGGGCTGCTGCCATCCCGCAGCCGCTCGTTGAGCAGGATCAGCCCCTCGTCATCCCAGACGAAGCCCGCCTGTCCGACCCCGGCGTAGGCCAGGGCCGTCAGGGCCAGCAGCAGCGGCAGGGCCCAGCGGCGAGCGGGGGACGGCGGGTCGGTCGGCATCGGCGGCAGAAAAACAGAAAGCGGGCGGATCCGCAAGGATCCGCCCGCCGCTGTTGATCCCGGATGGATCAGTAGATGTTGTTCGCCGTGTTCATGGTGGCGTTGATGGTCTTGGTGGCGGTGTAGTCGGCGGGGGTGCCGTCGCCGTCCACATCGCAGACGCCGGTGACCTGGAAGTCGTTGGCGCCGGTCGAGGCGGCCGCGTAGGAGCCGCGGACCTCACCGTCCGGCGACCAGCCCACGACCGCGAAGTCGGCGGGGTTGGTCCAGGCGTTCTGGACCTTGCTGACGGCGCTGGCCGCCACGGGGGCCGCGGCGAGGTTGACGTAGCCGTCGAAGGAGGCGTCGTAGGCGATCTCGGCGGTCTTGATGCCGTCGACGTTGCCCGGGACCTCCGAGCGCTTGGCGCGGAGCTGCATCTCGACGAAGTTCGGGATGGCGATGGCGGCCAGGATGCCGATGATGGCGACGACGATCATGAGCTCAACGAGGCTGAAACCCTTCTTGCTGTACATGGCTCTCTCCTTTGGGGTGTGAGACCGGTAGGTTGTTGGGGCGCCGCGCTCACGGCTCCGGTCGCAGGAATCTAAAGCAAGGGGCGTGCCAACTCTCCGGCCCTCTAAACTTTTCGTGTTTTCAGCGCCTTACAAACCAGGCCCGACCCACCTGCCGCTTCACTGACGCAACCTGTCGTTTTGTGACTGACAAAATTCGTCAGCTGACAAAAATCGTCAGTCGGTCCCACCATCGTCCAGCCCGAACTTGGCCAGCCGGTAGCGGAAGGAGCGGAAGCTCATCTGCAGCAGCCGGGCGGCGTTGGTCTTGTTGCCGTCGGCGGCCTCGATCGCCCGCAGCAGCCAGGCCCGCTCTTGCGAGGCCAGCAGCGCGTCGAGGTTGAGCCCTTCGGGCGGGAAGCCCTGCTCCTCGGCGACCGGCACGGTCGAGGCTACGCCCCCGCGCAGCTTCTCGGGCAGGTCCTCGAGCCCCAGCAGCGGGCCCTGGCTGAGCGCCACCGCCCGCTCGACGACGTTCTGCAGCTCCCGCACATTGCCGGGGAAGTGCCAGGCGCGCAGCGCGTCCAGCGCCGGCGGGCTGATGCCGACGAGCTCCTTGCCGTACTCCTCGCCGAAGCGCTTGAGGAAGTGGCGGGCCAGGTCCGCGATGTCGTCCGACCGCACCCGCAGCGGCGGCAGCACGATGCGCACCACGTTGAGGCGGTAGTACAGGTCCTCGCGGAAGCTGCCGTCGGCGACGGCGTCCTCCAGCCGCACATTGCAGGCGGCGACGATGCGCACATCCACCTCGACCTCGCGCACGGCGCCGACCGGGGTGAAGCGCCGCTCCTGGATGGCCCGAAGCAGCACGACCTGCGCCGACAGCGGCAGGGAGACCACCTCGTCCAGGAAGAGGGTGCCGCCGTGGGCGGCCTTGATCAGCCCGGCCTTGTCGCGGACCGCGCCGGTGAAGGCGCCCTTGACGTGGCCGAAGAGCTCGCTCTCCACCAGGGCCTCGGGGATGGCGCCGCAGTTGACGGCCACGAAGGGCTCGTCGCGACGGGCCCCGCTGAAGTGGATGGCGCGGGCCACCATCTCCTTGCCGCTGCCGCTCTCGCCCTCGATCAGGCAGTTGATGCGCGTGTCCTTGATGCGGCGGACCAGGTCGTAGACCTCTTGCATGGGCTTGCTGGAGCCCACCAGCCCGCCCAGGTGGTACTGCCCCCGGACCTCAGACCGCAGGCGCTCGACCTGGACCTCGAGCCGATGCCGCTCCAAGGCCCGGCGCACGACCAGCAGCAGCTCGTTGTTGTTGAAGGGCTTGGTGATGTAGTCGGCGGCCCCTACCCGCATCGCCTCGACCGCCGACTCGGTCGAGCCGTAGGCCGTGACCACGACCACCTCGACATCCCGCCGATCGCGGGCGGCGAGGCCCTTGAGCTCGCGCAGCAGCTCGATGCCGCTCATCCCCGGCATGTTGAGGTCGGTGAGCACCAGGTCGGGCCAGTCCTGGCGAGCCTGACTCAGCGCGCGCTCCCCGCTCTCGGCCACATCGACGACATAGCCCTCGCGGCTGAAGAGGATGCGCAGGAACTGCCGCATGGACAGCTCGTCGTCGACCACCAGGATCCGCTCAGCCATCGACCTCCAGCACCTCCAGGTGCTGGCTATCACGAGAGGCGGTGCGCTCGCTGTCCACCGGTCGAGCGGGCCCATCCCCCGTCGGGAAGCTGAGCAGGAAGGCCGTGCCCTGGCCGGGCTTGCTGTAGACCGCGATCGAGCCGCCATGCGCGCGCACGATGCGCTCGACGTTGGCCAGGCCCAGGCCGGTGCCGCCGGAACGTGTGCTGAAGAAGGGGTCGAAGATGCGGCCCAGGTGCTCGGCCGGGATGCCCACGCCGGTGTCGCGGATCTGCAGCTCGGCGGTGCCCACGCGCCGCGAGGCGGTGATCACGATCATCCCCGACTCGGGCATGTGCTGGGCGGCGTTGAGCAGCAGGTTCCACAGCACCTGCCTCACCCGACCGGCGTCCAGGGAGACCAGCCCCAGGCTCGCCTCTCCCTCCAGCTCGACCTCGACCCGGCCGCGGTAGCGCGGGTCGGTCCCGAAGGAGCGCACCACCTCGCGCACCAGGTCCACCAGGTCGACCTGGAGCAGATCCAGCCGCGGTGGCCGAGCCGCGTCCAGGAACTCCTCCACCAGCGCGTCGAGGCGGTCGACCTCGCGCAGGGCGATCTCCTGCAGCTCGTCGGGCTTGTCTGCCTTCATGATCTGGATGGCGCCGGAGAGGCTGGCCAGCGGGTTGCGGATCTCGTGGGCNNCGGGTTGCGGATCTCGTGCGCCATCGCCGCCGCCAGCTTTCCCACCGCCGCCAGCCGCTCGTCCCGCTGGACGGCGGCCTCCATCTCCCGCATCCGGCTGACATCCTGCACCAGCACCAGGCTCTCGCCATTGGGCCGGAGGTGGCGGGTGCACAGCAGCTGCAGGACAGCCTCCTCCTGGACGAGGCGGACCTCCCAGGCATGTCCCTCGCCAGGCAGGGCCTCACCCAGCATCCTGCCTTCGACCTCTCCCAGCAGGCGGCGACCGACCCCGTTGCAGGCCACGATCCGGCCCTCGTCGTCGACCTCGACCGTGCCGACCTCCAGCTCGTTGAGCAGCATGGCGCGCTCGGCGGCCATCGCTCGGCCGAGCTGGACCTGCCGATCCAGCAGGCCCCGCATCCCGCGGGTCAGCTGCATGGAGAGGGCGCCGACCAGGCCCATGGCGAAGAGGTGCAGGACCAGGCCCTGGACATCGACCACCTGGTGCCCCTCCGCCAGCCAGGGGAGGCCGCCGCTCCAGGCCGCCCCCAGGACGGCGGCGAAGCAGGCGGCGTCCAGCAAGACCACCACCGCGATCCCCCAGGAGGGCAGCAGGAAGGGGGCGGCGATGATGTTCAGGAAGTACAGGACCGTCAGCGGGCTGGCGCCTCCACCGGTCAGGGCGACCAGGGCGCTGACCAGGACCGCGTCGAAGACCACCTGGAACCAGCCGAAGCGGACCAGGTTGACCTGCCGGTGGACGGCGGCGGCGCTGACCCCCCAGACCAGGAAGGCGACGGCCACGATGCGGAAGGCGGCGGCCGGGGGCTGAGCCGCCTCGGTGGCCAGGGTCGACAGGCCCCCCGCCAGCAGCAGCAACGCGAAGCTCAGCCCGATCTTGGCCGCGGTGTAGACGCCGACGGGCAGCTTCTCGACGGGCTCTGCCCCCTCTCGCAGCAGAGTCCACCGGGTCGGCATCAGGTCACCCGTTCAGCCACCGATGGTGGAGGCCATGGTGAAGATCGGCATGTACATGGCGATGACGAGGCCGCCGATGACGACACCCATCACGACCATGATCGCCGGCTCCATCAGGCTGGTGACGGCCTCGACCGCGGCGTCGACCTCGTCTTCGTAGAAGTCGGCGATCTTGTTGAGCATGACGTCCAAGGCGCCGGTGGCCTCGCCGACGCCGATCATCTGGCAGACCATCTCGGGGAAGACCCCGGTCTCGGAGAGCGGCTCGGCGATGGTGCGGCCCTCGGAGATGGCGTCCCGCACCCGCGAGATGCCCTTCTCGATGATCACATTGCCCGCCGTCCGACCGCAGATGTCCAGGGCTTCCAGGATGGGCACGCCGCTGGCGATCATGGTGCCGAGCGTGCGGGTGAAGCGCGCCACGGCCGTCTTTCGCAGCAGGTCGCCGAAGACCGGCAGCTTCAGCAGGGCGCCGTCGATGATCATCCGGCCCCGGTCGGTCTTGTAGGCCTGGCGGAGGCCCACGACGGTCAGGACGATGCCGATGATGACGAAGAAGAAGTTGTTCTGAAGCCACTTGCTGAGGGCGATGACGAACATCGTCGGCGCGGGCAGGCTGGAGCCCATGTCGGCGAACATCTCCTCGAAGGTGGGCACCACCTTGAGCAGCAGCAGCGCCGTGACGGCGCCGGCGACCGCGGTCACGCCGGCCGGGTAGGCCATCGCCGACTTGATCTGGCGGCGCAGCTTGTCCGCCTTCTCCAGGTAGGCAGCGAGGCGGCTGAGGATCGTGTCGAGGATACCGCCGACCTCGCCGGCGGCCACCATGTTCCGGTACAGGTCGTCGAAGGTCTCGGGGTACTTGCGCAGGGCGTCGGCGAAGGTGGCGCCGGACTCGACCTGGTCCTTGATGATGGAGAGCTCTTCCCGGAAGGTCGGGTTGGGCGCCTGCTTGCTCTGGATGTCCAGGCACTGCACCAGCGGCAGGCCCGAGTCGATCATCGTGGCGAACTGCCGGGTGAAGATGACCAGGTCCTTGTTGGTCACCTTCTGCTTGAGGAAGGCCGGCATCTTCAGGTTGATGTTGACGCTACCCAGCCCGCCGCCCTTGGCGGTCAGCGAGGTCGGGTTGATCTGCATGGCGCGCAGGCGCTTCTTGGCTGCGTCGGGATCGGGCGCCTCGATCTCACCCTTGCGGGCCTCACCGTTGGCGGACCGACCCTCGTATGCGTACATCGCCATGTGTCTGCTCCCTCAGCTTGGCAGCCCGCAGGGTACCCGAGGTGGCCTCGCCCATGCAAGGCCCGCTCCGTCCCGGTTGGTCATCGTCTCCGTCGGCTCGACGGTCCACGCTCAGTCCGAGGCCGTCGCGCGGACGACCTCTTCCATCGAGGTGTGGCCCTCGGCCAGCTTGCCCAGCGCGCTCATCCGCAGGGTCTTCATCCCGCCGCGGATCGCCTCTCGCTTCAGCTCCAGGGTCGACGCGCCGTTGAGGATGAACTCCCGCAGCTCGTCGGTCATGATCATGATCTCGTAGACGGCGATACGGCCGCGGTAGCCGGTGTTGCTGCAGTTCCGGCAGCCCTTGCCCCGCATCAGCTTGTAGTTGCCGACCTCCTCGGGGGGCACGCCCAGGTCGATCAGCGCCTGGGCGGGCACCTCGATCGGCTCCCGGCACTCGACGCAGTTCTTGCGGACCAGCCGCTGGGCGCCGATCAGGTTGACGGCGCTGGAGACCAGGAAGGGCTCGATGCCCATGTTCAGCAGGCGTGAGACCGAGCTGGGCGCGTCGTTGGTGTGCAGGGTCGAGAGCACCAGGTGGCCGGTGAGCGCCGCCTTGACGCCGATCTCGGCCGTCTCGAAGTCGCGGATCTCGCCGACCATGATGACGTCGGGGTCCTGCCGCAGGAAGCTGCGCAGCGAGCTGGCGAAGTTGAGGCCGATGCTCTCGTGCATCTGGACCTGGTTGATGCCGAAGAGGTTGAACTCGACCGGGTCCTCGGCGGTGCAGATGTTGGTGGTGGTCTTGTTGAGCTCGGACAGCGTCGAGTACAGCGTGGTCGTCTTTCCCGAGCCGGTCGGGCCCGTGATCAGGATCATGCCGTAGGGCTTGTCGATCTCCTTCTTGAAGTCGGCCAGGACCTTCTCTTCGAAGCCGAGCTTGGTCATGTCCAGCTGCAGGTTGCTCTTGTCGAGCAGCCGCATGACGACCTTCTCGCCCCAGAGCACCGGCAGCACGCTGACGCGGAAGTCCATCTCGCGGCCGCGGCCCAGCTTCATCTTGATGCGGCCGTCCTGGGGCAGGCGCCGCTCGGCGATGTCCAGGTTGGCCATGATCTTCAGGCGGCTGACGATGGCGCTGCGCAGCTTGTTCGGCGGCTTCATGACCTCGTAGAGCACGCCGTCGATGCGGAAGCGGATCCGCATCGACTTCTCGTAGGGCTCGACGTGGATGTCGCTGGCGTTCTTGCGGATGGCGTCCAGCAGCACCAGGTTGACCAGCTTGACGACCGGCGCCTCGCCCGCGCTCTTCTCGAGGTCGACGACGTCGATGTCCTCGTCCATCTCCTCGCCGAAGGCCATCTCGGCGTCGTCGGCGGCGTCGAAGTCGAGCATCACCTCGTCGAAGCTGACGTTGCTGGTGTAGTACTTCTCGATCGCCTCGGCGATGGCCTGCTCGCTGGCGACGACGACCTCGACGTTGAGCTTGCTGACGAACTTGACGTCGTCGATGGCGTAGATGTTGGAGGGGTCCGCCATCGCGATGATGAGGGTGTTGCCCGTCCGGTTGATCGGGATGACCTGGTGCCGGTTGACGACCTCCTTGGGGATGACCTTGAGCACCTCGCCGTCGATCTCGAAGTCGGCGAGGTTGATGCTGGGCACGCCGTACTGCTTGCTGAGGAAGGCCGTCAGCTCGCTCTCTTCGATGTAGCCCAGGCGGGTCAGCTCGTGGGAGAGGCGCGAGCCGCTGGCCCGCTGCGCGTCCACCGCCCGCTTGAGCTGGAGCGAGCTGATGACCTTCTCCTTGACCAGCAGCTCACCCAGGCGAGCCGAGCTCCTCTCGTTACCCTTGGACATTGCTCACTCCTCGGCCGGTGTCTCGGCCAGCGATTTCCCGAACGGGGCGCACTCTACCTCAGGCGAGGCTCGAATCGGGACCCGCGCCGCCGGCGATCAGCGCCTCGACCAGCGGTTCGGCCTCCTCGGCGGGTTGCCAGCCCGCGACGGCGGCCGCGGGCGCGCGGCGCTCCACCCGGGCCACCGTGTCAGCCCAGGACCAGCCCGGGCTGCCGATCGGGACCTCCCGGTGCTCGGGCCAGCTCCCGCCGCGGGTGGTCTGGACCCGCACATCGGCGCCCAGCAGCAGCTGCAGCTCGTCCAGGCGGGCGTCGCCCAGGTCACCGGACCGGTAGCGCAGCCGCTCCGCCAAGGCGGCGGGGCGCAGGCGGGCCAGCTGCACCAGGCCGGCGACGTCTTGGGGTCCAGGCAGCGCCGGGATGCCGAAGTCCTCGCGAGCCTGCGCGGCGCGACGCAGATCCTCGGCGCCCAGGCCGGCCAGCAAGGGGCCCAGCACCTCGACGAGGTGGTCCACAAAGCGCATGGTGCGCGCCATGTCGTGGCTCAGGTGCACCTTCGAGGCGACCTGGGCGATGGCCTCGCGCTGCGCCGTCGGTCGGTCCGCGGCCCGCAGCAGGTGGGCGTCGTAGGCCCCCTCGGCCAGCATCAGGCCGATCGCCTCGGGCAGCCGCGAGGTCATGGCCAGCCGACCCGCCGCCGGCCAGCGCCCGACCAGGCCGTGCAGGCCAAAGCCGACCGCGCCGAGGCGAACCTCGATGCGCTCGACCTGGTCGGCGCGAAGCCGCTTGTCGGCCGCCTTGACGTGGCGAGCCAGGACCTCCTCCACCCCCTGGAGGGCGCTCTGCAGCGGCAGGGCCAGCGGGTGGGCGGGGAAGCTGCTGCTCATGCTCAGCCAGGCGCGGCCCCAGCCCGTGAAGGCGTGGCGGAGCGGCACCGGGCTGAGCCGGTCCAACAGCCCCCCCCGGGCGTCGAGCAGGTCCAGAGGCCCGCTCGCCCCCGCCCGAGCGAGCTCGACCGCGTCCAGCCCCGCCACCGCCGCCGAGGCCTGCGAGATGGCCGCCGCGCCGTCGCCCCCCAGCAGCTCACGCGAGCCGAGGGAGCCCGCTCCGACCGAGGCCAGGGCCAGGGCCGAGGCCAGCTGCGGCGGGTTGAGGCCGCCCAGCAGCCCGGCGACGATGACCGCAGCCCAGGAGGAGACCACCAGCTGGCCCCGACCCGGCGCGGGCGCCATCGCCAGCGAGAGGCCCAGCCGTCCGGCGACCTCGTTGGCCGCCACCGTGGCCCGGACCAGCGCGTCCAGGGTCTGTCCGCGGCTGAAGGCCCAGGCGACCGGAACGGCCACGGCGCCGACGCGGCCGCCGAGCTGGACATCATCCAGCTCCAGCGCGCCCGCCATCGCCACATGCAGGCGCACCGCCTCCCGGCGCGGCGCCCGCCCGCCCAGGCAGAGCGCGGCGGCCCCACGGCTCCCGGCGCCGGGTGCGAGGGCCGCGAAGCCCGGATCGGAGCTCATGACCTGGACCGCGCCGGCCAGGCTCAGGTGCTGCAGGCGCGCCCGTTCGGCCACCGGACCCGGCAGGGGAGCCTCGAAGATCTCGCCCGCCCGGCGTGCCAGTTCCCGGATTGTGCTGCTCACCTGTGACCTCCGTCAGTAGTCGATGCTCGTCTGCAGCCCGGCGGTCCACAGGGTCCCGCCGATGGGCAGGCTACCACCATCCACCGGGGCGCCGGCCCGGTAGGGCGTGGTGTCCACCGCCAGCTGCCCCTCGCCCAGCACCTGCGCCTGGACGTGGAGGTCCCAGCGCACCGGCCCCGCCACCAGGTCGAAGGGGTCGCCGTGGGCGACGCCCAGGCCTCCGGCCAACAGCAGCCGGTCGGCGTCCAACAGCGCGGTGCTGGCGCCCTGGGCGCGCAGCGCGGCGGGCTCGTACCCGGCGGCGAGACGCACCACGCCTTGCAGCCAGCCGAGGCCCTGGCCGGGCTCCCAGCGGGGGAGGGTCAGCTCGCCGCCGCCGCGGACCGAGGTCGTGTTGCGCAGCTCGCCGCCGGCCGGGTTGCCGTCCTCGATCGGGACCGAGGCGTCCCCCAACAGCTGGCTGCGCACCTCGCTGTCCACCACCTGCGCGACGCTGAGCTGCATCGGGCCGAAGCGGGTGTGGCGCCCATCCAGGAAGAGCACGAAGCGGTCCTCGCGGCGGTAGGCCGCGCCGAAGGCCCACTGCTCGGGCAGGTAGTGGTCGAAGACCACCAGCCGCAGCGGCGCGAGCAGCGTCAGGCCCATCGGCCCCAGCTCGCCCACGTCCTCGACCTGCACATTGGCCTGCAGATCGACCTCGACGTCGACCGGGACGCCGGTCGAGGCCCGCCAGGTCGCGCCCAGGGCGAGGCCCTCCAAGGCGGGCGCCACCCGGCCGACGTCCCAGTGCAGCGCCGCCATCGGCGCCAGGGCCGGGACGATGTCGACGGTCATCAGGTGGGGATCCAGGCTCAGCTCGCTGATCAAGGCCTCGACCCCGGTGTCCCCCTCCTCTGCCCCTCGCAGGTGCAGGTCCAGGGTGGTGGTCAGGGAGAAACGCGACCGGGCGATGACCTGGACGGCCCCGCCGATGCTCAGCCCCGGGAGCTGCTCCCAGCCGAAGCCCAGCGCCATGTCGAAGCGCTGGGCTGTGTTGGAGAGCATCGGGTAGACCGGCAGGCTGGGCTCGAAGGTCTGGATCCGCAGCAGGCGGCGCACCGGGACGGTCGCGTTGAAGGCCAGCCCGAAGCGCCCGCCGATGGGCCGTCCCAGGGCGATGCTGATCGCGTCGGCCGGATCCGGGTCCACCTCGACCGACAGCGGCGGGTCGGAGTCGTCGATCAGCCCGTCCCGGTTCGTGTCCCACCAGACCCCCGGCATCGGGCGCATCGAGCCCCGCAGCAGGAAGGCCCCCACCATCAGCTGGGTGGACTCCATGTCCTGCAACAGCGCCGGATTCAGGAAGGCCGTCTGCGCGCCATCCACCAGCGCGACCCCGCCGCCGGCGCGCGCCATCCCCGGCGAGCCGAAGCCCACCAGGTCCACGGGGCCAGCCAGCGCCGTGCCGATCAGGGAGGCTAGCAGCACCGCCAGGGCTCAGGCGTAGCCGATCTCGGGCACCGGCGTCAGGGAGACCTGGCGGAGCACCTCGATGATCCCCATGGCGGACTCGTTCGGCATGGCCTCGCGCAGGCAGGCCAGCCGCCCGGCCAGGTAGGCCGTGGCGATGCCGCTGCCCTTGAAGCCGCCGCGCTCACCGTCCCGCCACTCGTAGCCGTGGGTGAGGAACTTGCCGGTCAGGCTGCCCCACTGCTGCCGAGGGAACCGGTGGGGCTGGAAGAAGTAGTACTTCTCGATCGGGCAGTCGGGGTGGGTGGCCACGCCGATCGTCTCGGGCAGGTCGGCGGGATAGGCCCGGTCGCCCTTGGGGTGGGCGGCGGCCAGGACCACGGCGTTGTTCTCGACCGCCAGCGCGCAGCAGTCGCGCAGCAGCAGCGCCTTGCCCATGTTGGGGGTCCCCAGGGACAAGCTGATCACCTTGGCGCCGGCGCGAAAGGCCGTCTCGATACCGGCCGCCATCAGGTCGGCGCTGGTGCGCAGCCGCGCGTCCATGATCCGCACGCCCATCAGGCTGACATCGGGGGCCATCATCGTGACGGCGGCCGCCATGTTGGTGCCGTGGCCGTTCTCGTCCGTGAAGTCGCCGCCCAGGATGGCGTGCCCGGTGGCGCCCAGCTGGATGTTCCAGCCGTCGATGGTGCGGCCTTGCAGCCTGGGATCCGTCACGTCGATCCCGCTGTCGATGACGGCGACCGTTACGCCCTTCCCAGTGAATTCTCGACCGCGGTATCGCATTACGCTCGACTCGGAGAGAGGGGGACGAGGGCTCTGGGCACCTCGCCGGGGAGGCAGAAGCCCGCCTGGCCCGCGGACCATATGGCCTGGGGCGTTACAGGGCAAGACGTAGCCGTGTCACACCACGTCGCCATTCCTGCCAGAGCGCGCCCTGCCGAACCCGACATAGCCTCCTCCTCGATGAAACCTGACGCTGAAATCGCCGCCGCCGTGGAGCGACCTGTGGATCCCGTCACGGCGCGGGGCGCCCGCCCGGCCGGCGCGCGTCGTCGCTCGCGGCGCAGGACCCGCGAGCCCGACCTCGCCGAGCTTCGCCTGGAGAGCACCGCCCAGGCGCTCTCGGCGCGCGGCCTTCCCACCTGGCTCCAGCCCACCACCGCCCACCGCGGGCTGGCCGGACCGGTCCTCCTCCACCTCGCCCTGGCCGGCGCCTCCCTCGGCCTCGCCCTGGCCCATCACCCCCTGCTCGGCCTGCTGCTCTTCTTCCTGCAGCTGCCCAACCTGCTGATCGACCTCGACGGCGGTCAGAGCCCGGTCCGCCGCTGGCTGCCTCGCTCTCCCGGCTGGAGCGCCGAGATCGAGCTGCAAGAGGGCGAGGAGTCGGCGGCCACCCTGCTGGTCTTCCTGCCGATGAACCCCGGCGGCGGCGCCCGACGCTCCCAGGCCCAGGGCCCGCAGCTCGCCCAGGCCGCGTTGGCCCTCGCGCAGGCCGTGGTCGACCGCCCCATCCCCGGCGCGCGGGTCCTCCTCCTGCTCGGCGCGGACGGCCCCACCTGGTTCGACGACCTCGATGTCCTCCTGCGGAACCGGCGGCACCGCAGCAACCCTCGCCGCTGCGCCCTGCTCGTCCTGCGGCCTTCCGCCTCGACCGCCACGCTGATCAACCCCGACGGGGTGGTCCGCGCCCGTTCCGCGCCGCCCGGCATGCTGACCGCCCTCGGCCCGCTGGGCCTGCCCTCCCGCCGCGGGCGCAGCGCCGCCGCCCGAGCCCGTCGCCTGGGCGTCCCCGCCATCGGCCTCTCCCTGGACCCCGCCCGCCCCGAAGAGCTCGCCGACCGGCTCCACGTGGCGCTACGATGCCTGGGCAGCCACCTGAGTCCGGAGTCGGCATGAACCTCCTGAGCCTGCTCCTCCTGACGCCCGCCTGGGGCGCCACCCTCAGCGGCACCCTGCGCACCAGCCCCGAGGGCCAGCCGATCGAAGGCACCTACATCGTCGCCTACGACTCGCGCCTCTCCTACGTCTACACCCTGACCGGGCCGGACGGTTCCTGGACCCTGGAGGGGGTCGAGGCCGGATCGTGGCGGCTCCGGGCGCTGCCTCCGGCGAGCCTGAACCGGGTCGAGCGCTACTACCCGGCCGAGCGCTCCTACTGCGCCGGAGCGGCCGTCTCGGTCCAACAGGACGACCGGGTCGAGGGCCTCGACCTGGGCCTGGAAGAGGGCGGGATGCTCCACGGCCTGCTCCAGGACGGCCAGGGGCAGCCCGTGGCCAACGCCACCGTGACGGCCTACGGCGAGAGCGAACCGGTCAGCGGGCAGTCTCGCGCCACGACCACGGACCTGGACGGGCGCTTCTCGGTGCTGGGGCTGGACATCAGCCCCGGCCAGGCCACCGACTGGTCGCTGGGCGTCTCCGTCGCCGGGTGGCCGACCCAGTATCTCGGCTCCGAGCCCACCTACCTGGCCGACGAAGCCCCGAGCTGGGAGGTCCTGCCCGGGGCGGGCGCCGACATCGGCACCGTCACGCTGCTCGACGGGATCGGGCTGAGCGGCCAGGTGCGGGGCCCCGACGGCCCGGTGCCCGAGGCGATCGTCTACGCCTACAGCGGCGGTCAGATCCAGACCCTCCAGACCGACGCCGAGGGCAACTACCAGGCCTTGGGGCTGCCCCCCGGGGACGCCCTGGTCTGGGCGCAGGCCGAGGGCATCGCCACCACCTACTACCCCGACGTCGATCGCCCGACCGAGGCGATCGACGCCAACGAGGAGGGCGTGCTGGTCGAGGGCGCCGACCTGACCGCCCCGGCCGAGGCGATCCTGGAGCTCGACTTCGGCGAGAGCGGGGCCGGGGTCCGGGCGATGGTCTACAACAGCACGTACTCGGTGGGCAAGGGCTCGGCGGCCGACGATCAGGGCCTGGTGACCATCTCCGGCCTCTTCGGCGCCGAGTACACCGCCTTCGCCTGGGGCTACCCGGCCGACCGGGTCAGCGAGTGGGTCAACGCCGACGAAGCCGGCGAGCCCCAGCCCATCGTCGTCGAGCCCGCCTCCACCCGCCGGGTCCAGGTCCAGCTCGACGCCGGGGCCAGGCTCTCGGGCACCCTGCGCGACGACGAGGGCAAGCCCGTCTACGGCGCGGCCGTCTACGTCACCCCCGTCGGGGGCGACACCTGGAGCACCGTCAGCGCGGCCGACGGCACCTGGACCATCGGCGGCCTGCGCGAGGGCGCCTACCTGCTGGACACCCGGCTGGGCGCCTACTGCCTCGACGATCCCGGCTACGTCGCGCTGGTCTGGCCCGGCGAGGCCCACCCCATCCGCGCCGAGACCTTCCACCTCGCCCCCGGCCAGCACCGCGAGGGCATGGACCTCGTCCTGCCCCGGGACGACGACCACGACGGCATGAGCGACCGCTGGGAGGAGCGCTGGGGCCTGGATCCCACGCTGGACGACGCCGCGGAAGACCCCGACGGCGACGAGCTCAGCAACCTCGAGGAGTACCTGCTCGGCTCCGATCCGCTGCGCGGCCCGGGCTGCGGCGGCTCCGGCTCGGCGGGAGCAGCGCTCCTGGCCCTCCCCTTGCTGCTGCGGGGCCGGCGCCGGCGTCAGGCCAAATGACCCGCCGTCCGGCCCGATGACCCTCCGACCGGAACAACGCCGCCTCGCCCTGGGGCTGGCGGTCGCCGCGCTCGCCCTGGCCCTGGCCCTCTGGGGAGTCCCCCTCGCCGAGGTGGGCGCGGCCATCGGCAGCGCCCGCTGGCCCGGCCTCCTCGCCGTCGCCGCCATCTTCCTGGGCCAGCAGGGCCTCCGCGCGCTGCGTCAGAAGCTGATCCTCGACGCCGCCGCCGCTCCCCTGCCCTACCGCGAGCACCTCTCGGTCCTCTGCGTCGGCTTCCTGGCCATCAACACCCTGCCGGGCAGGATCGGCGAGGTCGTCCGGCCGCTGCTCCTGCTGGAGCGCCACGGCCTGCCCATGGGGGCGGGCTTCGCCCTGGTCTTCGTCGAGCGCAGCGTCGACCTCTTCGCCACGCTCTGCATGATCGCCGCGGCCGCCACGCTGCTCCCCCCTCCCCCGGGGCTGCTCGACCTCGCCCCGGGCAGCGCCGAGGCCATCCAGACCGCCCGCCGGGTCGCCTGGCTGGCCCTGCCCGCGCTGGCGATCGGCTTCGCAACGGTCCTCCTGGGGGGCCGCCGGCTGCTGGACCGGGTCCTGCCCCTGCTCGATCGCGGCCCGGCCCGCTGGCGCTCGCTGCTCCTGCGCCTGACCGGCTTCGCCCACAACTTCCTCGACGGCCTGCAGGGGCTGCGGCGCCCCGCCCTGCTCGTCCAGGTGCTGGGCCTCACCGCCTTCACCTGGGTCGCGAGCATCTGGATGTTCCCGCTGGCGGCCTGGTCCTTCGGCTTCGGCTCGCTGGTCGGCTACGCCGAGGGCGTCGGCCTGCTGGCCGTCAGCATGCTCGGCGGGGTCATCCCCGGGGCCCCGGGGGCGGTCGGCACCTACGAGGCCGCCCTCCGCGGAGGCCTGATGCTGTACGGGATCAGCGGCCCGCAGCCCGTCCCCGAGGGCGCCTCCAGCATGGACGCCGCCGCCGTCGCCTTCGCGCTGACCCTGCACTGGTGGGTCTACCTGGTGCAAGCCAGCACCGCGATCTGGTTCCTGGTCGTCGACCGGATCGACCCGCGGGCCCTGGTCCGCCGCGCCCGCGAGGCGCTCAGAGCCTCCGCGCTCCCGGCGCCCTGAGCCCCCGCGCCCTGAGTCTCAGTCGCGGACCAGCAGCATCGCCGCCACGGGGAGCCCGCGCTTGTCGAACTTGCTCTGGTAGTTGGTCGTCACGTCGTCCTCTTCCGGCCAGGGCAGGCCCTGGGCGCGCAGATCGTCCACCCGGCGGACCACCCGCAGCGGCAGCTCCTCGATCAGGCCCTCGAAGTCGTCCAGGTTGCTGTGGAAGTCGCTCTTGATGCGCATCGTCCCGCCCGGACGCAGCGCCCGCCCGATCCACTCGGCGAAGGGCCGCAGGAGCAGCCGGTGCTTGGCCCGCTTCTCGCGCTTCCAGGGATCGGGGTGGTGCACGTACAGGCCGTCGATCTCGCCCTCGGCGAAGAGATCGTCCAGGTGGTGCGCGTCGTAGCGCAGGACCCGGGCGTTCTCGCAGCCCGCCGAGCGCAGCTTGCGGGCGGTCAGGACCACCCGCTTGAAGCGGATCTCGATGCCCAGCCAGTTGCGCTCGGGGTGCAGGGCCGCCATCCCGCTGAGGTGGAAGCCGTTGCCGGGCCCGATCTCCAGGTGCAGCTCGGGGCGGGGCCCCGGGCGAGCCGGAAAGGCCTCGTGCCAGCGCCCCTTGAAGGTCGGCCCGTCCTCGGCGGAGATCACCTCGGGGCCGAACTCCAGGTGGCTCTTCATGTAGGGGTTCAGATCGGGATCGAAGTAGTCCTCGACCGCCCGCGGGCGAAAGCCCAGCCCCTTGTCCTGCTCATCCATTCTCGACCGCCTCCCCAGCGTTGGCCTTCCACGACGAGCCGTCGGTGTACCACTCCTTCTTCCAGATGGGTACGCGGCGCTTGAGCTGGTCGATCGCGAAGCGGCTGGCCTGGTAGGCCTCGTCGCGATGCGGCGCGCTGACCGCGATGGCCACGCTGGCCTCGCCGACCGCCACGACGCCCACCCGGTGGACGAAGGCCACCCGCGCCCCCGGCCAGCGCTCTTCCAGCTCGGCGCCGATGCGCAGCAGCTCGGCGCGGGCCATCTCGGGCCAGGCCTCGTACTCCAGGCGCAGCACCTGCTTGCTGCCGAAGCTGTCCCGGGTCACGCCCAGGAAGGTCAGGATCGCCCCCGCGCCGGGGTGGGCGACGGCCGCCTCGACCGCGCGCGGATCGATCAGCGACGAGCTCAGCTCGGCCAGCATCAGCCACCTCCCAGGGGGGGGATGAAGGCGACCTCCTGCCCGTCGGCCAGCGGCGCCTCGCCGTCCACCCACTGCTGGTCGACCGCGAAGAGCACCGGCAGCCGCCCCTCGGGCCCGGCCGGGAAGAGGCGCTCGTAGAGCTGGCGCGCCGTGGTGCCCGAGGGCACGCGCAGCTGCTCTTCGGACACCCCTCGCCGCTCGCGCAGCCCGGCGAAGAGGAGGATCCTCACCTCAACGTCGCCTTCCGCTCGCTCCACCCGGTCATCTGCCGCCATCCGGCCTCCCGTCGCGCCCTTGGGATATCCTGTCCGGCGAGGAGGCAGGAAGGAGCATGGCCACGCGTCCAGTCTGCCTCGCCCTCGCCCTGGTGGCCCTCGCCGGCTGCGGCCCCGAAGAGCCCGTGCTTCAAGGGGTGCCCGCCGAGGCCCTGCTCGCCAGCCAGCCCTCGGCCGAGCAGCGCGCCGCCAGCGCCGATCGCCTCAACCGCTCCGCCACCGAGCCCTACCTCAAGCCCGAGGGCGTCTACGTCGACGTGCTCTACCTGGGAGGCGCCTCCTTCCGGCTCAACCGGGATGTGCTCGCCGACCAGCTCGGGGCCCTGCAGGCGGTCGAGGACCTCCCCGACGGCGCCCAGCGGGCCCGCTTCGAGCGAGGCGAGGTCCAGGTCAAGGACGACGCCATCTACCTGGTAACGGTCCCCCTCCCCCAGCCCCTGCGCCGCTCCGAAGCCCTCAACGCCCTGGGCTTCCCGGCCTATGTCGGTCGCTACGTCAGCCTCCATCGCGAGTACCGGCTCAACAACACCTGGGGCTTCCGCCGCCTGCGCCTGAAGCGCCAGAGCCCCGAGGACGAGCTGGTCACCGAGCTCGAGGCCTGGCACACCGTGCCCGACGCCCCCGACGTGATTCGCTGAAGCGCCGGCCGGGTCCCCCCGCCGCGCCGGCTGTGGTAGCTTCCCTCCAGGGACGGATCTCAAAGGAGCGCCATGCGTTCGCCAAGGCCATCGGGGTTCGCGGCTGTCGTGCTGCTGCTCTCGTCCTGCGTCGAGTGGAACCTCTTCCGCCGCAGCGAGGAGGCGGTCGACCCCGTCGTGGTCGAGGAGAGCTTCACGCAGGCGCCCCTGCCGGCCGTCGACGTGCTCTGGGTGATCGACAACTCCTGCTCGATGGCCGAGGAGCAGGCCGCCCTCGCCTCGGCCTTCGACTCCTTCATCCAGGCGCTGGTTGCCTACGATCTCGCCTGGCAGGCCGGGGTCATCGCCACCGACACCAGCGGGGCCCAGGCCGGGGTGCTGCGCGGCAACCCCTGGGTCGTCCACCCCGACCTCGACGACCCCTCCGCCGCCTTCGCCGCCTCCGCCGACGTCGGGACCTCGGCCACGGTGGTCGAGGCGGGGCTCGACGCCGCCTGGCTGGCCCTCACCCCGCCCCTCAGCACCGAGCAGAACATCGGCTTCCGCCGACAGGACGCCGCGCTGCACGTCGTCATCGTCAGCGACGGCGAGGATCAGAGCGGCGAGCTCCTCGGCGAGGACCCGGTCGGCGCCTTCGTGGACTTCCTGGCCGACGAGGCCGAGCGCACCGGGCGGGCGGCGGTCCTCTCGGCCATCATCGGCCTGCCGCCCGATGGCTGCGAGAGCGCCATCCCAAGCGACCGCTACGCCGAGGTCGCCGCCCTCTCCGGCGGGGTCAGCGGCAGCATCTGCGAGGCCGACCTCGGCACCGTCATCGCCGCCATCGGCGAGGCGGGCATCGACTGGCCCTCCACCTTCCCGCTCCAGGCCAGCCCCGTCGACGGCAGCGAGGCCGTCTGGATCGACGACGAGCGCCAGGACGAGAGCGCCTTCCTGATCCAGGCCGAGCCTCCCGCCCTGGTGTTCCAGGTCCCGCCCCCCGCGGGCTCGACCATCCGCATCCGCTACGAGCTGCCCGACCAGCCGGAAGCGCCATGACCGGCCTGCTCCTCCTGCTGCACAGCGCGGCCTCTGCGGCGCCCGCCAGCCTCGTCCAGCTCTGGGACTTCGAGGCGGACGACGGCGCCTTCCTCTCCGAGGGAGATCTCCCGCAGTGGGAGTGGGGCGAGCCCGGGGTCGGGCCCTCCGCGGCCCACAGCGGGACCCGCCTCTGGGGCACCGAGCTCGACGGGGAGTACCTGCGCGAGAACAGCATCAGCCTGACCCTCGCCCCGCTCGACCTGGCCGGCGTCAGCGACCCGGTGCTGGTCTTCTGGTCCTGGCTGGACCTCGCCAGCGGCGACACGGCCACGATCGAGACCTTCGACGGCGTCGAGTGGACGGTCGCCGCGCCGGTCTACGGCTACCCCTCGGCCGACGGCTTCCCGGGAAACCCCCGCACCTGGGAGCCCCTCTACTTCGACCTCAGCGAGCTGGACGACGCCTCCAAGGTCCGCCTCGTCCTCGAGAGCGACGCCGGCCGCGCCCTGGGGTGGTACGTCGACGACGTCTCGATCTGGTCTGGCGACGCCGTCCCCCCCAACGTCGCCCTCGACCTCGCCCCCGAAGAGTGGAGCCGCTTCGACCAGGGGCCGACCTTCGAGCTCAGCGCCGTCGACGATCAGCAGGTCCAGCAGGTCAGCCTCCTCTGGTCCACCCAGGACGGCCCCAGCCAGCGCAGCGACTTCACCGCGACCGGCAGCGACCGCTTCGCCCTGACCCTCCCCGCCCAGGTCCCCGGCACGATCACCTGGAGCATCGAGGCCAGCGACGGCCAGAACGTCTCCTCCTGGCCAGCGGACGGACCGGGCACAACCCGCGTCTACCTGCCCGCGCCCGACGACCTGGTGGGCCCGACCGAGCGCACCTGGGGCACCGAGGTCCCCCTGACCTGGACCGCCCCCCAGACCGGCGAGGCCCTGGTCGGCTACCGGGTCTACCTCGACGAGCAGCCCCTCCTCGACACCGTCTTCCCCTTCGCGACCGCCCCGGCCGCGGGGCCGGTGGACAGCTACCGGGTCTCGGGCCTCTTCCGCACCAGCCTGGGCGATCTCGAAGGCGACCTCTGCGAGGCCGTCCAGGTCGAGGTGGCGGTCCCCCGGCTCGAGGCCATCGAGCCCTCCACCGCCTGGCAGGGAGAACAGCTCCGGCTGGTCCTGACCGGCTCCTCCCTGCTGCTGGACTCCGCCAGCCTGGAGGCCGCCGACCTCTACCTGGGCGAGGGCGTCGAGCCGGTCGAGGTAGAGGTCCAGCACGTCGACCGCGCCGTGTTCACCGTGCAGATCGGGGCCCAGGCCCCGGTGGGCCCGCGAGACGCCTGGCTCGACATCCGCGGGGTCGAGGTCTTCCGCGCCGAAGCGCTGGAGATCCGGGACGGCGCCGACCGCCCGGCGGTCCTCGCCCTCAGCCCCCAGGCCGTCGCGCAAGGGGACAGCGAGACCGTCCTCATCACCCTCAACAGCCCGCCCGCGGCCCTCCCCACGGTCAGCTTCGGAGAGGGCGTCATCATCGGCGAGGTGCGGCTGGACGGCTCCACCGTCGAGGTGGACCTCAGCGTCTCCAACGCCGCCGCCGTAGGCAGCCGCCGCGTCACCGTCGACGACGGGCTGCGGGTGCTGGAGCTCGACGACGGCTTTCGGGTCTGGGCCACCGAGATCAGTGTCGGACGCTGCCAGGCGGCGCCCTCGTCCGCCGGCTGGGCCCTGTTCCCGCTGCTCGCCCTGTTCCGGCGGCGGCGGCGCTGAACAGCGCACCTCGACCGTTTGCCCGGGCACTCTGCTGTGATACTCCCCCTCCGTTGCCAGGGGCACCTCCCGGCACGCCACCCAGACGGAGATCTCCATGCCCGACCTCAAGGGAACCAAGACCCACGACAACCTGAAGGCCGCCTTCGCTGGCGAGTCGCAGGCCAACCGCCGTTACCTCTACTTCGCCAAGGTCGCCGACATCGAGGGCTACCCCGAGGTCGCCGGCCTCTTCCGCGACACGGCCGAGGGCGAGACCGGCCACGCGCACGGCCACCTCGACTTCCTCAAGCAGGTGGGCGATCCGGCCACCGGCCTGCCGATCGGCGAGACCGCCGACAACCTCAAGGCCGCCGTCGCCGGCGAGACCTACGAGTACACCGACATGTACCCGGGCATGGCCCGCACCGCGCGGGACGAGGGCTTCCCCGAGATCGCGACCTGGTTCGAGACCCTCGCCAAGGCCGAGAAGTCCCACGCTGGCAAGTTCGCCGGCGGCCTCAACCTGATCGACTGAGCCGCCTTCGGCTCCACCCAAGGCCCGCTCTTCACCCGAAGGGCGGGCCTCGTCTCCTCTCGGAGTGCCCGTGGCCGTCGTCCTGCCCAACCCTCGTGAAGACCTCTACTGGGACAAGACCGCCCTGATCGCCGAAGAGAAGCGCGTCTTCGACATCTGCAACGGCTGCCGGCTCTGCTTCAACCTCTGCCCCAGCTTCCCCGAGCTCTTCCAGGCGATCGACGCCCTGGACACCTCGACCGACGAGGCCGCGCCGGCGCAGTCCATCCAGGTCGACGCCCACGGCAACCACGCCGCCATGGCCGACGACGCCCACGCCGCCGCCCCCCGCGCCGACATCATGGGCCAGCGCGACGCGCTCGACCGCCTGCCGCTCTCTGTCAACGACCGGGTCGTCGACCTCTGCTACCAGTGCAAGCTCTGCGACCCCATCTGTCCCTACACCCCGCCGCACGAGTTCGCCGTCGACTTCCCGCGCCTGATGCTCCGCCACAAGGCCATCCACGCCAAAGAACACGGCGTCAGCTTCTCCGACCGCATCCTGGGCGACCCCGACCTCGTCGGGCGGATGGGCACCCTGCTGCCGATCGTCGCCAACGCCGGGGCCGAGGTCCGGCTCAACCGCGTCATGATGGAGGCCGTCGGCGGCATCCACCGCGACCGGCAGCTCCCGAAGTTCGCCGACCAGACCTTCCGCTCCTGGTTCGGCGCCGGCGGCCGCCAGCTCCCGCCTCCCGACCAGGTCAGCGGCCGCAAGGTCGTCCTCTTCTACACCTGCTCGGTGCAGTGGAACGAGCCCCAGGTCGGCCGCGCCGCGGTCGAGGTGCTGGAGCACAACGGCATCACCGTCTACGCGCCGGACCTGAAGTGCTGCGGCATGCCCGCCCTGGACGGAGGCGACGTGCCCCGGGCCACCGAGTGGGCCCGCCACAACGTCTCTGTCCTGCTGCCCTTCGTCCAGGCCGGCTGTGAGATCGTCTGTCCAGGTCCGACCTGCTCCTACATGCTCAAGCACGAGTGGAAGGAATACCTCGGCACGCCGGAGTCCGAACAGATCGCCGCCGCCAGCTTCGACCTGATGGAGTACCTCTTCAACCTGCGCAAGGCTGGCGAGCTGAAGGAGGACTACGTCAACGAGGTCGGTGAGATCGGCTACCACGTGCCCTGCCACCTGAAGATCCAGAAGATCGGCTTCCGCAGCCGCGATATGATGAAGAAGCTGCCGGGCGCCACGGTCAAGCTGGTCGACAAGTGCTCCTGCATGGACGGCACCTGGGGCATGAAGAAAGAGTATTACGAGCTCTCCAAGCAGTGGGCCAAGCCCATGCTCGAGGCCATGCCCACCGCGCCCGCCGCGACCCTGTCCAGCGACTGCCTGATCGCCAAGCTGCAGATCGAAGAGGGCACCGGCAAGAAGGTCAAGCACCCGATCGAGATCGTCTGGCAGGCCTACGGCGGCGCCGAGCTGGCCAAGTCCCCGGCCCGCAAGAAGGAGCAGCCATGAACCCCGTCCGTCGCGAGGAGATCCTCCCCGTCGCCGAGTTCGTCGCCGACCGGCAGCGCCACCTCTCCCAGGTGCTCAGCGCCCAGGCTGTGCGCCGGGTCGCCCTGGGCCCGAACATGACCCTGCTCTTCGAGAACCGCACCACCGTGCGCTGGCAGGTCCACGAGATGTGCCGGGTCGAGGGCCTGCACGGAGACGCCGTCCTGCACGAGCTGGACACCTACAACGCCCTGCTGCCCGCTCCCGACGAGCTCGCCGCCACCCTCCTGGTCGAGTACCCCGAGGCGGACCAGCGCGACCGCATGGTCCGCCTGCTGGTCGGCCTGCACCAGCACCTCTGGATCGAGGCCGCCGGCCAGCGCTGGGCGGCCCGCTTCGACGGTGAACAGTTCAACGAGCAGCGCGTCTCCGCCGTGCAGTTCGTGCGCTTCCCCCTCGACGCGCAGGCCCGGCAGGCCCTGGCCGCCATGGACCAGCCCGTCCGCCTCCTCGTCGACCACCCTCACTACAGCCACGCGGTCGAGCTCACCCGCTCCACTCGCGGGGCCCTGCTCGACGACCTCGCCGAGGCCGTCTCCCCCTCCTGATCCCCCTCCCCCACCCTGGAGCTCCCATGTCCCTCAACGGCCAGACCGCCCCCGACTTCACCCTCTTCAACCACGAGAAGAAGCCCGTCACCCTCTCCGACCTGCGCGGCAAGAAGGTCGTCCTCGCCTTCTTCCCGGCCGCCTTCACCGGCGTCTGCACCAAGGAGCTCTGCACCTTCCGCGACTCCATGGCCGCCATGAACGACCTCAACGCCACCGTCCTCGGCATCAGCGTCGACGCGCCCTTCTCCAACGCCGCCTTCGCCAAGCAGAACGAGCTCAACTTCCCCCTGCTCTCCGACTACGCCCGCGGGGCCGTCCGCGCCTACGGCGTGGCTCTGGACAACTTCGCCGGGATGGAGGGCTACACCGCCAGCCAGCGCGCCGTCTTCGTCGTGGATGAGGCCGGCAAGGTCGTCTACGAGTGGATCGCCCCGAACCCCGGCGTCGAGCCCGACTACGACGCGGTCAAGGCCGCCCTGTAGGGGCGCGATTCATCGCGCCGACCCGTAGGGGCGTGATTCATCGCGCCCGAGGACCCGAGGCTCTCAGGGCTTCGGGTCCTTGAGCAAGCCAGCCTCCCTCAGCAGGTCGATGTCCAGCAGGTCCTTTGTTCGACACCATGCACCGCAAGGGCGTGCGCACCTATCATCACAAACTCAACCTTCGCGTCTTGCAAGGCATCGAGCAGATCCTCGAAGTCTTCGTTGAGCCTGCCCAGGGTCATTCTGCGGTCGGTCGGATGACACGACCCGGTATCTGGGCGCGGCTGTAGACGGGGAGCGCCTGACCGGAGAGAAGCAACATCTCCTCGCTCAGCCGGCTCAACGCAGCGAGGCGATCTGCGGGGTCATCTGGCGCAAGTGGCAGCTCAACCCCGTCGTAGCTCTCCCGCCATTCGCTGCGACGGCGAGCAGCGCGAGCCAGACGTTCCGTTTCGGAGGGTTTCATGGTGAGAGCCTGACCCCCGGACCGCAGCTTGCGCACCGCGTCGCGCAGGCCCGCCAGGGTCAGCCGGAACATCGGAAAGACCGCCCCTACTGCGCGCACCGTCGGGTGCTCCCAGTAGCGCGGCGGGTCCGGGTTCAGCCAGATGCTGACCGGGCAGCGCTTGTGGATCGCCGCTTGTACCCCAACTCTCCCTATGGTAGCTTCCTCCAGCTCACCCCGGAGATGCCCATGAGCCCCCCCCGCACCCTATCCACTGTGCTCGGCATCACGCTAGCGCTGGCACCCCGGGGCGCCTTGGCCCTCGACAGCGAGCCGAACGACAGTTGTACAACGGGCGAGAGCCTCTCCTTGACCGCCTCGGGCGAGGGTGACCTGGCCAGCGGGACCGACGTGGACGTCTTCCGCTTCTTTGCCCCCCACTCCGGCATGTTACGCGTCGAACTGCACAACCAGTCCAACGTGTCCGATGACTTCGTGCTCCTTGCCACCGATGCCGACACCAGCGCCGTGCTCGACTCTGATAGCTCGGACCTCGGCTTTGCGGTGCTCGACCTCCCCCTTGACGAAGAAGCGACCGTCTGCATCGAGGTGGCCGGCAGTGAGGGGGCATACAACCTGAGCGCCTCTTTCGTCGTTGACCCGCCGGTGCTGACCGAGATCGTCGACGAGCTCGGGCTCTCGATCAGCGAGGCCTCCCGGGGAGACACGGTCTGGCTGGTTGGCCAACGATTGGCGGAATCCGCAGGAGGCTCCACCGTGCTCTTCGGCGAGGCCATGGCGAGCGTCGTCTCGGCCAGCGAGACCGAGCTTGAGATAATCATTCCAGCAAACGCGGTCGACGGAGAGGTCCGCGTGATGGTCATTGGCCAGGAGAGCAACGCGCTGTTGTTCGAAGTGGGGGAGAGCGAGCCCGAGAGCGCGTCGAGCTACAGCGCGCCGGATGCGGCTTGGTTCAGTGGACTCTCCGCCAACCCGGTCTACCTGAACCGCACCCTGGTCAGCTTTCGCCGCGACCTGGATCGCGCGGGGGTCGAGGCAGTCCTGGATGACGTTGTCTCGGGGCTCACCTCCTGGTCAGACTGGACCATCGTCGGCGCCCTTCCCATGCTCAACGCCTTCCAGGTAGAGTGGACGGCCTCTGACCCGCTCAATACGCCTGTCCTGGATGACCTGACGGAGGCAATCGGTGCCTTGACGTTGGAGGACGCGGTCACAAGCGTCTCGGCCGAAGGTCGGATCACGTCCCACAGCGGCCTGACCATCCCTGGCGACTACGACCTCCTCTATGCCAACAACGGCCATACCGGCGCCATGGCCCAGATCAGCCTGGAAGAAGCCCGGCGCTTGCTGCGCTTCAGCGAGCTGTCCAGCCTTCCGGCCGATCCCGGCATGGTCATCTTCGACACTGGCCTCTACCTGGGCAGCGGCTGGCTCGGCTCAACACCCATTGAGTTCCCCTCCCGAACCTTCCAGCTCTGGGAGTACAGCCCTGCGACCGGCTGGGGCGCGACCGCCGCGCCTGGACATGCCTCCACTCTGCTCTCCGGGACGAACCACGGCAACCAAACGGCGTCGATCGTCGGGGGGGCCAGCCAGGGGGAACCGGACTGGCTGGACGGCGCTGCTCGATCACTGCCGAACATGGCGGGGATCTGGGCAAGCATGGACCTGTTCGGGATCAACGACGACGCCGACGACGAGTCCGGTGCCGGGGTCATGACCGACGAACCCGGGGAGTCCATCGCGCACGAGATCGTCGTCGTCAACAACTACACTGTCGCGGGCTCCGACACCTCGGGCATCGAGAACAGCTCGACCCTCTTCATGTTCGCCTTGGCTGGCACCACCCACAACGCCGCGCTGAGAGGGCAGCCCCTCGTCATTCCCCTCGGCCTCAACGTGGGCGCTGCCTACCTCGCGGACGTCGACAATCCCAGCACCCCCACCATCAACGAGTCGAAGCTGAACCGCGACCTCCGCGTCCTCGTCAAGAGCTCATGCGAGCGCAATCCCTGGGTGGTCTCGGCCGGCAATGACCGACAGGTCTATACCAACGTCAATCAACTGGACTCGATCACTCAATGGGCAAAGAAGGCCTGCCCGAAGACCACCCTGGTGGTCGGCGGCACCCACGCCGGCGGCAACGGCATCGAGACGGACATCCCGGCCGTCTGGGGACCTGGCGTGGGGAGCAACCGCGGTGCGCTCGTTGACATGGCCGCACCGTATGATGGCTGGAGGCTGGCGGGCGCGCGCTGGAACGGCACCGAAGAGAAGCCCTACCTGGTCTACGAATCGGGATCACAAGCCGCGGGGACCTCCTACAGCGCCCCGGCAGTGGGAGCGGCGCTGGGCCTTCACCAGGCCCTGGCGCCGGACCTGGCAATCAACAAGACAACGGAAGCGATTACACAGGCTTCAGACGACATCCAAGCCATCACAACCGGCTTTCGCCTCTGGGAATCAGGGGGAGTGCCCAGACTCAACCTGTTCGAGGTGGTCTTCGACGGACTCAGCCGCAGTCGGTCCCTGCCGGCCCACCGGCGAGCGTTACGGATCTACGCCGTCGATGACGAAGACAACGTCCTGGTCTCGCAGATCGTCGACCCGAGCACCGGTCAGCGCGAGTCGGGCACGGTGGTCAGCCGCGACCTGAGCGAGGACGGCTGCGTCGAGCCCGTCGATGTCGTCGTTCATCCCCTTGGGGACATGGTCTTCGTCCTCTGCCGCGACAGCCAGTCGATAAGCAGCTACACCGCAACCGAGCTTGACTACGTCGGCACGATCGCGCTCGAGGGTGAAGTCGGTCCCCGCACCGACCTTGGCGTCCTGGCCAGTGGCCTGCTCAATGTCGCGACCCGGAGCGAGGGCACCATGGTCCTGGAGAGCTTCGACACCTGGACGGGCACCCGCGAGGCGCCCACTGCGCTGCTGTGGGAGGACTTCACCAGCGCGGAGCCCGTCGGCATGGGGGTCGCCGTTCACCCCGACGGCTCCTCCTTGGCGCTCATGCTCAGCGACCAGAGCGCCTCTTCCGACGACTACGACGTGTTGGTCCACGCCCATCCCGATCCCGACGACTCCGCCAAGGAGGCCATCCAGGTCACGGAGTCCTTGAGCACGGTGACGGGCACCTACACCGGAAGAGACCTGGCCTGGCGGGCCGACGGCAGCGCCGCGCTGGCCGTCTTCTACTACGGCACGGGAACGGACTTTGAGCTGATCCAGACCGACTTCGACGGAGAAACAAGCGGGCACACCGTCTCGGGCGACTGCGACCACCTCGACGCCATCGCGATTGATCCCACCGGGAACACCGACTTCGCCTTCGTGGCCTGCCGGCAACTCACCGGAACCACGGACCGAACGGTCGCCGTGCTGGATCTGTCCAGCGCTCCGACTTCTTTCAATCCGGTGACGTCCATTTTCGCCAACACCGGGACCGGGACCACCCACCGAAACATCGGTGTCGAGGTCGCAGACAACGGGCGCTTCGTGGCGATCCTTCACGAGCCGCGCGGGTCAGGCAACGGCTACGTTCGCACCTTGCCCATGGACACCATCAAGAGCGCGGTTGTGACGAGCAGCGATCTCGACCCCAGCTCCATGTCATCAATGAGCTATGCCTTTAGCTCCCCGTCTGGTGTAGCCTTCTCGCCCACAATCAGCATCGCCAATCCCAGGCCCGGAACCATCCTGCGGGGCGCGCGACGCCTTCACATCGTCCTGCGACAGCCACAGGTCAGCGAGGTCAGGGTGTACGTGGATGAGGTGCTCGGTTGTACCGATACCAAAGTCGCATCTGGTTTCAGCCGAAACTGTGTAGTCGATACCACCGAGTGGACCAGCGGGACTCACTTGGTCAGGGTCGAGGTTGAATCGGATGGAGGCTTGGAATTTTCAAGTACCTTTCCCTTCGAGGCCGAGTGATGTCGCCATGGTTGCTCGTGGCTGCAAGCTGGGCCTCAACTCCGGATGCGACTCGCCTTGAATGCAGAGTCGTGGAACCAAACGTACTATCTTGGGCGGACTGGGACATAGAACTCGTGCCTGGTGACACTTTTTGTCTGACCATGCCCACACCCGGAATGGGAAGCCTCTCGTTGGAGCTGTGGCACCTAGCGGGGCGAGAGGTGGATTGGGAGATTGAGGTACTGACTCCCAACGGTACTCGAGTTCTCTATCAACGAATGGAGCCGCCCGAAGATCCCATGTACCCAGTTATGAAGGCGATTGCGTGGCTTGAAAACGCGAACGAGACAGCAACGATTCTCGTTAAGGGCACTGGCTCGGCATTCCGACTGGAAGCTCTGTTTCAACCCACCAGCCCTGTCATCCACCGCCTCCTCCTGCCCAACGGTCACCCAGCCGAGCTCGTCAGCCGCGGCCAGGCCTTGATCCTCGAGGGCGAAGGGATCTCCAGCAGCCCGGAGCTCAGGGTTCATGCCGGCGGGATCTTGATCGACCCCGATCTCGTCGAGCCCGGCCGAATCTACTTCCGCCTGCCTGCCCGCGCTTACGATCGACGCATCTTCATCAGGAACGAGCACACGACCTCCAACGAGCTGCAGCTGCCCCTGATCGACCCCGACCCCGGCGGCATCGGCCTGATCTCCACCCATCGCGACCCCGCGGACATCGCCATCCGCATCAACGTCGATCCCCATTGGCGCCTCCGCGAGATCGAGTCGCGCATCGAGGCAGGCCTGTTCGAATGTTCGCTCGACCTGAACTGGAAGATCGCTGAGTACGTGCTGATGGTCAACCTCTACATCCTCCACGTCACCCTGCCCGAGGGCGTCGATCGCCAGGCCTACGGACGGTCGGTGACCCAGTGCCTGAGCCGCAGGCTCGATCGCGGCATCCTGCTCGTGGCGTGGTGACCCAGCGGACTGTCCCTCACCCCCGAACGCTCGCCTACCCCGAGCGCAGCTTGCGCACCGCGTCGCGCAGGCCGGCCAGCGTCAGCGAGAACATCGGGAACACCGCCCCTACTGCGCGCACCGTCGGGTGCTCCCAGTAGCGGGGCGGGTCCGGGTTCAGCCAGACGCTGGCCGGGCAGCGCTTGCGGATCGCAGCCATCCAGTCCAGGCCGCTCATCGTCGTGTGGCCGCTGCCGTCCCAGGCTCCGCTGCCCCAGGGCTGGAACAGCTCGTACGGTGCCATGCTGGCGTCGCCCACCCAGACCAGCCGGTGCTCGGGCGTCCAGCGGGCCAGCAGCTCTGGAATGGGATGCCGCTTGAAATTTCGGTAGTCCTCGTACAGCCAGCCGTAGGGCGCGTTGTGGAACTGTAGCGCTTGCAGGCTCTTGAAGCCCTTGGTCTCGCTCGCCGCCGTGAACAGAGCCTCGACCAGCCGCGCATGAGGCGCCATCGAGCCGCCGGTGTCCATCAGCAGCACCACATGGACCCGGTTGCGGCGCTCGCGCTCCTCCACCAGCTCGATTTCGCCCGCGTTGTGGGCCGTGGCGTCGATCGTCTTGTCCACGTGCAGGGACAGCGGCCCCTCTTTGGCCAGCCGCCGCAGGGCCCGCAGGGCCACCAGCAGGTCCCGGCTCTGCAGCTCGCGGTCTACCCGGTAGTCCGCCCAGCGCCGCTCGCCGGCCACCTGGATGGCCGAGCGGCCGCCGCCCTCGCCCACCCGGATCCCGCCGCTGCTCTTGCCGTGGCTGCCGAAGGGCGAGGTCCCGCCGGNNCCCGCCGGTCCCCACCCACTTGCTGCCGCCGTCGTGCCGCTCCTTCTGTTCGAGCAGCCGCTCCCGCAGCATCCGCCGCAGCTCTTCGGGGTCCTCCCTCACCTCGACCCGCTCGCCCTCGTAGGGCGCCGCCCCCGCCAGCGCCTCGGCCAGCCAGGCCTGGAACTTCTCGTGGATCTGCGGCTCCAGCTCCACCCCGGCGAAGGTCGCCTGGAAGGCCAGGTCCCAGGCGTCGAACTGCGTCTCGCTGTGGACCAGCACCGAGCGCCCGAAGCGGTAGAGCCCCTCCATGTCCTGGGCCAGCCCCCGCCGCAGCCCGTCCAGGAAGACCATCCACTCCGAGAGCCCCACAGGGACGCCCTGGGCGCGCAGGTTGAGGAGGAGGAGGTCGAACATGGGGCTAAGCTTCCCAGCCCTTGGTGCGGGCGAGCAGCTCCAGGTCCTGCTCCTGCTTCACCAGGATCCCCATGAAGGGCATCTTGCGGGCGATCTGGTCTGGCGAGACGCCGGCGCGGGCCAGCACCGCCAACCAGTCCAGCAGCTCGCTGGTCGAGGGCTTCTTGCGCAGCCCCTGGACCGCCCGCAGCGAGTAGAAGCGGGCCACCGCCGCGTCCACCAGCGCACCCTCCAGGTCCGGCAGGTGGGCGTTGACGATGCGGGCGATGCGGGCCCGGTCGGGGAAGGCGATGTAGTGGAAGACGCAGCGGCGCAGGA
>DDSR01000332.1:0-3689 GCA_002343455.1 Deltaproteobacteria bacterium UBA2385 | reverse complement strand
TGTCGATCTCGTCGATCAGCAGGATCGTCTGGTCCTCGGCCTTGAAGGCCTGGCCCAGCACCCCCATCCGGATGTAGCGCCGGATGTCGCTGACATCGGCGTCCCCGAAGCGGCTGTCGTTCAGCCGCTGGACCACATCGTAGTGGTACAGCCCCTCCTTGGCCTGGGTCGTCGACTTCACATGCCAGGTCAGCAGCCGGTGCCCCAGGGCCTCGGCGACCGCCCGGGCCAACATCGTCTTGCCGGTCCCTGGCTCGCCGCGCACCAGCAGCGGGCGGCCCAGCGCGATGGCGCAGTTGACGTCGGCCATCAGGCCCTCGTCGGCGATGTAGCTGCGGGTGCCATGGAAGAGGTCGAAGCGGGGTTCGTCGGTCACGCGGTCTCCAGGTCCAGGAGCTAACGCGGGGGAGCGCGCCGGCCCGGGTGGTCGCCAGATGCAAATTCCATGTCAAGAATCCGGCGCAATAGTGGATCCCGTAGCGTAGCGTAGCGTAGCGTAGCGTGTAGGTACCCTCGGAAGGCCCGGGGTGTCAAACCCACTCCGGAGGTACCGAAGTGCCCTACCGCAAGCTCGAGGCCCGCATCCACAACCGCGCGGTCATGGAGACCAAGAACGACGAGAACGCACCCCAGGCGACCTACAAGATGTGCATGGACACGGCCCGCACGCTGGGCCAGGGCACCCTGGTCCACATCCAGGGCCGGCTCCACTCCATCGACCCAGGCACCACCCTGCGCATCAGCGCCTATACGGGCTGCCTCTGCTCCGGGGAAGAGCCGTCCATCTCGGGCAGGCTGGTGAAGCTCAGCACCCCCACCGCCAGCAACCAGGACTACATCGACATCACGGCCGCTGGTCCCTACCACCTCTGGACGGAGGGGACCCTCCAGTCCGGCGTCGAGCTGGTCCACACCATCATCCGGACCGCCATCGATGCCCCCTGGGTGCGCCGCTTGGAGAACAGCTCCTGCGCCTGCGTCCACATCCCCTGACGTGAGCGGTATACTCCCCCCATGACCCGCGCCTGGCCCGCCCTGACCCCGCTGCGGCCGCCGATCACCCGGCGCTACACCGGCCGTCGGCCGGCGCGCTACGGGGTCCAGCTCGACATGGCCGAGCTGCTCCTCATCCAAGCAGCCGGCCTGCCACTCCCTGGCCAGGGCACGATCGAGGTGTTGCCTCGGACTCAGCTCCACCATGACCCGACCGGGTCCGACACCGCTCGGGACGCTCAGGCCCGGTCGTACCGGGTCGGCAGCCGGTACAGGTCCACCCCGCAAACCTACACCAACCCCAGGTGGTGGTTCCGACACCTTCCATGGAAGGAGATCTTCGATCACCCTCATGATCGTCTCGTGCCGGTCCCCGGCGGGGATCCCTTCGACGACCAGGACTGGCTGAAGGAGCTGATTCAGTGGCTCTATCAGCAGGGATACCCCGTGATCCCCACGGGCCCCGGCCTGGGTCCCTTGGAGCCCCTCTCCCAAGAGCTGTTGGAGCGGCTGCTTGAACAGCTCCCTGGCTGGGGTTCAGGCAGCCAGAGCACCCCGCCCCCCCGCCTCGCCATCAACCTGGTCTCCTTCCACCTCCAGGACGCCTTCGACAACACCAGCGCCATGGTCGGAGACACCGTAGCCCTCGACGCCGCCATCGTGCGCCAGCCGGGCCTGGTCAACCTCTTCCTGCCGCACATCTACGACATCTCCGGCCCCGGCGCCGCGCTCTCCCTCCCCTGGATCGGGGCCAGCGAGTTCGACGTCGGCGTGCTCCAAGACCGGATCGCCTCCTGCAGCTCCTGGCGCTACCTGCGAGAGGTCCTTGATGCCCTCCCCGACGGCGGCCAGCAGAAGGTGCTGATCACCTTCATCGATCTCGGAGGCGGCTCGGCGCCGCCCTGGGGTCAGGAGTACGATCCCGGCGACGGTACGGGAAGGCGGCTGCCCCTGGCCCCCACCAACGGCGACCAGCAAGATCCCATCTTCGTCCCCTGGCACGTCGAGCTGGACGGGACGACCTTCCCCGACGACCTCAGCGGCAGCGACGCCTCCTTCGACGTCGGGGGGGCGGACTGGCGGCGCTTCACGCTCGACCCGCGCAACCCCGTCAAGCGCATGTACTTCCGCCTGCTCTCCCAGGCCCTGGGCCGGGCGCTCGAGGCCCTGGCCCACGAGTACGACCGCGACAAGGGCGTCGACATCAGCACGTTGATCGAGGGCATCGAGATCGGAAACGAGCTCGAGGTGCGGCACACCCTCGCCGGCGACGTCGATCCCGAGGGCTGGGCGCAGTTCTACTACGCCTGCAGCACCGCCCTGCGGGCCGAGTGCGACTGGGTGCCGCTCTTCCTGCCGGCCCTGGCATCCTATGCGCCGGGCGGGGCGGCCAAGGGCTTGAAGGCCGGGGCGGGTACCGTGCCGGGGTGCATGACCTGGGAGGGAAAGAGGTACTTCCTGGAACAGGTCCTGGAGTACCTCGCCGAATATTGCTCGGGTACAACCGCGCTGGGCACCGAGTTCGCCCTGGAAGAGCTGGTCGACGGCGTCGACTACCACTTCTACCACAACGCCGCGGCCACCTCCGACGACGAGACGCCCGGAGACACGGCCATCTCCCTGCACTACCTCGCCTCCGAGGTGGTCGAGCTGAAGGATCTGCTGGCCGGGACCCTGCCTCGGGCGGTGCTCTCGGTCTGCGAGAGCGGGGTCAACGTGCTCTGCAGCCGAGCGCAGGTCCAGGACGGCTTCGCCTGCGAGACCGTCCCCGGCGAAGGCACCGCCCACCTCATCGCCTGGCGACCCGAGGGCGTCACCGACCCTTTGCAGTTCCAGGCCAGCAGCGTCATCATGCGGCTGAGCATCGCCCTGGCGGCGGGGGCCCCGGTCGCCGGCTGGCACTCCCACTTCGCAATGCCGGACTCCTTCCAGGCCATGGGCCTGCACGTCGACCAGCTCAACCCCAAGACGGCCGTGACGCGGGACCTGAGGTTCCGACCGGCCTGGTGGAGCTTCCAGCGGCTGGCGCAGGTGGTCAAGGCGGCGACGGGGGTGAGGATGCTTCATCCAGAGGTTCGCCCACGAACCGGAATCGATGACTCACCGTTTACTTCGACTGAAATGGTCTGGATTATCGAGATCGAGGGTGCCACCTGGCCCGACGACGGTGGCGTGACCGCCGACAGCTCGGGCCTGTGGAAGGCTTACCTGCTCTTCGTAGAGCCCGGCGGACCGGCGACGCCGCCGCCAGCCTCCGCAACCGTCCGCCTCCAGGCCGGCTGGACCTCGTCCAGCGGGGAGCCTGGTCCCGACGCCGACCGGGCCCGACGCTTGATCTATCAGCTCCCTACGGTGCCGGACTCGGTCGAGCATTCCGAACTCGTGCCAGTCGACCAGTTTCCCTTCCCAGCGTGGAAGATCGCCGAGACCCGATCCCTGTCCCCCCTCGAGGACCTGGGCAGCCGCACCAGCGAGTGGACCTTCACCCTCCGACCCCAGGATCCGCCCGTCCTGCTCTTCGCCACCCGCAGCCTCCGCGTCGCCGACGGTGGCGTCGTCGTGGAGGAGTAGATGCCCCTGGGTGTCCTGCTGGTCCTGTCGGCCCAGGCCGCCCCCGCCGAGGACTTCGTCCTCGATGAGCACGACTGGTACGAGTGTAGCGCCCCGTCCGACGACACCTGGATCATCCGCCAGAC
>DDSR01000481.1:9200-15939 GCA_002343455.1 Deltaproteobacteria bacterium UBA2385 | reverse complement strand
AGCAGGGCCTCGGCCTCGGCCAGGGTCGTGGCCGTCCCGGAGAGGGGGACGTCCAGCCCGTTCTCGATCATGCAGTCGCGGAAGCGTTGGCGATCCTCGGCGATCTCGATCGCCTGTGGCCGGGCGCCGATCAGCTCGACCCCGTGCTCGGTCAGCACCCCGGCCTCGTGCAGGGCCATCGCCAGGTTCAGGCCCGTCTGCCCCCCCACCGTCGGCAGGATCGCGTCGGGCTTCTCGCGCTCGATCACCTGCCGGGCGAAGTCCAGCGTCAGCGGCTCGACGTAGGTCGCGTCGGCCACGTCCGGGTCCGTCATGATCGTCGCCGGGTTGCTGTTGAGCAGCACCACCCGGTAGCCCAGCGCCCGCAGCGCCTTGCAGGCCTGGGTGCCGGAGTAGTCGAACTCGCAGGCCTGGCCGATCACGATGGGACCGGAGCCGATGACGAGGATGGTCTGGATGTCGGTGCGACGGGGCATGGCGGCCTCGGGAGGGAAGGGGCGCCCACTAACGCGAGCGCGTCCCCTCACCCCGCCCATTCTTGATACCAGGGCGCCATGATCCTGCTCCTCCTGGCCCTGGCCTGCTTCCTCCCCGTCGACGGGCGCTGGGAGGGCGCCTGCGACCTCAGCGACGGCAGCAACGGCGAGCCGCTCTTCCTCTCTTTGGACCTCAAGGCCGGCCTGGGCCGCAAGGTCCGCGCCACGGGAGAGGCGACCCTGACCAGCCGCGGCCTCTACCCGGTGAGCTTCGAGGGCGAGCGCACCTCGACGGCGCTCCACCTGGAGGGCAGCATCCCGCTGGAGGACGGCGAGGTCGAGCTCTGGCTGCAGGCCGCACAGGACGGGCCCGAGCTGGAGGGAGCCTGCCGGCTGTGGGTGCCGGGTGCCACCAGCGCCATCCCGGGCGAGGTTGAGCTCAGCCGCTGAATCCTGCGGCGTGAACCAAGCCCCGGCATTCTGGCCGTCAGGCCCCCGAATACTGCAAGAAGCGCTCGACCAGGCCCTGGCTGTCGTGCGGACCCGGGCTGGACTCGGGGTGGAACTGCACCGACATCGTGCGGTGGCCGTCGTGGCGGAAGCCGGCGATCGTCCCGTCGTTGAGGTGGACATGGGTCACGACGCCGCCGGCCTTGGACAGCGAGTCGGCCTCCACGCAGAAGCCGTGGTTCTGGCTGGTGATCTCCACCCGACCCGTCTGCACGTCGCGCACCGGGTGGTTGGCCCCGCGGTGCCCGTAGCGCAGCTTGTAGGTCGTCGCGCCGACCGCGAGGCCCAGCAGCTGGTGGCCCAGGCAGATGCCGACGATCGGCTTCACGCCCAGGCCCTTGCGGATCTCCTCGACCACGCCGGGCAGTGCCGCGGGGTCTCCGGGGCCGTTGCTGAGGAAGACGACGTCGGCGTCCTTCGACCAGTCCTCCCAGCGGGCGGTGATCGGGTGGACCGTCACGGCGCAGCCGCTGGCCTGCAGCAGCCGCAGGATGTTCTGCTTGACCCCGCCGTCCACGACGCTGACCCGGGCGCGGGGGGCCGTCGGGTTGCAGAGCACGTAGCTCTCCCGCGTGCCGACCTCGGCCGCCAGCGGCCGGCCCTCCATCCCCGGCCAGGCCCGCAGCCGCTCGAAGAGCGCCTCGGCCGCTGTGCCGTCCGTCGAGACGACCGCCTTCATCGCCCCGCGCTCGCGGATGTGCCGCACCAGGGCGCGCGTGTCGATGCCCTGCACCGCCGGTACGCCCCCCCGCCGCAGGTAGCGGTCCAGCCCGTCGGTGGCGCGGTGGCTGCTGTGCTTGCGGCTGAAGTCGCGAGCCACGAAGCCGCTGACCCAGATCCGGTCGCTCTCGGGGTCTTCGTCGTTGACCCCCGTGTTGCCGACGTGCGAGGTCGTCATCACCACGATCTGCTCGCAGTAGCTCGGGTCCGTCAGCACCTCCTGGTAGCCAGCCATGGCGGTGTTGAAGACCACCTCGCCGACGCGGGTACCGGGAGCGCCGAAGGCCTCGCCCGTGAAGCTGCGCCCGTCTTCGAGCAAGAGGATGCCGCCCATGATGTCTCCCTCGGTTCGCGGCGCGAGTATCCCGAAACCGGAGCGTTGACGCTCTCCCGACAGCGACCACTGGACCTGCGCGCTACCTTCTCGCCCACCCAGAGGTCACCATGACGCCCTTTTTCCTGCTCTCCATCGGCGCCCTCACCCCCGGCGCCCTCGCCCTTCAGCCCCGTCAGCCTCTCCCCCGGATGGAGCTGCACGCCCTGGACCTCCCCGACACGCCGATCGCCGGCTGGCGGCTCACATTCAAGCTGCGCGACGAGCTCAAGGTGCGGGCCACGGAGAGCGGCGGCCTGCGCTCCGAGGTCGGGGCCGATCTGAGCGAGCTCCTGAAGATCGCCCAGGAGGAGGGCCTCCGCTTCCGCCCACTGATCGACCTCGATCCCCAGCTCATCCTGGGCGTCGAGGCCCGCGCTGCGGCCCGCTCCGGTCGAGCGCAGGCTGATCTTCAGGGCATGCTGCGGGTCGAGGGGCTCGCCGATGGCAAGGAGCTGGTCCGCATCGGCCAGCGCCTGCAGGGCCTCGCGAGCGTGGAGTACGCCTTCGTCGAGACCGTCGGGAGCCCGCCCCCCGGATTCTTCGCGGCTCCGCCCGGTGACATCGGCACCGCCACCGACGACTTCAGCCCCTTGCAGACCTGGCTCGGCCCCGACCCGGGGCTCAACGTCCTGGATGCCTGGGACCGCGGCCTCACCGGCGAGGGCGTGCAGGTCAGCGACGTCGAGTACGGCTGGAACAACGACCACGAGGACCTCAACGATCGCGACCTCAACCTCGAGGCCGGCACCGCCGTCCCCGGCTGGGTCCTCTCCTATGGCTGGGACGAGCACGGCACCGCGGTCCTCGGCCAGATCGCCGCCGGCAACAACGGCTACGGCGTCACCGGGGGCGCCTACGATGTCCAGATCGCGACCTTCCCCGAGTACACCGACGCCGAGGGCAGCCGGCGCGCCGCGGCCATCACCTCGGCCGTCGCCGCCAGCGCCGAGGGCGACGTCATCCTGCTGGAGATGCAGGCCGTCACCCGGCCGGGCGGCAACTACGGCCCCGCCGAGCTCGACCCCAACGTCTTCACCGCCGTCCAGACCGGCGTGGACGCCGGCGTCACCATCGTCGGCGCGGCCGGCAACGGCAGCGAGAACCTCGACTCCGGCTTCTACAAGGCCAACTACCTGGCCTGGGGCGACTCCGGGGCCATCATCGTCGGTGCCGGCTCACCCGATGCCGCTCACGACATCGCCTACTTCAGCACCTACGGCAGCCGGGTCGACGTCCAGGCCTGGGGCTTCTCCATCGTCACCACGGCCTACGGCGACCTCGCCGCCGTCGACCGGGACAAGAACCAGTACTACACGCGGGAGTTCGGCGGTACCAGCGGCGCCAGCCCGATGGTCACCCTCGTGGCCGCCCTGCTGCAGGGCTACGCGCGCGAGCATATGGGCGGCCCGATCGACCCGCTGGAGCTGCGGGCGCTGCTGATCGAGACCGGGATCCCGCAGGGGGCAGGCGGGCACATCGGCCCCATGCCCGACGTGATCGCAGCCCTGGAGGAGCTCGACCCGGACGGGACGGGCGACGGTGGGGCGACAGATGGCGGCGGGACGGACGGCGGCGGGACGGACGGCGGCGGGACGGACGGCGGCGGGAGCGATGGCGGCGGGACCGATGGCGGCGGGACCGATGGGGGGGGAGACACCGGCGACGGCGGGGGAGACACCGGCGGTGACGGCGGCGGGGAGGAGGACGTCGTGAAGGACGACTGCGGCGGCTGCGCGGTCGGGGGGCCGGGCGCGAGGGGACTGGGCGCGGCGTGGTTGGTGCTGGTGCCGGGCGTGGTGCTGCTGCGGCGGCGACGGGCACCGAGCTCCTGAGCCAGGCGAGGCCCTGGAGCGGCTCCAATGAGGACCGCAGGGCTCCCGCCTGGACCAGGGCGCCGGCTCAGGCCCCGAGGCGGGACCCCGGCACGGCGGCGAGCACCTCTGCCTGGAGCTGCTCCAGCAGCCCCTTGTGCTTCTTGGTCGCCATCATGTTCTTCATGCCGAAGAACAGACCCGGGATCAGGCAGAAGGACAGCCCCACCAGCACGACCACGGCGATCAGCCCGCTGTTCTTGGTCTCTGCCAGCTCGATCACGGTGTCGGCCCCCTCGGTGCGGGCGGTGACCGAGACGCGCCGCATGCCGACCTTGAAGTCGTTGCTCGGCCCGCCCAGGAAGACCGACGAGGACACGCTGCCCTCGCCGTCTGCGAGCAGCTTGACGTTCTTCATCGGGTCGCCGCCCAGCTTGGTGCGGATCATCTTGCCGCCGATCTGCGAGTCCATGAAGGTCTCGTAGACGCGGACGGGCAGGGTCTGCGTGACGTAGGTCTTGTTGGCGGCCAGGTCGCCGGGGAGGATGATGGTGGACACGGAGGTACCTCGGGTTTGGGGAGGCAGGCTCATATTTCGGGAATGCGCGGCGGTCCAAGGGGCAGCGGGCCGTGGCGAGGACAGGCCGGCGCGATGAGCACCGGGCCGGAGGCACCAGCCCTCGCGGGTCGATCCTCGTTCAGCAAAACGTAGCGCGGACCGCCAGCCCGGCACCGAGGGGGGTAGCCTTGGACACACCCTCCTCGTCGGGGGCATTGTACCACGCCCGCGGCAGCAGCCAGGGCCCCTCGCCGGCCCGGATCCCCCCTCCGACGTAGATCGTGCCGGTGCCCTTCGACCTCCAGAACTCCGGCAGGGCCGGTGGATCGCAGCCCTCGCCTTCGCCGTCCACCTTGACACAGCGCCACTGTTCGCGCTCATAGCCGTCCACGAAGGGAGTGGTCTGAAGCATCCCGCCCATCGAGAGGTGCAGGCCCGGCGAGGTCTTCCACCCGAGCCCGAGCCCCATGCGCACCTGCATGGCGACGAAGACCTCCCGGTCGTTGGTTGAGCGCTCGTCCGTGACGGATCGGTCGTCGGCGGTGTCTGTCACGGTCTCCACGACGTACAGGTACCGGTTCACGACCAGTCGGCTGGCGCGCAGGTCCGAGTTGAGCTCGAGCACCAGCTTCGGGACCAGCGGCGCCTCCACCCGCAGGTGCGGCCCGGTCCGGAAGAGGAGCTGTCCGCCCTCGCGCTGGGCCGGGAGATCCGAGGCCAGCGGGCTGGCGAAGGCCGTGTGGGTCGCCTCGAAGCCCAGGCCGGTCTCGACGTGCTGGCCGAGGCCCGTCAGGAGCCGGACCTGCCCTCCGGCGAAGGCCTGGAGCTGGCCCGGGGCTCCATCCTTCCGCGCCTCCGGGCTCGGGTCCAGCCTGGGGCTGGTCCACCCGTCGAGCTCCAGCGAGAGGGCCTTGGACTCCGCCAGAGGCCCGACGCCGACCGGTCCCGCGGGCGGCATCGTCGCCGCCGACTGCAAGAGGGTCCGGTCATACTCGTGGACGGTGGTGACCCTGCGGGGGACCGGGCCGCAGGCCAGGCCGAGGACGAAGACCAGGACGAAGAACGAGACCAGCTTCACGGCGCGCCTCTCCTTTTACTCCTGCACGAGCGCCAGGCTCCGCTCCCGCAGCTCGACCGCCCGCTCCGGCTCCTGAGCCACCCGGCTCGGCCACTTCACCTTGCACTCGTCCCAGTACAGCCCGCTCTCCTTCCCGGCCTCCTCGGCCGTGGCGCAGTGGATCGAGGTGGCCGCGCCCTCCTCGTTGCTCTTCATGAACCAGCGCATGACGTGCCGCACGCCCCAGGGCACCCCCCGCCAGACGTCCGAGGCGATCACCCCGGGGTGCAGCGAGCTGGTGACGACGCCGCTGCCGTCGAGGCGCATGGCCAGCTCCTTGGCGTGCAGGACGTTGCAGAGCTTGCTGACCTGGTACTCGGGCAGGCCGGTGATGGTGCGGGTGGGCTGGCGGACGGCCTCCCAGTCGACCCCGGTGGCCTTGTAGTGGGCCATGCTGGCGACGTTGACGATGCGGCTGGGGGCCGACTGCTTGATGCACTCGAGCAGCAGCTCGGTCAGCAGGAAGGGACCCAGGTGGTTGACGCCGAAGGTGCGCTCGAAGCCATCGTCGGTGACCCCGGGGTTGCCCGCGAGGCCGGCGTTGTTGAGCAGGACGTGGATGGGCTGGTCCAGGGCGAGGAAGCGCTGGGCGCACTGCCGGACCGAGGCCAGCGAGCCCAGGTCCAGCGGCAGCCAGGTGGCGGGCGGTCCCAACGCGGCGACGTCGGTCAGGACCTCGCGGTGGCGCTCCTCGGAGCGGCCCAGCAGGAAGAGGCGCGCCCCGCGGGCGGCGAGGGCGACGGCGGTGGCCCGGCCAATGCCGGTGTTGGCGCCGGTGATGAGGATGGTCTTGTCTTGCAGGTCCTGGTTCATGCGCCCACCTAAAGCAGCGGCCGCCTGGATGGCTACCCAGCCCCCCTCGTTTCTAGATATGCGCGCCCTCCCCTCTCCCTGGAGCGCGTCATGTCCGGACCGACCGACCTCTCGACCGTCCGCAACATCGGCATCGCGGCCCACATCGACGCCGGCAAGACGACCCTGACCGAGCGCATCCTGTTCTTCACCGGGGCCTCGCACAAGATCGGCGAGGTGCACGACGGCGCCGCCCATATGGACTGGATGGAGGAGGAGAAAGCCCACGGCATCACGATCACCGCCGCGGTGACCCGCTGCCCCTGGCGGGACCACCTGATCCAGGTGGTCGACACCCCCGGGCATGTGGACTTCACG
>DDSR01000481.1:0-9190 GCA_002343455.1 Deltaproteobacteria bacterium UBA2385 | reverse complement strand
GTGCGCGGGGTGGAGCCGCAGACCGAGACGGTCTGGAAGCAGGCCAGCCGCTTCGCCATCCCCCGGCTGGTCTTCGTCAACAAGATGGACCGCCCCGGCGCCAGCTACGAGCGCTGCATGAGCACGCTGGAGAAGCGGCTGCGGGCCAACCCGGTGCCGGTCTGCGTGCCGGTGGACGGCGGGGTGGCCGACCTGGTGGAGGGCACCTTCTCGACCTTCAGCGGGGATCGGGGCGAGGTGGTCGAGACCCGCCCGCTGAGCGAGGAGCAGCTGGAGCAGCTGGCGAGCTTGCGAGAGACGATGCTGCTGGCGGCGGCCGAGGCGGACCCCGATCTGGAGGAGGCGGTGCTGGAAGAGCAGGAGATCGCTCCCGAGCGGCTCTGGGCGGCCCTGCGCAAGCTGACGATCGCCGGGCGGATCCACCCGGTCTTCGGCGGCTCGGCCCTGCGCAACTGGGGCGTTCAGCCGCTGCTGGACGGCGTGCTGCGCCTGCTGCCGCACCCGCTGGAGCGGCCCGCGGCGCTGGCCAAGCGGCCTGGTCTGCCCGAGGGCGACGAGCGCGCGGACGTGCTGGTGGAGATGGACCCCAACGGGCCCCTGGCGGCGCTGGTCTTCAAGGTGCAGCTCTGGGAGGGCCGCCGCCACGTCTTCGTGCGGGTCTACCGCGGGAAGCTACACCCCGGCGACAAGATCCGCCTGGGAGGGCGAGACATCGAGGAGCGAATCGCGCGGGCCTTCGACATCGACAGCAACGCGCGCAAGCGCATCGAGGAGGCCAGCGCGGGCGAGATCGTGCTGCTGGCGGGCCTGCGCTGGGCGACCACGGGGGACACGATCTGCGATCCCGAGCACGAGCTGATGCTCCAGTCGATCGACCTGAAGGAGCCGGTGCTGGGCCTCGCCGTCGAGCCCGAGAGCGGCAAGGACGAGGCCAAGTTCCTGGACGTGATGGGCAAGGTCTGCGAGGAGGACCCGACCCTGCGCTTCGAGGAGGACCCGGACACGGGTCAGCGGGTGCTCAAGGGCATGGGCGAGCTGCACCTGCAGATCGTCTTCGAGCGCATCCAGCGCGAGTTCGGGCTGGTGGTGAAGTCGGGCACGCCGCGGGTGATGTCCCGCGAGACGATCCTGGCCAAGGGCAAGGGCGCGGCTGACCTGCAGCGCAACATCCAGCTCCCCGACGGCAAGGAGTTGGTGATGCGCGCCCGCGTGGCGGTCGACGTGCGGCCCCTGCCCCGCGGCGAGGGGATGCGCATCCTGAACCAGCCCAAGCTTCAGCCCGAGGGCGTGGTGCTGGCCCCCGACCAGCTGGCGGCGATCCAGGCGGGCGCGCAGGACAGCCTGGGCGGAGGCCCGCTGGAAGGCGCGCCCTTGCAGGACCTGGAGCTGCGCGTGCTGGAGGTCGAGGTCTTCGAGCAGGGCAGCAGCGCGCAAGCCCTGCGCATCGCGGTGGCGCAGGCGGTGCGGGCGGCCCTGGCGGACGCCGGCGGCAGCCTGCTGCAGCCGATCATGCGGATCGAGGTGACCGTGCCGGACGAGAACCTGGGCGGCGTGCTGGGCGATCTGCAGTCCCGACGCGCGGCGATCCTGGGACAGGAGAGCGACATGGGCACCAGCACGATCTCGGGCGACTGCCCGCTGACCGGGCTGCTGGGCTACGCGACGGCGCTGCGCAGCCTGACCCGAGGCCGCGGGCAGTTCACGATGGAGTTCAACCGCTTCGACTCGATGTGAAGCTCACGACGTCTTCGGCGGCCGCAGCCGAGCGACCAGCGGGGTCAGGACCAGGGTCGCGGCGATGCGCAGGGGCTGCGTGAGCTTGGTGAAGGCGTAGGCCACGACGAGCGTGCCGGACCGGCTGCTGGCGCTCTGGGTGTCGAAGCCCAGCGACTCGAAACCCGAGGCGAGGTCGACCCCGGAGCTGACCGCCAACCAGAAGCCCCCCAGCACCGAGAAGAAGATCGTGAAGTAGGTGCCGACGGCGATGGCGCCGTAGCGCTCGACGAGCTGCTGGTATTGCTGCCGGGCTCGCTTCCACCACTCACGCATCGCGGCTCCTGCCTCAGTCGGTGACGCAGCGGATGTTGAGGCTGGTCTGGCACCGGGCCTGGCAGCGTAAGGCGCGAGCGTCCTGCGTGTCTTGGAAGGCCCCGCAGGCCTGGGCCCGGACCTGCTCGGAGGCCTGCCAGTACCGACCGGTCGCCGAGAAGCTGCGCTCGCTCCAGCAGGGGTCGTAGGGCAGCTCACCGAAGCAGATGCCCTCGGTGAGGTAGCTGGGGGTGGGCATGCAGGTGACCAGCATCTCCGCCTCGTCGACGGTGGCGCAGCCGACGAGGTCCTGGGTGTAGACAGCGGCGACGGTGCCCTGGGCGTCGAGCACGGCGGCCCGGCTGAGCGAGGCCAGGGTCAGCCGCAGGCGGTTGACCGCCCCCTTGCGGGCGAGTGGCTGCGACTTGCCGGCGGCCCGCACGACGACCGGCTCCCGGAGCGAGCAGCTGGGCGTGGTGTGGGCCCACTGGGCCGCGCAGACGTAGGGCGAGCGCTTCAGCGAAGGCGCGACCGCCGTGGCTGGCTGCGCGGTCCTCCCGGGCACGGCGGCCAGGCCAAGCAGGCCCCCCAACGCCGCGACGCGCACCCACGAGACGCCAGCCACGCTCAGTCCTCCGACGGACGACGGCGCAGGGCTTTGGTGTCCGAGCGCTGGCGCTTGGCCTGGAGGCGCGCGCGTCGGGCGCCGGCGCCGGGGCGGGTGGGCTTGCGCTCGGGCTGCACACGGCTCTTCTCGATCAGCCGCGCCTGCAGGCGCTCCATCGCGGCCCCATGGTTCTGCACCTGGGAGCGCCGCTCGGTGGCGACCACCACCACGCCCGAAGGCCGGTGGGTCAGTCGGATCCCGGTCTGCCGCTTGTTGCGGTGCTGCCCGCCGGGACCGGAGCCGCGCACATGCTGCACCTCGCACTCGTCTCCGAGGCTGGCGGCAGGGTCGATGCGGGCGGGGCCACGTTCCATGACCGGGCAGCTACTCGGTTGCACCGCGCCCCGTCAAGGTGCGGCGGGGCCTTCGGGGTCGGGGGTGTAGCTGAGGTAGCCGTTGTCCCACTGGTATCGGATGATCTTGGTGCTGGAGCTCCAGTCGACGAAGGAGACCGGCGACCAGACCGAACCCTCCCGCACCATCAGCGCGTTGGAGTGACCGAGGTAGTCCAGGGCGAGGCCGTAGGCGCGCACGGTACCCTCGAGCGAGGCCACGGCGGCGGCGTCGTAGCCGGCCTGCGCGCAGGCGCGATCGATCTCCACCGTCGCCGGACCGAGCACGACCTCGAAGGCCATGACGCAGGCGGCGCAGTCGTCGAGCTGGCCGGTGGATTGCACGCTGTAGGAGATGGCGCAGTGGGTGTCGCCCAGGCCGCCGTCGGCGCGCAGGATGATGGCCTCGGTGCCGACCCAGGTCTCGCCCAGGGTGGCCTCGCCCTCCCAGGTGACCAGCCCGTCCTCCTCAACGGTGCCCCCGTCGCCGGTGCCCCCGTCGCCGGTGCCCCCGTCGCCTCCCCCGTCGCCTCCCCCGTCGGTGCCCCCCCCGTCACCTCCCCCGTCACCCGTGCCCCCGTCGGCTCCGCCGCCGTCGGCCGCGCCGCCGTCCGCCGTGGAGGTGTCCTTGGAGTCGCCCGAGCAGGCCAGGAGGAAGGAGAGCAGCAGCGTGTTCATCGGTAGTACCAGTCCCTCTCGTAGAGCGAAGGATACCACTCCAAGCGGTACTCACACAGCTCCAAGGGAGAGCAGCGCATCCGCCAGCGCTCGGTGGCCTGGGGGTAGTCCAGCTCGATGCGGGTCCCCGCGACCCCGTCGAGGACCAGCAGCCGGTCCGACTCTTCAGTCAGGACGACGTTTCCGCAGATCTCGCTGAGAAAGTACTCTGGCGAGCGGCGGTCCGAGTCGCCGTACTCGAAGACGATGTCGACCAGCCGTCGCTCCTCGTCGATGCGGTACTCGATCGCCCGGCTGTAGGCGTCGTCGTAGACGTAGTCCAGGCCGTCATGGCGAGGGTAGCCGTTGTCGAGCATCAGCAGGTGGGTGTACCCGTCGTCGCTCTGCACGGGCACGATTCCATGCTGGTGGTAGGCCCACTCGATGGGCGACAGCTCGACCGGTTCGGCGGCCTCGATGTCGTCGACCAGGGTGAAGTCGCCCTCGCGCCCCAGGATCCAGCCGATCTCGTCGGTGTCCGGGTACAGCTTGACGATCCAGTCCTGGGCTTTCAGCGAGAGCAGCAGGTACTCGCGGCCGTCGGGGTCCTCGCCGTGGACCATCGAGTTTACGTGGGTCCAGTCCTCTTCGTTGTCGCCGCTGCCGTCACGATCGAAGGAGACAAGCGGGTTGACCGAGGTGCCATCATCAATCGGGCCCAGGAAGTGGTAGTCGTAGAGGACCTCGTCCGTGAGAGGATCGTAGACGATGAGCCCGTTGCCCATCTTGTACTCCGTCTCGGTGAGGAACTCGGCCGACAGCGTCAGGATCACGATCGCCCCGCTCCAGATCCCGGAGTCGATCTGGATGAGGTCGTGGCTGTCGATGAACTGGTGGCTGAAGCGGGTCCGGTCGCGGAAGTAGCTGCTCAGCAGCTTGTCGGTGCTCGCCCCCAGCTCGTCGAAGAGGTACAGGCTGGCGCTGCTGCCCGAGGTGGAGGCCCAGCTGCCATCCTGCAGCGGCTTCATCGACATCAGCAGGTCGTTGTCGTCCGAGGCGATCGAGAAGACGGTCTCGCCCCAGTAGTCGGTGCAGAAGTAGAAGCGGCGGCCATCGGTCGAGAGCCCGTGGGTACACAGCACCTCGTCCGCGTCGAACTCCGCCTCGGAGAGGGTGAAGTCCGGCGTACAAGTCGGCCAGGTGTCGGGCAGGGGGTCCGTGCTGAACTCGTGGACCTGGCCCCGGGTCTCCTCGCCATCGACGGTGGCGACGGCCTGGACCTGGAAGCTGCGCCCCGCGCGGAGCCCCAGGACCTGGATCTGCGCCGACTCGCCCGCCCCGACCTCCATGGCGGGGGTCTGGTGGGTCAGGGCGCCCTCGCCGTACTCGATGTGCACCCGCGCCGCCTGCTCCAGGCTGACCGCGACCAGGGCCGCGAAGGGGTTGTGCTCGTTGGCCGACACGCTGCTGGCGAAGGCCGGGATCGTCTCGGCCGTCGAGCCGCCGTCGGTGCCCCCGCCATCGGTGCCGCCGCCATCGGGCAGGGCCGGGTCCTTGGCCCCGCCCGAACAGCCCAGCATCCAACCCAGCACTCCGCAACGCACCAGCACACCCCTCATCCGACCTCCTGTCGCGGCACGGTAGCCCAACGACCGAGGGGGGATGAAAATTCCCCGCAACATGGCCTACTGGACGACGAGGACCTGGGCCTGGCTGGCAGGGGCGAAGCTGGGGTCGGTGCTCTGAAAGGCGGCCAGCTCGTTGGGCAGGGTCCAGGTCTGGCCGGTCTGGGCGACGACGGTGACCGACCAGGCACCAACCGGCAGTTCGGGGGCCTGCAGCAGCTCGGCGCTGCCATCGGGGAGGAGGTGCTGCGCGGCGGGGACGAAGGCCACCGAGAGCTGGGTGAGCGGGGTCGGGACCCCGACGGGCACCGGGCCGCCGTAGAGGTCGATCAGCAGCGGGTTGACGATGGCCTCGGCGACGTAGGCCTCGCCGGAGGCGAGCTGCTCCTCGCTCAGGTCCAGGTACTGGAGGTAGACCCGGGGCCAGGCGTAGGGGATGCCAAGGTCGGCGTAGGCCGGCTCGGGGTGGGGGTCGGGCAGGCCGTCGGCGTCGGCGTCGACGAAGTGGACCCAGAAGGCGGTGTCGCAGAGTTCGCTGCCGTCGAAGGGACCGCTGAGCTGGAGCACCTCGGAGGCGACCCCGGTCGAGCTGAGGGTGAAGAGCTCGGCGTCGTCGCTGGGGTCCGCCAGGGCGACGGCGGCGGCGAGCTGGTCGACGGCGTTGGCCTGGAACTGCCAGGCGGGGCGCTCGGTCGGGTAGGTGTTGGCCACCAGTACGGCGATGTCGTCGAGCAAGGCGCCGCCCTCGACCCGGACGACGCCCAGGTCGGCGCTGCCCAGGCTCTGCAGGTGGGCGCCGCCGACGTCGCCACAGGTCGCGCCGGCGTTGCTGCCGAGCAGCGGGTGGAAGTCCCCGTCCATGTCCATCATCGCGGTGACGAGCCAGTCCCCATCGGGCACGCGGGAGAGGGCCCAGGGCGCGGACTGCAGGCCCGCCCCGTCGCCGGTGAAGGCGTCGGCCGGCACGGTCGAGAAGGCCACCGGGCTGCCGGTGCCCGCCGGCGGAGGAGGATCGTCGGCGGCGAAGAGCAGGACGATCACGGTCTGGGGCTCGGCATCGCCGGAGTAGACGACCGTCCCCGAGAGGCTGTTGAGGACCTGGGCCGCGTCGGGATCGAGCGGCGGGGACCAGCCGCAGGCGAGCAGGGAGAGCAGCGACCAACCGGAGATGAACATCTCAGAACCTCCAGGTGGCGTTGCCGAAGACGCGCGAGCCGACCCGCTGGCCCTTGGGGTGCTCGCGGAAGCCCTCGCCCATGACCAGCGGGACCACGTTCCAGGCGCTCAGGCTGAGCTCGAGCCCCTCGTCCGGCATCGGGCGGGCCGCCACCCGGGCGACCGCCACGGTGCGCGCGGGGGTGCGCTCCTCCTCGACGATCAGCTGCCCGGACTCGTCGTAGTCGCGCAGCCGCCAGGTCTGGGCGGAGAGGGCCTGGGCGTGGGCCGAGACGTCCACCCGCCAGGGCGAGCGGAACATGGCGCCGACGTTGAGCTTGAGCAAGGAGGTCGACTGGTCGACCACGGTGACGCCCTCCTCGCTCTCCAGGATGCGCTCCACCGCGCCGTTGGCGTAGAGATCCAGGCCGTCAATCGGGAAGACCCGGCCCTCCAGCTCGCCGCCCATGGCGGTGTAGGTCGGCGGCAGGTTGACGAAGCCGGTGGATCCGGCGCTGAAGCCGTTGTTCTCGGGGTTGAAGGAGCTGATCTCCGGGCTGAGATCGGTGACGTAGATCAAGTCCGTGACGCGGTTGACGTAGAAGGCGGCGTCGCCCTCGAAGCGGCGGCTGCTGGCGTCGTGCAGGCCGACCTCGGCCGTCAGGATGCGCTCGGGGGCGAGCTCCTTGTTGCCCAGGGTGTCGACGTAGATGCCATCGGCCTCGGTGGGCTGCTGCAGGTCGAGGTAGGACTCCATGAAGGAGGGGCTGCGGAAGGAGGTGCCGACGTTGGCCCGCAGCGCGGTCCCCTCGCCCACCCGCACGATCGCCGCGGCCCGCGGGGAGACGGTCTGCTGGAGCTCGACCAGCGGGTGGCGGTCCACCCGCAAGGACCCGATCAAGCGCAGGACGCCGACGCTGGCGCTGTCCTGGACGAAGGCGTTGTAGTGGTCTTCCCGGATTGGCGCGCCGTCCCCCTCCAGGTACTCCCAGGCGACCTGCTTGTGCCGGTAGCCGAGGCCGGCGTTGAGGCGGTGCTCGACCGGACCGGTCTCGAAGCGGACGTCGCTCTCCAGCTCCACGTCGAAGGTGCGCGCGTCGTAGGTGGTCCAGAGGCTACGCTGGCCCTGGTACTCCAGCCAGGGGCCCGTCGGTCCGGCGAAGCGGTTGAAGAAGGTCCACAGGTGGAAGGGCCCGAAGCCGAGGTCGCCGCGGGCGTAGCTGTGGTCGAAGCCGGTGACGTAGTCGCCCAGCGCGCCGAAGACGTAGTACTCGGTGTAGCCGCGGCTGTGTCCGGCCGAGAGGCTGGCGAAGCTGTCGCCGCTGAGCGCCCGGTCGACCCGTCCGTTGACCCGCAGCACCTTGCTGGCGGTCTCGTCGTCGACCGAGAAGGGGCGCAGACTGGACTGGGCCTCGGGGTCGGCCGCCCGCTCCCAGCGGCCCAGCTCGCGGTAGCCCGAGGACAGCCTCCAGCCCGTGTTCTGGGCCCGGCCGGTGGCGATGGCCTCGCCCCGCATGTAGCCGGCAGTGCCGAGCTCACCGACGACCATCGAGCGCCCGGTGCCCGGCGCCTGCGTGATGATGTTGACCACTCCGGTGACGGCGTTCGCGCCGTAGACGGCCGAGCCGGGGCCGCGCACGACCTCGATGCGCTCGATCTCTTCGAGCGAGATCGGCAAGGTCTCCCACAGGACCGTGCCGAGCATGTCCAGGTAGATGCTGCGGCCATCGATCAGGACCAGCACCTTGTTGGCCAGCTCGCGGTTGAAGCCGCGGATGGAGACGTCGGCCTGGCTGGCGGAGAGGGTCATGACGTCGACCCCCGCCACCCGCCGCAGCACGTCGGCGATGGTGGCGGCGCCGGAGAGGCGGATGTCGTCGGCCGTGAGGATGGTGACGGTCGAGGGCGAGTCCAGCGGGCTCTGGCCGTAGCGCGAGGCGGTCACGACCACCCGCTCGTAGGCGCCTCCCAGCAGGTCACCGGGGTCGACCTCCGGGGGGTCGACCACGGGGGCAGCGGGCTCGACCGGGCCGGAGGACTCTTCCACCGCGACCTCGGCCCCGCGCTCCTCCAGCCTGGCCCCCAGCTCGGCCAGCTCCTCGGCGATGGCGCGCAGGCGGGCGACCTCGCTCGAGGTGGCGGCCATCGCGCTGCCCTCGACGGGGACCGGCGGGGCGGTCGGCAGGCGCTCCTGCTGGAGGCGGGCCTCGAGCACCGCGATGACGCCGTCGTACTCGGCGGCCTGCTCGGGCGCGGCGGCCTGGTACAGCCGGTAGTAGGCCAGCGAGGCCTCCAGCTGGCCGAGGTTGTAGAAGCAGCGGGCGATGTTGTGCAAGGTGACGGGGTGGGGGAAGATCTCGTGGGCGGTCAGGAAGAGGTCGAGGGCCTCCTGGAAGTTGCCCTCGCGCGCCTTGTCCAGGCCCGAGAGGAAGTACCGACGGGCGTCGTCCCGAGGCTCGGCCTGGGCCGGCGCCCAGCTGAGGAGCAGCACCACGAGGCCGGCGCGGAGCAGCAATGCTGCGGGGCGCAGCGCGAGACCAGCGGTGTTCATCTCAGAAATCATCCGGGAGGGGCAGGAAGCCGGCGGGGACCTCGGGCTCTGGGTCGGGATCGGCCTCCGGCGCCGCCTCGGGCGCGGCAGCCACGGGCTTCGTGGCCGGCCTGGCGCTGGGCTTCTCGGCGGGTGCTGTGCTCGACGCGGGAGCAGGCGCAGCAGGGGCGGGGGC
>DDSR01000220.1 GCA_002343455.1 Deltaproteobacteria bacterium UBA2385 | reverse complement strand
TCCCCTTGTCGTCCTGCCCCCAGCCCACCCCTCCCGCCTCTTCTGGATACACTCCCGCCCATGCCCAAGCCCTCCCCGCGTTTGACCCTCGACGAGGCGATGGCCGCCCTGCAGGCCGCCGGCTCCGAACAGACCCGCAAGACCTACGCCCGACACGGCGCGCCCGAGCCGATGTTCGGGGTCAGCTTCGCGACGCTGAAGACCCTGCTGAAGCGGATCAAGGTGGATCACGAGCTGGCCCTGGCCCTCTGGGCGACCGGCAACTACGACGCCCGCAACCTCGCGGTCAAGATCGCCGACCCGGCCCGGTTCTCGCCCGCCGAGCTGGACGCCTGGGCGGCAGAGCCGACGGCGCGGATGTCCTCCAGCTACGTGGCCATGCTGGCGGTCGAGGGGCCCCACGCGCATGAGCAGGTCGAGCGCTGGCTGGCGGCGGAGGACGAGGGCCGACGATGCGCCGGCTGGCACCTGGTCGGCGAGCTGGCGACGCACGACCTGGAGCTGCCCGACTCCTGGTTCGCCCAGCGACTGGCCGAGATCGAGCGCGATCTGCACGGCGCGCCCAACGAGCTGCGCCGGGTGATGAACGGCGCCTTGATCTCGATCGGCTGCCGCGACGCGGCCCACCACGACGCCGCCCTGGCCACCGCGGCCCGCCTGGGCCCGGTGAGCATCGACCACGGCGACACGGCCTGCAAGACCTTCGACGCGGGCGAGACGATCGAGAAGGCCTGGACCTACGCCCGGGCCAAGGGCGCGGACAGCCCCGCGGCGATGGAGCGCGCTCGCCCTCGAATGCGGCTGAGGTGCTGATGCCCCCCGCCACCCTCGTCACCGGAGCCGCCCGCCGCCTGGGCCGGGCGATCGCCCTGGACCTGGCCGCCGCCGGGCACGACCTGATCGTGCACTACCTGGGCTCGGCCGACGAGGCGCTGCAGACCGCCGCCGACTGCCGCGCCCTGGGGGTCTCCGCGCAGGCGCTGGCCGCCGACCTGCAGGACGAGGCCCAGGTCGCCGCCCTGGTCCCCCAGGCCGTCGCCGCCCTGGGCCGGCTGGACAACCTCGTCAACAGCGCCTCGCTCTTCCAGCACGACCAGGCCTCGACCTTCGACTACGCCTCCTTCCAGGCCCACGCCCTCACCAACACGGCGGCGCCGGTGCTGCTGGCGCGCGAGCTGCACCGGCACCTGGTCCAGCGGCAGGGCCAGGGCGCGGTCGTCCACCTGCTCGACCAGAAGCTGTGGAACCCCAACCCCGACTTCCTCAGCTACACGCTCTCCAAGGCGGCGCTGGAGTCCTCTCTCGCCCTCCTCGCCCTGGCCCTGGCCCCCCAGCTGCGGGTGGTCGGCGTGGCCCCCGGCCTGACGTTGACCAGCTATATGCTGGACGAGGAGCGCTTCGCCGCCCTGCACCGCCTCTCCCCGCTGGGCCGCAGCTCGACCCCCGAGGACGTCGTCGCCACCGTGCGCTTCGCCCTCCAGAACTCCTCCCTGACCGGCACGACCATCCTGGTCGACGGCGGCCAGCACCTGTTGCGCTTCGAGCGCGACTTCTCTTTGATGTAGGCGACCGAGCATGACCACCAAGGGGACCCAGGTCCTGGAGCTCCAGGGGCTGCGCTTCGACGCGCGGCTGGGCATCCTGGACCACGAGCGGGAGAGCCCGCAGCCGATCCGGGTCGACGCCGAGCTGAACCTGGGCACGCAGCCGCTGCTGCCGGACGAGGACTCCATCCTGAACGTGCTCGACTACCGCAAGGTGCGGCGCATCATCATCGAGGAGTGCCGCTCCGAGCACGTCAACCTGCTGGAGACGCTGATCGGCCGCCTCTCGCACCGGCTGATGCTGCTGCCCGGCGTGGTCGGCGTCCGGGTCCGCATCGTCAAGCTGGAGATCTTCGAGGACTGCGAGGTGGCGATCCGGATGGAGAGCGGGCTCTGGTAGAGGGGGGAAGCGGCCGAGAGAGCGCCGCCTCCAGCTCCCCGACGAAGGGCGGCAGGTGCATGCCGTCGACCAGGGCGTGGTGGACGCTGAGGGCCAGGACGAGGTGGTCGGGGTGCAGCCGCCCCCAGAAGAAGCGCGGCACGCAGTCGTCGGGCAGGCCGCTGCGGTCGGGGTGGACGCCCAGCAGGTCCAGCGGGGCGAGGCTGCTGACGTAGAAGAGGTCGTCCCGCTGGTGGGGCGAGGCGATCGAGGGGGCCGCCCGGGTCTGCGCGGTGGCCTGGAGGATGGCGTCGAGCTGCGCGGGCAGCTCGTCGAGGGCCTGCCCCCGGGCGAAGCCGAGGCGCCCGTCCTCGGCCCGGACCACCCAGCTGGGGTGGACCGTCTCGTGGACCACCACCTGCTCGCCCCGGATGCGCATGCGCAGGGGCTCGCTGCCCCGCATGGCCTCGCACAGGCCCGCGACGATCACGGGGAAGGGCGACCAGCCGGCCTCCCGACAGCGCTGCGACAGGCCCGGGGTGTGCAGGCGGACGGCGAGGTCGAAGAAGGGGTCGGCGCAGCTGCGATACAGCTCGTACTGCGCGCGGCGAGGCCAGGAGTCGAGGTCGAGCAGGCGCATGGCGGTCCGGAGGTCCATCGAGGTGGGGACGCCGCCTATCCGCCCCCCTCCCCCCCTGGGTCCGAATCTGGCATGATGGGAGGGACGCGCGGTCGACGCGTCGGGTGGTGAGGAGGAGGGTGACGAAGCGCGATGTCCACGATGCCCCCCCTCCCCCCTTGCAAGGCGGTGGGGGCACCGACGGCGAGGACGGGGCCTCTCCGCTCTGCGACATCCTGGCCATCATCACCCGCCTGCGGGCCGGCGACCTCGCCGTCCGCGCCGAGCTGGGCGGAGCCGGCGACGAGCACGACGCGATCCTGCTGGGCCTCAACATGCTGGCCGAGGATCTCCAGGCGCGCGAGCGCTCCCGACGCGAGGCCGAAGCCCGCTGGGTCGAGCAGGCCCGCTACCTGGCCCGCAGCGACGCCAGCCATCGCATCGTGGCCGCCCACGCCGACGGCCTGGTGGTGCTGGACCGGCAGGGCTGCATCCTCTTCGCCAACGCCTCTGCCGAGGCCACCCTGGGCTTCGCCTCGATCGGCGGGAGCTGGCCCTTCGACCGGATGCCCCTCTCCGAGCAGCGCACCACCGAGCGCGAGCTGGAGCTCTCCGGCGGTCGGACGGCCTGGGTCGAGGCCCGGGTCACGTCGATCGCCTGGGAAGAGCAGCCCGCCTTGCTGGTCGTGGTCCGCGACGTCAGCGAGCGACGGCGCCTGCAGGCCGATCTGCTCGCCGCCCAGCGCCTGGGCCTGGTGGCCCGCCTGGCCAGCGGCGTGGCCCACGACTTCAACAACCTGCTGGCGACGATCATCGGCAACCTCGACATCATCGACCAGCTCGGCGATCTGGACTCCGCCCGCCGACCCCTGGCGGCGATCGCCGACAGCGCCAACCGCGCCGCCCGCCTGACCTCGCGCCTGCTGGCGGTCGGGCGGCGGCGGGTGGGCATGCCCAGCCCGGTCGATCTGCAAGACACCATCAACCAGATGCAGGGCTTGCTGGAACAGATCGTCGGGGCCAGGGCCCGCCTGGTGATCCTCCACGATGGCCCCGGGCCGGTGGTCCTCGCCGATCCGGTACAGATCGAACAGATCGTCCTGAACCTGGTCACGAACTCTCGCGACGCGATCCGGGCCGAGGGGCGCATCCAGGTGCGGACCTCGCGCATCGAGGCGGGGGGCGCGCGGCCCTGTCGCTGCGTGCTCGAGCACGAGCCCCAGGCCATGGCCCTGCTGGAGGTCCAGGACGAGGGCGAGGGCATCTCCCCCGAGCACCTGGGGCGGATCTTCGAGCCCTTCTTCTCGACCCGGGACGAGGGCATCGGCACCGGCCTGGGCCTGCCGACCGTGCAGGGCATCGTCGAGCGCTCGGGCGGGCACGTCTGCGCCGAGAGCGAGATCGACCGGGGCACCACCCTGCGCGTCTACCTGCCCGAGCTGGACTCCGATCCGGCGCTGATCCGCCCCGGCGAGGCCTCGCCGGTCCCCAAGGCGCCCTCCTTCGAGCCCTTCACCCCGCTGCTGCTGATCGTGGACGACGAGGAGGGCATCCGCGAGGCCCTGGCGCACTGCTTCCTCGCCGAGGGCTACCGGGTCCTCCAGGCCGCCAGCGGCGAGGAGGCCCTGGGGCGGGCGGCCAGCAGCACCCGGCCGATCGACCTGCTGATCACCGACATCCTGATGCCCGGCATGGACGGCTGGGAGCTGAGCCAGGCCCTGGGCGCCACCCAGCCCGACATGCAGACCCTCTTCATCTCGGGCTATGGCGAGAGCGCCCTGGCGCGCCATCGGCTGGATCGCGCCGCGATCGAGGTGCTGGCCAAGCCCTTCCGGCTGGCGCAGATCAAGGCGCGGGTCTCGGCGCTGCTGCCGCGGGATCGCTGAGCACGTGGCGACGCACGGGGACAGGCTCGGATGCTGATCGTGCTGGCGCTGGCCTGCTCGCGCCCCCCGGCGAGCCCCCCCGCGAGCGCCCCGATCACGGCCCTGATCACGATCGACACCTGGCGCGCCGACCACCTCTCGCCCGAGCGGACGCCCCGGCTCTGGGCCCTGGCCGAGCAGGGGGTGCGCTACGACAACGCCTGGTCGCCCATCGGCCTGACCTCGCCCGCGCACGCGACGATGCTGAGCGGCCTGCCGCCGTGGGAGCACGGGCTGCGGGCCAACAACCACCACGGCTACAGCCTCTCGCCCGAGGTCCCGCTGATCCACGAGACCCTGGGCCTGCCCGCGGCGGCCTTCGTCAGCGCCTTCCCCGCCGGCCCCGAGGGCGGCCTGCGGCGAGGCTTCTCGCTCTTCGACGGCCCCGAGAGCGGCGAGCGGCCCGGCTCGGTGGCGGTCGAGCGGGCGCAGGCCTGGCTGCCGACCCAGGCCTCCCCCGCCTTCCTGTGGGTCCACCTCTTCGAGCCCCACGGGCCCTACCAGGGCGACGGCGCCACCGAGGCCGCGCGCTACGCCGAGGAGGTCCGCCTCGCCGACACCCTGCTGGCGCCGCTGCTCGACGAGCTGGTCCGCCGCGGCAGCCGCATCGTGGTGGCGGCCGATCACGGGGAGATCCTGGACGAGGAGCCCTGCGGCCTCCAACACGACCGCTCCAGCGCCGAGCCGGTGCTGCACGTGCCGCTCTTCACCTGGGCGCCGGGCCTGGAGCCCGAGGTGGTCCACGACCTGGTCGGGCTGTCCGACGTCCCCGCCCTCCTGCGCGGCGAGCGCCCCGCCCCTCGCTCCGTCTGGCTGGCCGAGAGCGGGCTGTGCGAGCCCTCCTGCGCCCCGGGCTGCGCGCCGCCGGGCCTCTCCGGGCGGGACCGGGTGGCGATCGACGGCGGGGGCCGCTGGACGCACCGACCGGGCCGAGGGAGCTGGGCCGAGGGGCAGCCCGATCCCGCCGGCCGCGCCCTGGCCGAGGGCCTGCCCCCGGTGCCGGTCCCCCAGGGCGAGGCCCCCGAGGAGGCCGCCGTGCTCGGCTATGTGCTGCCGGAGGAGCCCTCGAGGCGTTAGCGTCGCCGATCGGCGCGGCCTCGCAGGGCCGGCCCCCGGAGGAGGATGGAACTCAGCTCACTCGCCGCCTTCTGGGCGCACGCTCCCTCTCGCGCCGGCGTCTACCTGGGCCTGGCGGTGATGGTCGCCGGCACCGTCCACCTGCTGGGCGGGCCCCTGGTCCGCCGGCTGGCCAGCCGGACCAGCAACCAGCTCGACGACGTCGTCGCCCGGACGCTGCCCTTCCCCCTGGCGGTCAGCGTGCTCCTGGTGGGGATCCGCTACGCGCTGCAGCCCCTGCACTGGGACGAGCAGACCTACGCCCTGATGGTGGCGGTGGGGACCTCCATCGCCGCCATCGTCTGGACCCGCGCCATCTCGCAGCTCAGCCACTCGATGCTCGAGCTGCTCAGCACCCAGAAGGGCAGCCTCTCGCTCATCCAGCCGCGGACGCTGCCCCTCTTCGACATCCTGGCGCGCACCCTGATCTACGGCGGGGCGGCCTATGTGCTGCTGCTGGCCTGGAACATCGACGTCACCGCCTGGCTGGCCAGCGCCGGCGTCGTCGGCATCGCCGTGGGCTTCGCCAGCAAGGACACCCTGTCCAACCTGTTCGCCGGCCTGTCCATCATCGCCGACTCGCCGTACAAGATCGGGGACTACCTGATCATCGACGATCAGACCCGCGGCCGGGTCACCCAGATCGGCCTGCGCAGCACCCGGCTGATGACCCGCGACGACGTCGAGGTGATCGTGCCGAACAGCGTGATGGCCGGGGTGCGCATCACCAACGAGAGCGGCGGCCCCCTGGAGCACGAGCGCATCCGCTGCGGGGTCGACGTGGCCTACGACAGCGACCTCGACCATGTGCGCGAGGTGTTGATGCGGGTGACCGAGGAGTCCACCTTCCTGCTGAAGGAGGATCCGGCACAGAGCCCGCGGGTGCGCTTCCGCGCCTTCGGCGACTCGGGCATCCGCGTCGATGTGCTGGGCTGGATCGAGCGCCCCGAGGTGCGCGGCGCGGCGCTGGACGACCTGGTCGTGCGGATCTGGCGCGCCTTTCGGGACGAGGGCATCGAGATCCCCTTCCCGCAGCGGGTCGTTCATATGAAGAGCGAACCCTGAACTGCTCACATCTCGCGACAGACAGACCCGGACCGCGCCTCATAGCTTGCTCTCACCGGCAAAGGGCGCATCGCCCGAGGAGCACCGATGTCCGCGCTACCCTCATCCTTCGTCGATCTCGCGCGCACGCCTCGGGAGCAGGGCCTCGCCGATCCGGTGGCGATGGCCCACGAGGCCTTCACGACACCCGCGCCCCAGCTCGTCGCCTTCCTGACCCTGCTCGCCGCCCGCCATCGGCTGGGCGATCGGCTGCGCATCCTGGACGCCGCCTGCGGCAGCGGCTGTCGCCTGCCCGCCCTGGCTCGCCTGGGGGGCGGGGCGGTCGGCATGGAGGTCGACCGTCGGCTGCGGGCCAGCGCCGAGGAGCGGGCGAGCGCGAGCATTCGGGTGCTGCCCGGCCGGATGGACCAGATCGACGCGCCGGCCAGCTTCGACCTCGCCCTGAGCTGGGACGGGGCCCTCTGCTACGTCCACGACGTCGCCGGCCGGGTGCTGGCCCTGCGCCGGCTGCTGCGCTGCCTGCGGCCCGGGGGCCTGCTGGTGCTGGAGCTGCCCGAGCTGCTGGGTGAGCTCGCCCACACCGGCCCGTATCCCCTGCAGCGGGCCACCCTGCCGGACCAGGCGGTCGTCTCGCGCGATGTGCGGCACAGCCTGGTCCCCGATCAGGGCATCGTCCACCGCCAGGAGCGGGTCCTGATCGAGCGCGCCGACGGTCGCCGCGCCAGCGTGGAGCTGCTGCACCGGATGAGCATCGTCAGCCCGCAGGAGCTGGCCTACGGCCTGCGCCAGGCCGGCTTCACGAAGGTCGAGACCTGGCCGGGGGTGCAGGCCACCGAGCCGGGGCCCAGCCAGGGTCCTCGCCTGCTGGTGGTCGCGCGTCGCTAGGCGCCCCGGAGCGGGGTAGCATGGCCTGCATGCACATCCTCCTCCTCGTCCTCGCTTGCCGCCCCGAAAAGGGTGACCCCGCCGACACCGGCCTCGATCCCTACGATGTCCCGGTCGGGCCCTACGCCGCCGACATCCGCTGGACCAGCCACGGCATCCCGCACATCAAGGCCGACGACTACGGAAGCCTGGGCTTCGGCATGGGCTACGCCTTCGCCCGCGATCACGCCTGCGTGCTGGCCGACCAGGTCATCCGCGTGCGCGGCGAGCGCAGCCGCTGGTTCGGCGAGACCTACCTGGACGAAGACCTGGGCTGGAAGGCCCTGGGCGTGCGCAGCCAGGCCGAGGACGGCTGGTTCGAGATCGAGCAGGAGGTCCAGGACACGCTGGTCGGCTACGCCGCCGGCTACAACCGCTGGCTGGAGGAGGGCACCCTCGACCCCCGCTGCGCGGGTCAGGACTGGGTCCAGCCGATCACCCACATCGATCTGCTGACCTACTACCTCGCCCTGGGGCTGGTCTCCTCGGGCGGGGTCTTCGTCGACGCGGTGGGCAGCGCCCAGCCTCCCACCGTCGCCGGCGCCTCGCTCCAGCCGCGCTCCCCTCCCCCTCCCCTGGATCTGTTCGCGCCCATCCTCGAGCCGGGCATGGGCAGCAACGGCTGGGCGATCGGATCGGATCGCAGCGCCAGCGGGGGCGGGATGCTGCTCTCCAACACCCACTTCCCCGCCGAGGGCGAGCGCAAGTGGCACGAGTCGCACCTGACGATCCCCGGCGTGCTCGATGTGTACGGTGCCTCGCTGATGGGCGTGGCGACGATCAACCTGGGCTTCAACGCCCAGCTCGCCTGGACACACACGGTCAGCATGGCCCCGCGCTTCACGATGGCCCTGCTGGAGCTGGACCCCGCCGATCCGACCCGCTACCTCTACCAGGGCGAGTACCTGGCGATGAAGGAGGTGCCGGTCGAGGCCGAGGTCCTGCAGAGCGACGGCTCGCTGCTGACGGTCAAGCGCACACTGTACGAGAGCCGCTGGGGACCGGTGATCAACGCCCCGGTCCTGGGCTGGAACGAGCTGTATGCCGCAGCCCTGACCGACGGCAACCGCAACAACCTGGCCATGCTGGGCGCCTGGTTCGCCATGAACCGGGCCAGCTCGATGGACGAGTTCGAGGCGGTCCACCGCGACCAGGGCGGGATCCCCTGGGTCCACACCATGGCCGCCGACGCCTCGGGCGAGGTCTTCTACATCGACAGCTCCTCGGTCCCCAACTGGAGCGAGGAGGCCGAGGCGGCCTACCCGGGGTGGCTGGAAGAGCAGCCCCTGGCGGCCCTCTTCGACGACTATGGCGTCTACACCGTGGACGGTTCGGTGGACACCTTCGAGTGGGTCGAGGCCGAGGGTGCCTGGAAGCCCGGGCTGGTCCCCTTCGACCAGATGCCCCGGCTGCGCCGGACCGACTTCGTCTTCAACGCCAACGACAACCACTGGCTGACCAACCCGGCCGAGCCCCTGGAGGGCTACCCGATGCTCTACGGTGCGGAGCGCACCCCGCGCGAGCCCCGCACCCGCATGAACGCCCGCTACCTGGCCGAGACCGGCGAAGGCAGCGCCTCGGGCGAGGACGGGCTCTTCTCCCTCGAAGAGGTCGAGGCCGCGGCCCTGGGCGGCCGGGGCCTGCTGGCCGAGGAGCTGCTGGCCTCGGTGGTCGATCGCTGCTCGTCCTGGGAGACGGTCGAGTACAGTGGCCAGCTGGTCGACGTCGCGCCGGCCTGTCAGGCCCTGGGCGCCTGGAACGGGCGGGTCACGACCGACCAGGTCGGCCCTTCGGTCTGGCGCGAGCTGCTGGGGGGCGGGGTCTTCCCCACCGACGCCCGGCTGGACGCCGGCAGCCTGATGTCGGTGGCCTTCGATCCCGACGACCCGGTCAACACGCCGACCGGCCTGGCGGCCGACGCGCCCATCGACCAGGCCCTGGCGCTGGCGACGCTGAACCTCGAGGCGGCGGGCATCGATCCGGGCCAGCCCCTGGGCGAGGTCCAGTTCATTCAGAAGCAGGGCGTGCCGCTGCCGGTACCCGGCGGCAGCTTCTACGAGGGGACCATCGCCATCGCCAGCTGGAGCGGCGGCAACTCCACCCTGCTGGAGACCGAGACGCGGTCCGAGGTGATCAACGACACCTCCGACCTGACCGTGGGCGGTTTCCAGATGAACTACGGCAACTCCTTCATGCTGGCGGTCGAGCTGGGCGCCGCCGGGCCCAAGGCCCGAGCCATCCTGATCTACAGCCAGTCCGACGATCCGTCCTCGCCCTACTACCAGGACCAGACCGAGCGCTACCCGACCGAGGGGATGCGCGAGGTGGCCTTCCAGGACGCCGAGATCGAAGCCCAGCTGGTGGAGAGCCTCAGCCTGAGCCTGGACTGAGAGCCTGAGCCGGGCCTGAGCCTCAGCCCTGCGGGGGCAGCGCCTCGGGGCGATGCTCGAGCGAGGCGATGCGGCCGTCGGGGGCGAGGCGGAGGATCCAGCGCCCCCGGTTCTGGAAGTCCTCGACGCGCACGAGGTAGGGCTGCACCCAGCCCGCCCCGTCAGCGGTCAGCGGCCCCTCGGCCTGGAAGACGGTGCCGGCCGGGGAGCGCCGCAGCCAGGCGCTGACCGCCTCGGGCCCGACGAAGCGCTCCTTGACGACGTCGGCCTCCTCGCCCCAGCCGAAGCGGCTCAGCTCGCAGTCCGGGCTGACCGCCTCGACCACGGCGGCGAGCTCGCCCCGAGCGTTCAGGGCGAGCAGCCAGCGCTGGAGGGCGGCCTGGGGCACTCAGCCCTCGCTGCCGGGGGGCTGGGCGTGACGGTCCGAGCCGGCCTCGGCCTGCCCGCCGATCGGGATGGCCAGGGGCAGGCTTCCGTCCTCTTCCGGCGCGACCGGGGCCGCCTCGGGCTCCTCCCAGCCGCTGTCCCAGCCCTCGGGGGCCTGCCAGGACGAGGTGTCGGTGCCCACGTACTCCTGCTCGCTGACCCAGTAGCCCTCGACCCACTGCTCGCCGTCGAACCAGCCGGGGATCCAGACGTGGCCGGGCAGCGCGACGGTGGGCTCCCAGTAGCCGGAGTGGAAGATGCCGTCCTCGCCGTAGTAGGGCGCGACCCAGACGTAGTCCTTGCGGCGCTCGGGCCGCCAGAAGCCGCCCAGCCACTGCTCGCCGTCCCAGTACCCGGGCACCCAGACGTAGCCGGCGGGCGCGGCGGTGCTCGGCACCCAGTGGCCCCAGACGTAGGTGCCGTCCTCGAGGTAGTAGCCGTCGACCCAGATCCAGTCGCCGTCGTCGCGCTGGACGGGGCGGTAGTAGCCCTCGACGTAGGCGTCGCGAACCCACCAGCCGGGCACGTAGACGTAGGAGGTGTTCACGATGATCGGGGGCGGGCCGATCGGCGCCCAGTAGCCGGGGAACCAGATGCCCGCGGACCAGTAGCCGGGCACCCAGGCGTAGCCGGCGCGCGGAGGCGGGGCCCAGTCGTGCGACCAGGCGTAGACGCTGAAGCTGAACCAGGCGACGGCCACGGTGGCGTGTGTCCAGCGGTAGTAGGGGTGCACGTACCAGTGCGCGTAGAGCGGCCGATAGCCGGCCCAGCGAGGCGGCGGGTAGCGCACATGCGGCGGCTGTCGCACATGGCGCTGGTGCGGGCGCGCGTAGCGGTGGTCGTTGGAGCGATGCGGGCGCACATGGCCGGCCCGCGCCGCCGAAGAGGAGCGATCGCTACCCGATCGCGCCCCCGCAGCGCGCTCGGAACCCGCAGCGCGCTCAGCCCCCGCAGCGCGCTCGGAACCTGCAGCGCGCTCGGAACCGGCGAGCCGGGTGTCGGGCGTGCGCAGCTTGGCGACCTCGCCCTGCGGGCGGGCCTGCGGAGCCGCGGCGCGCTGAGCTGCCGCGGTCCGGGCCTCGTTCATCCCCGCCGGCGAGGCCGGGTTGGCGCGGGCCGCGGGGGTCGCGCCAGGCGCGCTGGGCCGCTGCGTGGCGGGTGTGCTGGGCCGCTGCGCGGCGGGTGTGCTGGGCCGCTGCGCGGCGGGTGTGCTGGGCTGCTGCGCGGTGGAGGGGGCGCTGGCGGCCGGGGTGGCCGAGCGCACATTGCCGGCCTGCGGCGAGGAGGTGCTGGCCGCATGACGCGAGGGCGCCACCGGGCGCGCGAGGCTCTGGCCCGCAGGGGCCGAGGGGCGGGTGGCCGCCGGCGCGTTGGAGGAGGGGGCGCTGGCTGCGGGCTTGGAGGCGGGCTTGGAGGCGGGCTTGGAGGCAGGCTTGGCGCTGCTCTTCTTGCCCTTGCGCTCGGCCCGCTCGGCCGACTCGGAGTCCGGGGTCGCGGCCGACGAGCGCTGCGCTGGGGACTCGGCCAGGGCAGGCGAGTCAGCCAGGGCAAGGGAGCCCAGCAGGGCCAGGAGGGACAGGCGGACGGGGCGATGGGTCATCTTGACTCCAGCGTGGGGTGCGGGACCGCCCGACTCAGCCTTCGAGGAGCGGCCCGTAGCGGATGGACGTACCGGCGCTGGCCCCATTCACCGCCTCAGCCTCCCCGGCCGGACTTTCCGCCGCCCGACGGGGGGCGGCGCGAGACCGGTCCCCGGGGGCTGCGGCTGGCCTTCTTCTGGCTGAGCGGCTTGTTGGGGCGCTCTTTCGGACGCGCGAAGCCCTTCTTGTAGCGGAAGGTCTGCCCGGCGCGGGCGGGGTCGACCCCCTTGGCGATGTCCCGCAAGCGGGCCACCTCTTCACCGGTCAGCGGGCGCAGCTCGCCCCGCTCCATGTCGCGGAGGCTGATGGTGGCGAAGCTCTCGCGGCGGAGCTTGTTGCAAGGGTGCCCGACGGCCTCCAGCATGCGCCGGACGAGGTGGTTGCGGCCCTCGGTCACCGTCACCTCGACCCAGCAATTGCCCGCGTCGGTCGACTCGACCACGCGGACCAGGGCCGGACCGGAGCGGCCGTCCTCGAGCTGGACCCCGCGCCGCAGCCGCTCCAGGGTCTTCTCGGAGGGGGTGCGCCAGACCTTGGCGAGGTAGCGCTTGGGGATCTGCGAGGAGGGGTGGGTCAGGACGTGGGCGAGGTCACCGTCGTTGGTGAGCAGCAGCGCACCCTCGGTGTTGAAGTCGAGGCGGCCCACCGGCTCGACCCGGTAGGGCAGGGCCTCGCAGGCCTCCAGCACCGACTCCCGACCTTGGGGATCGTCTCGGCCCGTGATGGTGCCCTTGCTCTTGTAGAGCAGGTAGTAGACCAGGGGCGGATCGGCGGGCAGGACCTTGCCATCGACCCGGATGCTGTCGGTGGGGAGCACCGGGTGACCGGGGTGCCAGACCACCGCGCCGTTGACCTCGACCCGGCCCGCCTGGATCCAGGCCTCGGCGTCGCGGCGGCTGGTGAGGCCGGAGCGGGCGATCACGCGGGCCAGGCGCACGCCGACATCCTCGGCCGGGGCCGCCTGTCGAGCGGCGGCGGCGTCGCCCGGGTCGGACTCCTTGGCCGGGGCCGCCTTTCGGGCGGCGGGCCGGGCCGAAGCCGGGCGCCGCGGGCGAGGCGAGTTCTTCGGATCAGGGGTCACCGACTCGGAAGGGCTTGGGTCAACCGCCGAGGCGGTGTTGGAGTCGGGCTTCGTAGGATCCATCGTCTCATGGAGGTAAACCCCCTCGAAGATCCTGTCAACGCGCTTGAAGTTCGCCTCCCGCTCCATTAGGCTCAGGCCTCCTCCCCCCAACCGGTTCCCCACCGGGCCCCTGGCTGCTCCCTCCCCGCTGCGCTCGCCAGGGCTTCCACGGCCGCTCCCCCCAACGCCGTTGGCCAGATGTCTCCACTCCCTCTCGACGCCCAGATCCACTTCGTACGGACCGACGAGTACGACGGCCCGCTGGAGCTGCTCCTCTTCCTGGCACGACGCCAGGGCGTGGACCTCTTCAACCTGCGCATCTCGCCCCTCGCCGACGCCTACCTCGCGCACCTCGACACCATCGCCGCCCTCGACCTCGATCTCGCCTCGGACTTCCTGGTCCTGGCCTCGACCCTCTGCCTGCTGAAGAGCCGTGAGCTGCTCCCGCGGGCCGCCGTGGCCGAGGAGGAGCTCGAAGACGAAGAGGTCACACGCGAGGCGCTGATCCGCCGGCTGATCGAGTACGAGCGGGTCCGAGAAGCCAGCCAGAAGCTGGCCGAGCGGCCCTGGCTGGGGCGGGACGAGTTCGCCCGACCCGCCTACGAGCTGCCCGAAGACCAGCGGGTCGTCGTCCCCGGCGTCGACGCCATGGGCCTGCTGCAGGTGCTCTACGAGGTGCTGGTCCGCAAGGCCGAGCCGGCGCCGGTCCACGAGATCGTGCTGGAGCACTACTCCCTGCGCGAGATGGCCGTCTGGCTGCTGGGGCGCCTGTCCTCGGGACCTCGCTCGCTGAGCGACCTGCTGGGCATGCTGGAGCACCGCACCGACCGGGTCATCGCCTTCCTGGCCAGCCTGGAGATGGCGCGCCTGCAGCTCGTCGATCTCCAGCAGAGCCACCACCTCTCCCCGGTGCTGATGCAGCCCCGCTTCCCCGCGGACGAGGCCGACCTCAGCGCCCTGGTGGGCAACGTCGGATGAGCGGCCAGCCTCCCGACGACAGCGACGACAGCGACGAGGTCGAGGTCGAGGGTGACGAGCTCGTCGACAACGTGATCCAGCTCCACAGCCTGGTGGAGCGGATGCCCGAGCCCTCGCCCCGGCGGGCGGGCGGCCCCAACCTGGTCTCGCTCGACGACCCCGAAGGCCTGGAGGAGATCCAGCCCGGCGACGTCCCGCCCCCGCACCTGCTGGAGGCCGCGGTGGAGGCCATCCTGTTCGCCGCGGACCAGCCGCTCAGCGAGGAGCGCATCGACGGCTTCCTCACCAACCCCGGCCTGGCCGGGGTCCGCGAGGCGCTCGCCTCGCTCAAGGAGCGCTACGACGACCGCCCCGGGGGCGTCCGCCTCGTCCAGGCCGCCAACGGCTGGCAGCTGCGCACCGACCCTCGCTTCGCCCGCTGGGTCGGCGCCATGCTCGGTGGGCGGCCGGTGCGGCTCTCGCGGGCCGCGCTGGAGGTGCTGTCCATCGTCGCCTACCGCCAGCCGGTCAGCCGGGCCGAGGTCGACGAGCTGCGCGGGGTCGACTCCGGCGCCGTGCTGCGCATGCTGGTGGAGCGGGGCCTCGCGCAGGTCTGCGGGCGCCGCGACGAGCCCGGCCGTCCGCTGCTGTACGGCAGCACGGTCGACTTCCTCTCGATGTTCGGCCTCCGCGACCTCTCCGACCTGCCGACCCTGCGCGACCTCCACGAGATCCAGCACGACGACCCGCGCCTGGGGCCGCTCTCTGAGTCCGAGGCCCGCCAGCAGCCCCTCCCGCTGGCGGTGGCCCCCATCCCGGATGAAGAGGCAGAGGGCGAAGACGCAGAGGGCGAGGACGCAGAGGGCGAGGACCCTGACGCAGGCGACCCGGACGGGCTGGAGTAGGCTCCGGACCGGAGGGCGCAGTGAAGGAGTCGGCGGGAGCACAGCGAGGGATTCGAGCGCGCACCCTGCTGGGTCCGCCCTTGCTCGCCCTCGCCCTCGGCCTTGGCCTGGGCCTGCTCCGTCTCCAGGGCCCCAGAACCGCCGAGCAGCGCCTGGACGAGGCCCTCAGCTCGACCGAGTCCGTGGAGGCGGTCCAGGAGCGCGTCCACCGCCTGCGGCGCGAGTCCCGCGCCCTGATGCCCGAGGACGAGCGCCAGGCGACCCGCTTCCTGGCCTGGAGCGCGACCGCATCGGGCTTCCGGGTCGAGAAGCTGGAGCTCCGGGCAGTTGAGGTCGGGGCTGGCGAGCCCGGGGCTGGCGAGCCTGGGGCTGGCGTGCAAGCAGTAGAGGCGCGGCTGGACCTCCGCGGGCAGGTCTTCGATCTGCCCCTGGCGCTGGAGAGCCTCTCGATGCAGGCCGCGCTGCTGCAGCTCGAAGCCCTGGTGATCGAGGTCGAGAAGGGAGGCGCCTGCACCGTCGCCCTGGCCGGGCGCTACCACCGCCCCGTGCTGCCCTCCAGCGAGCTGTCCTCGCAGCGCGCCGCCTCGCTGGCGCCCCGCTCCGGACCGGCCGCCCAGGAGCTGCTGACCCTCGCCGGCACCCTCTCGTCCTGGCGGGGCTTCGCCGCGGGTCAGGAGCTGCGCAGCGTCCTGGCCGCACAGCGCTTCGACGAGCTGAGCCGCAGCCTCCCCCCGGCCCTGGTCGCGGCCGCCCGCACTGGCGGTCGGCTGACCTGGGCCCCCAATGCCGGGCTGAGCTCCGCCGGGCTGAGCTCCGCTGGGCTGAGCAGCACGGGCCGCTGAGCCCAGGCGAGCCGCTGCGCTCAGCTCCCGATGTGGAAGCGGCGCAGCCGGGCGACGGCCTCGATGCGCTCTTCCGCCAGCCGGTTGCTGGCCTGGGTGGTGGTGATCCCGGCGCTCTTGGCCTTGTTGATCACCGCCTTGACGGTGGTGAAGATGTTGGCCGCGTCCTGCATGGCCTTCTCGTGGGAGGTGCCGCGCAGCTCGGAGTTCACGTTGATCAGGCCGCCGGCGTTGATGACGTAGTCGGGGGCGTATGTGATCCCGGCCTGCTCGAGGGCCGCGCCGTCGGTCTGCTCGTTGGCGAGCTGGTTGTTGGCCGCGCCGGCGATGATCGGGGCCTTGATGCGCGGGATGGTGCGGGCGTTGAGGACGCCGCCGATGGCGCAGGGAGCCAGGACATCGCAGCCGGCGGACCAGTACTCCTCGTCGTCGAGGACGGTCCCGCCGAACTCCTCCATCACCCGGGCCAGCCGGCGCTCGCTGATGTCGCTGTACATCAGGCGGGCGCCCGCGTCCTTGAGGAAGCGCGCGAGGTGGTAGCCGACCGAGCCGGCGCCCTGGATGGCCACGGTGCGGCCGGTCAGGTCGGGGCTGCCGTAGACCACTTCGAGGCAGGCGCGGATGCCGTGGAAGGTGCCCCAGGCGGTGACCGGGGAGGGATCGCCCGAGCCGCCGCTGTTGGCGCTGTGGCCGGTGACCCAGCGGGTCTCGCGGTAGACATAGTTCATGTCTTCCACGGTGGTGTTCATGTCCTCGGCGGTGATGTACCGACCGCCGAGCGAGGCCACGAAGCGCCCGAAGCTGCGGAAGAGCGCCTCGGAGTGCGAGGTGTTGGGATCGCCCCAGATGACGGCCTTGCCGCCGCCCAGGTCGAGGCCGGCCACGGCCGCCTTGTAGGTCATGCCCCGCGAGAGGCGGAGGACGTCGCGCAGGGCGTCGTCCTCGGAGGCGTAGTTGTAGAGGCGACAGCCGCCGAGGGCCGGGCCCAGGGCGGTGGAGTGGATGGCGATGATCGCCCTCAACCCCACGCTGTCGTCCCGACAGAAGACGATCTGCTCATGACCTGCTTCGGACAGCTCCGTAAAGACGCTCATCGGGGACTCCTGAGGGGGCGGGGTTGAAGGAGCGTCCTTTATGAACGCCGAGGCCCGCCGGCATCCCCCGGCTCGAACATTGGCACTTCAATGACAGGGCCCCGCCCGACCTGTCGGAGACCGCGGCGGGCCTGTCGGAGACCGCGGCAGGCCTGGCGGAGACCGCGGCGGGCCGATGCAACGCTTTGTCAGTGGGGGAAGGTCCGACCAGCCTGGTGATAGCATCGGGACGTGAACGACGAACAGGTATCGGGATGGCGCGCGGGCGATCCCACCGCAACCACGACCGTGCGGAACGGCCTGCGCGCGCTTGCCGACACCTTGCTCTCGACCCCCGGCTTCGGCCTGGCCGAGCCGACCCGCTCGGACCCCGAGCTGCGCCGCGAGCTCTCCAGCGCCGTGGCCCGCGAGGTCATGCAGCGTGGCGGCGCCAGCGCCGACGAGCTGTTGGGGCTGGCGGTGATGGTCGCGGCCCGCGTCGTCATCCAGACCGGCCGCGAGGGCCGCCCCAACGCGCGGCCGGACGCCTCGGCGGGCCTGGGCGACAGCCACCTGCCCCCCCAGCTGGTCGTCTCCTTCGCCCTGGCGGCCGACAGCCTCAGCGGCCATGTGCGCACCATGGCCGAGCGCCACCTCGGCAGCTGTCCGAGCTGCACCCAAGAGGCCGACCAGGTCCGGCGGCTGGTTCGCGGCAGCTTCTCCAGCGCCCCGAAGCCGAGCGACGCGCCGCCGACGAGCGAGCCTCCAGCCCCACGCGAGCAGCCGGAGGCCGAGCCTCCAGCCCCACGCGAGCAGCCGG
>DDSR01000447.1 GCA_002343455.1 Deltaproteobacteria bacterium UBA2385 | reverse complement strand
GACCATGACCATGTCGGCGCCCTCCTCGATGTCCAGGCCGACCTCGCGCAGGGCCTCCTCGGTGTTGGCCGGGTCCATCTGGTAGGTGCGCTTGTCGCCCCCTCCCAGGGCGCCCTTGCTGCCGACCGCGTCGCGGAAGGGCCCGTAGAAGGCGCTGGCGTACTTGGCGGCGTAGCTGAGGATCATCGTGCGCTGCAGGCCGGCCTCGTCCAGGGCGTCGCGGACCGCGCCGATGCGCCCGTCCATCATGTCGCTGGGNNAGCACCTCGATCGTCTCGTCGTTGAGGATCCGCCCGTCCACCAGCAGGCCGTCCTGGCCGTGCGTGGTGAAGGGGTCCAGCGCCACGTCGCAGATGATGCCGATGTCGGGCACGGCCTTCTTCACCGCGCGCACCGCCCGGCAGACGAGGTTGTCCGGGTCGGTCGCCAGCTCCCCGCGGGGGGTCTTCAGCGCCGGGTCGATCACCGGGAAGATGGCGACCGCGGGGATGCCGAGGCTGCGGGCCTGGCCGACCGCTTGAACGAGGTCGTCGATGCCGAGCCGGTTGACGCCCGGCATGGAGGCGACCGCCTGGGGGGCCGGATCGCCGTCCAGCACGAAGGTCGGCCAGATCAGGTCGTCGACGCGGAGCGCGTGCTCGCGGACGAGGCGGCGGCTCCAGTCGAACTGACGCAGGCGGCGGGGGCGGGTGCGGGGGTAGGCGGGCATCGGGGGCTCCTGGAAGAGGCTCCTGATGTATCCCGATACTCCGCGACGCCGGCTGACCGAAGGTGACACGGAGACACCCACCCATGGCGATACCGTAGGCAGACCCAACGGGAGCCGCCATGACCCTCACCCTCGCCCTCCTCCTCTCCGTCTCTCTCCAGACAGGGCAAGCCCAGGCCGACTCCGTGACGTCCGTCAGCGCCAACCAGTCCGGCGGGGCCACCGCCACCGTCAGCGCCTGGACCGAGGCTGCGCCCGGAGCGGTCTCCTCCGTCGAGCTCCTGGTCTCTCCCCACAAGGGCTCGCCCACCCCCGCCTCCGACACCGTCCGGCTCACCACGGTCCAGGCCGAGCGCCGGGTCTGGACGATCCCCGCCGTCGCCTTCGACCGCGACGCCCGCGGCGCCACCGTGCCCGCCCGCGCCGTGATCCAGGGCAGCGGCGGCGGCTCCACCCACGTCGTCGAGCTGGAGCTGGTCGGCGGGCGCACCGTCTGCCGCGCCGAGGCCCTGGCGCCAGCCGCGGGCCTCATCCAGGCCGAGCTGCTGCTCGACGAAGGCGGACAGTCCGGCAGCGTCCGCATCGTCCTCTCCGAGCAGGCCCGCGACGTCCGCGCCGTCGAGCTGATCCTGGGCGCCTCCACCCAGGGCGCCACGCCCACCCGCCGCGAGCTCCGGGCCAGCCTGGAGCAGGTCGAGCAGCTCTGGTCGGCCGATCTGGGCCTCTCCAGCGCAGGCGGCGCCTCCTACCAGGTCGACGCCGTCGTGCTCGACGCCCAGGGTCAGCCCTTCGGCAGCTCGCTGACCGGCGATGTGGTGGTGCAGTCCGGCGCGCTGAGGGTCAGCCCGCCATGCGAGCGAGCCCCGGGCGCGGTGGCGATGCGCTGAATTGTGACAGTTGTGTGAACTCCTGGACGATCCCTTGCGCCGCCGCCGCCGCCGCGCCTGGATCATGCCAGGAGGTGAGCCTGAAGATCATGGAGATCGTCTTCGAGCGTCAAGTCTACACCAGCAAGGGCGACGGCACGATCCAGACGGTGGTGTCGCGGGACAAGCTGCGCTCCCTGTTGGGCCAGTCCCTCTCGATGCGGGTGCAGTTCATCGGTTTCCGAATGACCCCGAACGCCGAGGTGGTGCTCAAGGCCTGGGAGTCCAGCTACTCCGGCATGCGGCCTAGCGAGCTCAAGTCGGGCAACGGCGGCCCGTTCTGGACCGGCACCGCGATCGCCACCCTACGCCCGGCGCCGGAGAACATCACGGGCCCCTATGGCGGCGACGTCGAGATCACGATGGACATCCGGACCACCACCGGGGGGACGATGGCCGAAGTCGACGGCATGGTGGTCATCACCCTGTTCGTCGAGGCCTGACCACCCTTGTCCAACGGCTTGCCAGCGGGGTGGACCGAGGCTGCGGCGGAAGCCCAGTCCTGCCTGAGGGCGGGTGATCTCGAGGGCCTGCGGCTCGCCCGAGCCAAGGGCCGACGTGCGCATTCCAAGTCGCTGGCAGCCTTGTTGGACCAGGCACGAGCTCCGCGCCCCGCTCCCGTCTCCCCCGGCATCCGCGTCGCCCGACGCCTGCGGCGCCAGAAGGCCGAGCGGCGGCGTCGACTGCTGCGTTGGCTCGCCCGGCTGCGGAGGGAGGAGGCCCCGGCGAAGGGCGGGAACGAGCACATCATCGAACGCCTGGTCCTCGCCCGCGCGGCACGCCAACAGGTGCAGGAGCCGGACGCTTGGCTTCCGGAGTTCTCCACGCCGGAGCCGAGGCGCCAGCCCGACTACACAGCGGCGTGGACCCAAGGCGCCTGTGAAGCCGGCATCAACGCCGCCAAGATGGACGACGAGGCCGAAAGCGGGGCGATCCTCGACGATCTGCAGGACCTGGGCGTCTCGATCATCCGGCACCCGGGCGTGCGGAGGGTTGATCTATCGTTCAAGGCCTTGTTTGGTTCGCCAGACAGGGAAGAGAGCGAGGATGTCCTGCCCCCAGCCACCGAGCTGAATGCGCGCATCAACGAGCGGCGCGCGGTCTTCGAGGAGTTCCTGCAAGAGCGGCTCGACCGCGGACTCCAGGTGGTGTTCACGCTTGGCCCACACGGTACCCGGACCACCGAGGGCCTCACCCTGGACGGCAAGGTGCGCGACCCGATTCGGGTTGTCTGGGAGGAGGAGAGCCGGGGCTACCTGGACATCCGCGACCCCGATCATTGCGACTGGCTGGAGACGTTCACCCATGTCGTATGCAGCTTCCTGAAGAGGATTGAAGCCACCATCGCCCGCTCCGAGCCGGGCTTCGTGCTGGCAGACGCGGTTCACGGCATCGAGCTCTTCAACGAGATCGACATGGCCAACACGGTGCTGGGGGATCCGCACGAGTACGGCGAGGGGGCCTGGACGGCTACCGCGAAGGATTGGGCGACGATCCTGGTTCGGCTGGCGCGGGTGATCGAGGGCCACTTCCCCAACGGCGCAATGCGGATCCTCCTCCCCGGGCTGTCGAGCTGGGATGTCAGCGAGGACGACTTTGATCAAGACGACCAGAGGTACCGCTTGACCTGGACCTGGAAGATCAGCTTCTTTCGGGAGCTGGTCAAGCAGTTCGCCGACCAGGCGGGGGGCGAAGCCGACCGGCTCGCCCACGGCGTCGACATGCACTGGTACCACCGCAAGAAGGAGGGCGAGAAAAACAGCATGGGCCCGTTGCACATCTCTCGCTTGACCTGGGAGAGCGAGCAGATGTACGAGGCCCTGGCCAAGGCAGGCCTCGACATCGATCTGACGATGTTCGAGACCGGCATCAGCGTGCTCAAGTACAAAGCGGGATACGACTACCATCCGCCGGCCATGGCCGACCGCGACGGCATGGCGGCGCTGCAGGTGTACCAGGGCCAGGAGGTCGTCCGACGACTGGCCGGCGCCGCTGCCGGCGGGATCACGGTGGCGGGATGGCATGCGTGGCGGTCGGATCAGGGGGGAGTGGCTTCGGAGTGGTACGGTCTTGGACTTCGCAAGGACTCGCTAGGAGCGGAGCACCTAAACGAAGCACGTCCTCGCTTCAGTTGGCTCGCCTTTCAGCGGTTCTGGAGCCTCCTTCAGTCCTGGTCCTCTGCCGAGATGGTCCTGCCGCCTGCCAGTTTTCGGCCTGTGATACTGAAGGACGCAGGTATCGCGACCTATATGCCCGGCGTAGAATATACCTTTCTCGACGGGGTTGTGATCGAGTTCACCCGGGTAACCAATGGATCGGGAGCCCATCGTTACGGTTACCTCGTCTTCCTCGACAAGTGGCGCGGCACCTCCAGCGTCTCCATGACATGCAAGCCCGACAGCATGACCTCCGTAAACGCCACATGGCACAGAATGCTTCCCTCCAGCTTTGACTGGGAATCCGAAGACGACATTGGCAGAAACGTCCTGCCCGCTCCGACTGTGGTGAGTTACTCGAGGCTTCTCTGGGGCCAGGTGATCGGGGCCTCGGGTGCCACGTGGACCTTCAACATCGACAGCGACCCCATCCTGCTGCTCACAGATGGGAGGTTGGCATGGACCTACGGATCCTGAGTAGCGCCCTGGTGGTCACCCAGATGGGCTGCGCCTCTTCACCGCGTGTCGGAGGCTATGTGGCGACAAGCGTCGAACTTCGATACGGTTGCAGCACGCCTAAGCAGGATTTTGATCCGGGCTACCCAAATGTCGTAGTCAGCAACGCGACCAACTTCACCATATGGTTCGAGAGCTATCCGAGCCTCGCCATCACGGCTGCAGTATGCGAGCTCGACGGTCCAAACTTCTCATGCGAGAGAACGGACACCGAATCGGACGAACTGTACGTTGGAACCGTCCGCAACGCCACCAGCTTCTCACTGCTTTGGACGCAGCACATCACGGGGGATTTCGGACGCAAGAACGAAGCCGATGAGCCTGTCACTTGCTCCGATATACGTTTGACCGAACTGGAATGGGAAAGTGAGCTCCCAGACTATATAATCGATGCGCTTGCGAGAGGGGACGGCTGATGATGCGAAGACTCAAGCTACCCGTAACACAACAGGCACTGCTGGTTACCTTGGCTATTCTCGCTGAGATGCTTGGTTTTGGCTGCAAGTCGCCTGGTAGAGACGGTCCCCGGGAGGGAATATACACCATGCCAGCCGAAGCTGGCTACTCCAACGGCCTGGTCAACCAACATCTCCTCTCTGCCGACCAAGGATGCTTGCCTGCGAGCGACCCCGCTCCTCTCGATGCGGTCGCGAACATTGCCATTTCAGGAGGTGCTGGAGTAGATTTCACGATTCATCGGCTGAGCGAGGGCGAGACCTGGGCCGAGGACGCTGAAGGAATTCGATGCAGTCAGAATGAGTTCAATGAGTTTCGATGCATGGATGAGGAGAGGGAGGTTTGGAGCACCTTCGGGGACTACTTTGTCTACGGCTGGGTCCTCTCCCCCGAGGAGCTCTTCGGCATCTGGTTAGACTGGACCGTTGAGGATGCAGAATCCTGGGACTGCGCCGCCCAGAGCACCTGGGTCGCCGAGTGGTCCGCCGAGCTGCCGGACTGAACGCCCCACCCGCGTTGTCCCTTGGCGTCTTCGCGTCTCTGCGCGATCCCCTAGCGGAGGATTCAGTCCCCCGCGGCCCCGGCGAAGGGCCGCAGTTGTGAATTCCGCACCCGATGCCTTCCGCCGCCAAGCAAGGGCCACGCCCCAGAGGTATACCGATGGTCATGGAAGTCGACCCAATCCCCACGCCAATGCTATCTATCGCGTCGCCGCGACCTGGCGTTCAAGTCGGGGGGATCAAGGGTTTTCACGTGATCGTCCTCGACCCGAGTATCACCGAGATTGTCTACCAGGTGAACGGGATCACGGTCTGCACCGACGACGAGCTCTGGGACGGCTCTTCGGAGGATTGCCTGATCGATACCTCGACGTGGACTGCCGGGGACAACATCGTCACCGTGATGGCGACCGGCGGCACCCACGGCGACTTCTCGATAGGTGCCACCTACTCGACCTGGCTGCCTTGAGGATGGTCCGCCTCAACCAGCTCGTAGTCCTGTGGACCTCTTTGGCCCTGGCCGTCGCGTGTAGGGCGGACCGAGCCTTGGATGCGTCAGATCGCCCGCTGGGGGAGCTGCCCGAGGCCCAAGAACTGCAGGCCGAGCCTGAGACGTTCACCGTCGATGGATTGGATGCGTCGGATCGCCCGCTGGAGGAGCTGCCTGAGGCCCAGGAACTGCAGGCCGCGTCTACTACGCTCACCGTCGATGGAATGGAGATCGCATTCAGCGGAAACGTTTCGAGGTCTCACCTCTTGAGCATTGGTCAGGAGATTCAACAACCGAAGGGGATACCTGTGTCCGGGATGCTGAGGCGAGTGCCCACCCGCGCCACGAGCCCCCATCCAGCGCCGCTCTCCGAAGGGGTCGCGATCACGCGGCTCTTCGCGGTCAACGGCGATCGGGTGTGGGTCACCAGGGTCAACCCTCGGGAGGACCTGCGTGTTGGGTGGTACCAGACCAGAGGCGTGGACGAAGGGCCGAAGTGGGAGCCAGGAACCAAAGTGGACGTGTACGCCGAGGTAGAGGTTCCCGCTGGGTCCCCTGTCTATGTGGTGGCGCGGGGGGTGGGGATCGATTTGTTCTGACGTGTGGTCGGAGCCGCATTTCCGCTGCCCGCCGATGGCAGGTTGACGGTGAAGCCAGAAGTGGGAGAGATCCTCGCTGGCTCCGCCGCCGGCGCTGCCGCCGGCCTGCCTGGCGGCAGATGATCCGTCACGTCGGCTGCCGCGAGATCTCGGGCGTTGACACGGGTGGCCAAGGGTGGGATGGTCTCTTTGGAGCTCCCCATGCTCTTCAGCCCCGCTCATCGTCCTCGGCTTCGGCGCCACCGGCACCTTCAGCGCCTGGACCGAGGCCGCTACGGGCGCCGTCTCTTCGGTTGAGCTCCTGCTCTCTCCCCACAAGGGATCGCCCACCCCGCCTCCGACACCGTCCGGCTCCACACGGTCCAGGCCGAGCGGCGGGTCTGGACGATCCCCACCGTCGCCTTCGACCGCGACGCCCGCGGCGCCACCGTGCCCGCCAGCCGCCTCCACCCAGGGCGCCACGCCCACCCGCCGCGAGCTGCGGGCCAGCCTGGAGCGTGTCGAGCAGCTCTGGTCGGCCGACCTGGGCCTCTCCAGCGCAGGCGGCGCCTCCTACCAGGTCGACGCCGTCGTGCTCGACGCCCAGGGTCAGCCCTTCGGGACCTCGCTGACCGGCGACGTGGTGGTGCAGTCCGGCGCGCTGAGGGTCAGCCCGCCATGCGAGCGAGCCCCGGGCGCGGTGGCGATGCGCTGAGGGCTGGGGCCCCTCATGGCCCGTCGTATTGACGCGTCGGCTGCGAGAAGGGCTGGTCCGTGCTCAGCGCGTCCAACATGACCAGCGAGCCGACGAAGAAGTACACGAAGGCCAGCACTGCGAGGTAGCTGGCTCCCCCCAGTGCCCCGAGCACGCCCAGGGTGCTGCCGGTGAAGCGGGTCGAGTCGCTCATGTTTCGCCAGACGCAGAACGCCCCCAGCACGATGGACAAGCCGGCGGTGCAGACGGCGATGCAGGAGAAGGGCACGAAGGCCCAGCCGCAGCCGCAGCCCAGCAGCCAGCTGAGGAGGCCAAGCAGGAAGGCCGCCTGCCCGTTGGGCTCGGAGATTCGTCGGGGGGGAGACTGGGACAAGGCGGGACCTCTCAATGGGAGGCCCAACGTAGCACAGGCGCCTCAGCCTCCACTCGTGAACAGCCAGGCCTTGCCGGCGTAGAGGGCCGAGCCGCTCGGAGAGTAGAGGTACCCACCGATCAGCAGATCCAGCGCGCCGTCGCCGTCGGTGTCGCCGAGCGCGAGGCCGCTTGTGGTCGCTCCTGTCCCGGACGACTCTTCGTAGAACATCGCGTCCGCGGTGCTGCTCTCGATAGAGCCGCTGAGCGGACCGTAGAAGAGCTGGATCGCTCCGTAGTCGGAGTTGCCGACCACGATGTCGTCGTGGCCATCTCGGTTGAGGTCCCCCGCGGCGAGCGAGCGCTCATAGCTGAGCCGTGTACCCGAGCCGGCACCCCAGACCTTGGCCTCCGCCGTCGACAGATCGACGGTGCCCGCCGCAGAGGAGCCCGAAACGACATAGACCGCCCCGGCTTCGGACTCGCGCGTGGACACCCCAGGGGCCCCGATCACCAAGTCGGAGAGGCCGTCTCCGTCGATGTCGCCCATCGCCAGCATCCGGCCGGCTGCGTCACCGCCGCTCTCGCCCACCAGCTTGCAGTCGGCCGCGGACAGGCTGAGCGAGCCGCTGGCGCCGCCCAGCACCAGGTAGGCCGCCCCCGCCGTGGTGCCGCCGGCGCGATCGTTGGAGGCGCCTATCAACAGATCGTCCAGCCCGTCACCGTTCGTGTCGCCTCCGCTGACCCAGCGCCCCGCATAGTCGCCGCTGGTCTCACCGCTCAGGCTGAAGCTGGCGGCCCCGGACACCGTGGAGCTGCCCCCTGCGGGCAGAGGGCTGACGTAGACCATGCCCGCGGTGTAGTCGGCAGTCACCGCCTCGGCGGCCCCGTCCCCGTCGAAGTCTCCGACCCCCACAGAATAGGGGTCACTGCCCGTCAACACAGCATCGGCCGCGGACAGACTCCCGCCAGAGGCCACTGGCCCCAGCACCAGGAAGGTCGACGACGCACCGGGCGCGCCGATGACGAGGTCGTCCACTCCATCGCCGTCGAGGTCGCCAGAGGCGAGTGCGTAGCCCGAATCGCTGTAGGCGGCCGAGCCGCTTAGGATCCCATCGGCCGAGCCGAGGCTCATCGACCCGGTCGTTCCCCCCGAAACCACATAGACACGTCCCGCGTCCAACAGAGCTGCGACCCTCGCCCTGTGGGCGCCTACGATGGCGTCCGCGAGCCCATCTCCGTCGACATCCCCCATCGCTACGGCCCAGCCGGCTGCCTCGAACTCGCCCACACCCTCCATGCTCAGGTCGGGCGCGACAAGGTAGTAGTCGCCCTCCGGCCCGCAGCCGGTGCAGCCGATCGTCGCGCTGTCGCTGTCCCCTGAGCCGCTGTCCGTTCCGTCCGAGGTGGTCCCTGAACAGACGAACACGTCGCCCAGGGTGGTCTCCCCGGCATCGACCGTGTCCCCGGTCAAGAACGTGGTACCGGTCCGGGTGAAGCTGGCGCCGTTCAAGGTCCAGCTCAGCGAGGTGATGACCGTGTCCCCGTCCGGGTCGGTCGCAGCGGTGTCGATGGCACAGACCAGCTCGTCGTCGTCGCCGGGCGCGGAGGGATTGAGGGCGATCACCAGCCCGACGGGCGGGGAGTTGGCGACTGTGAGGGCGGCCGAGGTGACCGGGGAGCCGCTGTCCGAAGCATCGGAGGGGGTCACGGTGAGCGTGATCTCGTCGCCGCGGCTGAAGTACAGGCTCCCGCTGAGGGTCGCGGCGGTCGAGACGAGCGAGCCGTTGACGGACCATTCGTACGTGTAGGCGACGGCGTCCCCGTCCAGGTCGGCCGAGACGATCGAGGCAGACAGCGTATCGTCGGTCCGGACCGGATCCGGGCTCAGCTCCACGCTGCTGACGCTCGGCGCAGCGTTCTGCACGGTGGCGACGTCGCTTCGCACGGTCGCACCGTACACCTCGCCATCCCAGGGTGTGACGTCGACGTACACCTCCTGGCCGCGACTGTACTCCGCGCCGCTTACGGTCGCCGAGGTCGCCGCCGGCCGGCCGTCGACAAACCAGGCGTAGGTGTAGGAGATCGAGTCACCATCGTCGTCCACCGCCCCAACCAGGCTGACCGACAGCGTGTCGCCCTCCGTCGGGCTGGTTGTCGACAGCATGGCCGAACCCACCGTAGGCGCGCTGTTGCCGATGACGACCGCTTCGCTCTCCACCGCCTCGCCGACCGCCTCGCCGTCGTCGGGCGCTGCCGAGCAGCTCACCACATCTCCCTTGTCGAAGTGCAGGCCATCCAGGGTCAGGCTGCTCTCGACCAGCACGCCGTTGACGCTCCACTCGAGGGCATAGCCCTCGGGGTCTCCATCGGCGTCGTACCAGCCGGAACCGTTGCAGGAGAGGGTGGAAGACTCGACCGGGTCCGTCGGGTCGATGGAGGCGCTGAGCACCTGGGGTGCCGTGTTGGCGATGACCAGGGTGTTCGAGGAGACCGGGGCGCCGCTGTCGATCCCGTCGTCGGCCGTGGCGACGGCCACGACCTCGTCGTGTTTCACCAGATCCGCGGACTCCAGGCTGTCCGTCGTCGCGCCCGCCACCTCCGTACCGTTGACCCTCCAGCTCCAGCTCAACGCGACCGGGTCCCCGTCCGCGTCGGTGGGCGTCTCCGCGCTCGCCACCAGCACATCGGTCGAAAGCGCCGGTTCGGGCCCGAGGGTGACCGAGGGCACGACCGGAGCGCTGTTGACGATGAAGGTCTCCGCTTCGCCGATCGAGCCGTCCACCGACCCGTCAAAGGGCGTGACGACCACGGACCAGCGCTCCCCCCGGGTGGTCTCGGAGGCGGGCACCGTGTCCCCCAGGTCTTCCCGCGGCAGACCGTCCTGGTACCAGGCGATGGTGTAGCTGAGCTCGTCCCCGCCGTCGGGATCGACCGACTCGCCCAGGATGACCACCTGCAGCTCGTCGGTGGTCACCGGAGAGTCCGGCGCGATCGAGACCGTCGGCGCGCCGGGCGGCTTGTTGCAGGCGGCGAGCAGGACCACGGAGGGGAGGATGGTGCGCATGGGGTGCATTCTATCACTCCTTGCGACGGCTCAGCCCCCCGCCGCCGCGAAGCCCCGCTCCAGATCCGCCTTCAGATCCGCGAGCTCCTCGATCCCACACGACAGCCGGATCAGCCCGTCGGCGATCCCGATGTCGGCTCTCACATCCGCCGGGATGCTGGCATGCGTCATGATCGCCGGCAGCTCGATCAAGCTCTCGACCCCCCCCAGGCTCTCCGCCAGGGTGAAGATCCGCGTGGCCTTCACAAAACGCACAGCGGCGTCGAGGTCGCCCTTCAGATCGAAGCTGACCATGCCCGAAAACCCCGGGTAGCGCACCTGGGCCACGTCGGGGCGCTGCCGCAGCCAGTCGGCGATGGCGGTGGCGTTCTCGGTGTGACGTTGCATACGCACGGCCAGGGTCTTCAGCCCGCGCAGGGTCAGGAAACAGTCCCAGGGCCCCGGCACGGCGCCGATCGAGTTCTGCAGGAAGGCGAGGCGCTCGGCGAGGTCGAGGTCGTTGGTGACGACGACGCCGCCTACCACATCGCTGTGGCCGTTGAGGTACTTGGTCGTGCTGTGGACGACGGCGGTGGCGCCGAGCTCCAACGGGCGCTGGTAGACCGGGGTGGCGAAGGTGTTGTCGACCACCAGCATGGCGCCGGCGGCCTTGGCCTTGGCGGCGACGGCGGCGAGGTCGGTGGTCTTCAGCAGCGGGTTGGTCGGCGACTCGCACCAGACCAGGGTCGTGCCCGCCGGCACGACCAGCGCCGGATCCGACATATCGACGAACTGAACCTGCAAGCCGAAGGGGGCCAGCACCTTGGTGAACAGACGGTAGGTCCCGCCATAGACATCGTCGCCGCAGAGCACCCGGTCGCCGGGCTGCAGCGTGCGCAGCAGGGTGTCGATGGCGGACATGCCGCTGCTGAAACAGAGGCCGTAGCTGCCCCCCTCCAGGCTGGCGATGCAGTCCTGCAGGGCGCTGCGCGTCGGGTTGTGGGTGCGGCTGTACTCCCAGGGCCAGGCGCCGGGGTGCGGCTGGGCGTAGGTGCTGGTCTGGAAGACCGGGGTCATGACCGCGCCGGTGGTCGGCTCGGCCGGCTGGCCGGCGTGGATGGCGCGGGTGGAGATGCCGCCCTGAACCGGGTGGGCCTCGGTCGTCAGGCGGGGGGCCATGCCCAGGCGGTTCTTGCTCACGAGGCCACCTCGGCGCCGCCGGTGAAGCGGCTGATCGAGTCGATCAGATCAATGCGGGTGATGATGTCGACGGGCTTGTTGGCCTGGTCGATGACGACGGCGACCTTGAAGCGCTTGAAGAGCTCGGTCAGGACCGAGAGCTCGGTGCTGTCGTCGACCGTGGTGTAGGTCGCCTCGACCAGCTCGCGCACCCGCACATCGCCCTTGGCCCCTTCGAGGGCCTTCTCCAGCAGGCGCTTGTCGTGCAGGATGCCGATCAGCCGCCCCTCGCTGACGACCGGCACCTGGCTGATGCTGTGCAGCTTCATGGTGCCGATGACCTCCTTGACCGAGGCGTCGGGGCCGACGGCGATCAGCTCACGCTTGCCGCGGGCGGCGCGCAGGTCGGCGACGCTGCCGAGCTTGAGCTCGGGGCTGAGGTAGCCGCCCTCCTCCATCCACTTGTCGTTGTAGACCTTGGAGAGGTAGCGGCTGCCGCCGTCGGGGAGGATGATGACGGCGACCATGCCCTCGCGGTCGTGCTGCCGGAGGTACTTGAGCGCCCCGGCCACCGCCGCGCCGCTGCTGGCCCCGCCGAAGAGCCCCTCTTCCCGAACCAGCCGGCGGGCCATCAGGAAGCACTCCTGGTCGTTGACCCGCACCACGTCGTCGACGTACTGGAAGTCGATCGTGCCGGGCAAGAAGTCCTCGCCGATGCCCTCGACCACGTAGCCGTGGGCCTGGGTGAGCTGGCCGGTGTGGAAGTAGTCGAAGTACAGGCTGCCGACCGGGTCGACGCCGACCACCTGGGCGCCCGTGACCTTCTCCTTCAGGTACTTGCCGATGCCGGTGATGGTCCCGCCCGTGCCCAGGCCGGCGACCAGCACGTCGATGCGGCCGTCGAGCTGGTTCACCAGCTCGGGCCCGGTCGAGAGGTAGTGCGCGACGGGGTTGTCGGGGTTGTAGTACTGGTTGCTGTAGAAGGAGTTGGGGGTCTCCTTCACCAGCCGCGCGGCGACGCTGTAGTAGCTGCGCGGATCCTCGGCCTCGACGTTGGTCGGGGTGACGACGACGCGGGCGCCCCAGGCGCGCAGGGCGGCCCGCTTCTCCTCGCTCTGCTTGTCGGGCAGCACGAAGATGGTCTTGTAGCCGCGCATCGCCGCGACCATCGCCAGGCCCGCGCCCGTGTTGCCGCTGGTCGCCTCGATGACCGTGCCGCCGGGCTTCAGCTCGCCGCGCTTCTCGGCCTCGTTCAAGATGTGGATGGCGATGCGGTCCTTGATCGAGCCGCCCGGGTTGAGGAACTCGGCCTTGGCGTAGACCGTGCACTTCAGGCCGGCGGTGACGCTCTTCAGGCGGATGAGCGGGGTGTCCCCGACGGCGTCGAGGATCGAGTCGTAGACCTTGTGCATGCCGAGTCTCCTGGCGTTCAAGCGGGGCGCCCTTAGCCGCGCGAGGCGTCCGGGGCCACGCGGGCCCGGCGCGAGCCCCCGGGCCGCCTGCCAGCGCAGCGGCTATACTGCCGCGACGACCCGAGGACGGCGGCCGCGCCTCCGCCTGGGCAGGAGGCTGCGTGGACGACTCCCGCGAGAGGATGCTCCGGAGGGGCGATTACATCCACGGCTCCTTCCTCAAGCCCGAGGTGGTCGACGGCTACATCAACGGGGTCAACCCCGGAGATCGGGCCGACGTCCTGGGGCGCTTCCCCTTCTCCGAGAGCAGCGCCGACGAAGCCGTCGACTTCGCCACCCGCGGGGCCCGCAACTGGCGCCGCGTGCCGCTGGCCGACCGGGCCGGGGCCGTCCGCCGCTTCCGCGACCAGCTCGCCCGCTTTCAAGAGCGCAGCGCTCGCCAGATCTCGCGCGAGGTCGGCAAGCCCCTCTGGGAGGCCCGGCAGGAGGTCGTCGCCACCATCCGCGCGCTCGACCTCTTCCTTGAAGAGGGCACCCGCCGCCTCCTCCCCCGCGTCATCGAGGAGATCGGCGCCCGCAGCGACGCGCTGCCCCGCGGCGTCGTGGCGGTGCTGGCCCCCTACAACCTGCCGCTGCTGCTGCCGGCCCAGCAGATCGCCGCCGCCATCCTGGCCGGCAACGCCGTCGTCTTCAAGCCCAGCAAGTTCACCCCGGGCGTCGGCCAGGCCATCGCCGAGCTCTGGGACCGCAGCCGCCTGCCGCGGGGCGTCTTCAACCTGGTGCAGGGCCCCGGCAGCGTCATCGGCCAGCGCCTCGTCGCCAACCACGGCATCGACGCCCTGCTCTTCACCGGCTCCTTCGCCACCGCCTCGGCCATCTGCCAGGCCACCGTCGACCGCCCCGAGCTCCCGATGCACCTGCAGATGGGCGGCTCGGGCACCGCCATCGTGCTCGACGACGCCGAGCTCGATCGCGCCGTCTACGAGGTCATGGTCGGCGCCTTCCTGACCGCCGGCCAGCGCCACAACAGCACCGGCCGCGTGCTCGTGACCGAGGGCATCTACCAGGCCTTCGTCGAGCACCTCGTCCGCCGCACCCTGCGGCTCAGCATCGGCTACGCCACCGACGACGACGTCTTCATGGGCCCCGTCATCAGCGAGAACATGCGGACCCGCTACCGCCGCTTCTCGCGCTCGCTGACCGCCAAGGGCCACATCCCGCTCTGCGAGGCCGCCCACGACAACCCCTCGCGCCGGGGCTTCTACGTCCGGCCGGCGATCTACCGGGTCAACTGGGACAACGGCGCCCCCTTCCTCGACGAGGAGCCGCCCGGGCCGACCCTGCTGCTCTACAAGGTCAAGAGCTGGGAGGAGGCCGCCGCCCTGCACAACCAGGCCAGCTTCCGCCTCGCCACCAGCGTCTTCACCGCCCCCGACAACCCCCTGCTGCCCGAGATCGCCGACCGCCTGCGCACCGGCGCGCTCAACCTCAACCGCGGCACCATCGGGGCCAGCATCCGCCTCGCCAACGTCGGCCTGGGCCGCAGCAGCAACGGCCTCTCCGGCGGGGTCGAGATCCTCGACGTGCTGACCCACGCGCGCAGCCAGCTGGTCGAGGCGCGGCCGTTCGAGGTCGTGCCGCGCCTGCCCGGCATCAATTGGGACGGCGCCGTCGCCGAGGCCGGCGTGGAGATGGACGACGTGACCGAGGACGACGACATGGTCGACGTCAGCAACGCGCTGGAGCTGTCGGCGGATTGAGGGTGGGTGAGCGGTCCTGAACGCGGTGTCAGGTATTATCAATTGCCATTTCGCGGCTCGGATGGCTGTATCGGGGGTCCCTGGCCCTCGAAGCGAGGTCCGCGGGGCCCCGAAACCAGGGTCTCGCGAGGGCTCGATCAGCTGCCCGTGCGCATAGTAAATGGCAAAAGGCAATACCTGACGCCGGTTTCAGCCCAGCTCCACCGCACAGGCCAGCCCGTCCAGCCGCGCCGCGCCGGTCAGCGCGTCCCGCAGCTCGGCCGACAGCAGCGCCATCGCGTCGGCCGAGAACCCCATCGGCAGGTCCACCGTGTCGGGCCGCAGCCGCGGGTCCAGCCGTACGGTCGCCGCGATGCGTCCGTACCGTGTACGGACCTGGACCCGCGCCCCCTCGGGCAGGCCGAGGTCCGGATGCACCCGCAGGCCGGGATCGCCGCCCGGGGGCAGGTGCAGGGGGTCCGGCGCGCGGGTGCCGCGGGCGGAGGTGCGCAGGCGCAGGCGCAGCTCGGGATCGACGGGCATCGGCTCCAGCGAGGCGAGCAGGGGCTCGATCTCCGGCGGGACCAGCCGGATCCGGCCGTCGTCGTGGCCGACCCGCCACTCGGCGCGGTTGGTGTCGCCCTTGTGGATGCGGTGCGGCGGCGGGGCGAGGGCCTCGAGCTCGATGCCGCCGACCCAGTCGACGAGCCGCTCCTCCCAGGGACCCAGCTCGGCGCCGGCCAGGAAGCGGGCGACAAAGGCGAAGTGGGCCCCGAAGACGCTGCCGCGGGCCCCGGGGTGGGCGGCGCGGACGATGGCCCGCAGGATCTGTTCACTCGAACGGGCGCCCTCGGGAGGATCGACCAGGGCCGGCGCCTGCGCGAGCAGATCCACCGGCATCTGGGTGTTGTCGAGCAGGTGCAGCTCCTCCTCCTCCCAGGGGTGGGCGACGGGCAGGATCCAGTGGGCGTGCTCGGTCGCCGGGCTGCGCCAGGAGGACAGACAGACCAACAGATCCAGGCCGCGCAGGGCCTGGGCGCCGCGGGCGCTGTCGGGCTGGTCCAGCAGGGGATCGCCCTCGACACAGATCAGGGCCCGGAGCTGCTCGTCGCCGGGGCTGAGGGCCTCGTCGGCCAGGGCGGCGCCAGGGGCCTGGAGGAGGAGGAGGGGGTGCCCGCCGACCCGGGTGCGCGGCGCGTCCTCGGTCCGCACCGCCTGGATGGCGAGCTGCAGGTCGACCAGGCCGGGGTGGGCGTAGATGCCGCCGGGCCGCAGCATGTTGGCGGTGACCGTGTGCAGACAGATCCAGGCCCAGGCAGCGACGGAGCCCAGCTCACCGCTGAAGCAGCCGTGGCCCGGGTGGACGACAGCCATCGCCGCACGGGAGAACTTCAGGGCCACGCCGGCGAGCTGGGCGGGCTCGATGCCGCAGGCCTCGGCGCAGCGCTCGGCCGGGAACGCAGACAACACCGCGCTGAGCCGCTCCAGGTCGAGGCTGTAGTCGCGGAGGTACTGTGCGTCCGTCCAGCCGCCCTTGACGATGGCCGAGAGCAGCCCGAGCAGCAGCCAGCCCTCGGTGCCGGGGTGGATGGCGAGGTGCTGATCGGCCTGATCGGCCAGCGGCCCCTTGCGCGGCGAGGCGACCACCAGCTTGGTGCCCTTGGTCTTGCGCGAGAAGCGCAGGGCCTCGCCCTGGGTGGCGCCAGCCTGCAGCGGGCCCCAGTCGCGCTCCAGCGGGTCCTCGCCCAGGACCAGGACGTAGTGGGCCCGACCGACGTCGGCGAGCAGCGGCGTCGCCTGTCCGAGCATCAGCTCGGTCATCCGCAGGCGGGGGCCGGCCCCGTTGCTCAGCGTCGAGAAGATGTTGGGGGTGCCCAGCGCGACGCCCACGGCGAGGCTGCGGGCCAGGGTGCGGCTGCGGCGCTGCACGCTCTCGCCCAGGTACAGGCCCAGCGAGCGGGCCCCGTGCCGGGAGCGCGAGGCGCCCAGCCGCTGCCCGATGTCGGCGAAGGCCTCCTCCCAGCTGGCCGGGACCAGGCTGCCCGAGGCGTCGCGGCGCATCGGCCCCAGCAGGCGCTGGGGGTGGTTCAGGGCCCGGGGGCTCTCCTCGGCCACCGCGCAGGGGAAGGCGCCGGCCACCGGATCCTGCGGATCGGGGCTCAGCACGAGGCGACCGTCGGCCTCGAAGTGGGCGAGGCGCCCGCAGCGGGCCTCGCAGAGGCGACAGGTGGTGTGGAGGGCGTCTGGAGCAGCGTGGTCCGTCATGGCCCGGAGATTAGCCCGACGCGGGCAGAGCGGGACGCACCGCGAGGAGAAGTGCGCGCGCCCGGGGGAAGGAGCGCAGCCAGGGGGCCAGGGCGTCGGCGGTGCGGGCGTCGCGCAGGTTGCGCACGCAGGCCAGCAGGAGCGGCTCCAGGTCGGGCCCCCAGCCCGCGGCGGCGAAGGCCAGGACGGGCGAGTCGGGGACCGCCGCCAGGGTGCCGACGATTGCGCGCGCCGCCGGCTCCAGGCGCCCGGCCGCGGCCAGGGCGGCGGCCAGCTCGGGCCGGGCCAGCAGCGCGGCGGCGGCGATCAGCCCCTCGTCGTGCCCGGCCTCGGCGTAGAGCTGGCAGACCCGGGGGAAGGAGGACAGCCCCTGCGTAGCCTGGAGGTGGTCCAGCCCGGCCCGAGGGCCCTCCACCGCGACCGAGAGGCGCAGCACCCAGCTGGCCACCGGGTGGCGGCCGATGGCGGCGGCGAGCACCTCGGCGGCGGTCTCGGTCGAGTGGGCGACGAGGCGCTGGTAGAGGGCCTTGGGGGCGATCGCCTCTTCCAGGGCCGGCAGCACCAACAACGCAGCGCGCACCAGGGCCGCTGAGCCCGGGGCGCGGGGGCCGACCACGACCTCGGCCAGGGCCACCCGGTCGCGCTCGGCGAGGCGGCGCAGCAGGGGCTCCAGCGGCTCGCCGGCCTGCACCAGGGCCGCGGCCTCGGCCCGGGCCGCCTCCAAAGCCTCGCGAGGGCTCATGCCCGCAGCCCGCAGCGCCGATCGAGCTCGGCCGGAGGAGGCATCGACAGGCCCGGCGGCAGGCCGATCACCGCCAGCAGGGTGCCGGGCTCCAGGGTCAGCACGCCGGGTGTGCGCGCGGGCCGGCCGGGGGGCGCCAGCAGCGGGTGGCCTGGACCGACCAGCGGGGCGAGGCCGACCTTGCTGCGGCCGAGGACCGCGTCCAGGCCCACGCCGGCGATCGCCTGGCCCTCGGCGTCCCAGGAGAGGGCCAGCAGGCTGAGCTCCTCACCCGCGACGGGATCCAGCGCCTCCCACATCCGCCGCAGGGGCTCGTGCCGATCCACGGCGGCGGCCTCGACCACCGGGCGCAGCGCCTCGCGCAGGACCTGGGCCGCCTCGAAGCAGGCCCGCAGGCTGGCCTCGTCCTGGCCCCGGGGGCCGACCCGCGCCGCCAGGGTCAGCCCGACCGGGCCATGCTCGGCGCGCAGCCGCAGGTGGCCGGCGAAGGGCAGGCGCTCGGCGTCACCGAGGAGGAGGGCGAGGCAGGTCATCGCCGCCGTGCCTAACGCGGGCCCACCCTCAGGCGTCCACCCCCTCCGGGTCCTGCATCAGCTCGAAGTCCACCAGCGGCGGGTCCTCGACCCAGGATCGCTCCACCTCGACCGGCGCGCTGAAGACCGCCGGGTGAAAGGCCGAACCGTCCGCGTCGAAGCGTGCGATGCGCCGGGACTGCCGCCGACGGACCTCGCCCAGGCTGATGATCGCGCGGTTCGAGCTGCCGTCGGGCAGGGTGGCCACCCCATTGTTCACGACGACCATGCCCAGGGCGGCGTCCTGCTGGCAGAGCTTACGGACCAGCTCGTCGAGGGGGAGCCCCCCGAGGTTGATCAGATGCCAGCGCTCGACATGCTCGGGGCGCACGATGAAGAGCCAGGGGTGCGGCAGGCCCTTGGCCAGGATCTCCCGATCGATGGCGCCGTGCAGGGCCACCAGGATCTCGCGCGGGTCCTCGGGCAGCGGGGTCGAGACCGCGGGCAGGATCTCCAGGGCCATCTCCATCTCGCCGGAGGCGGGCTCGGGCTCGCCAAGCGGTCGCGAACGGATGGCGTACTCGCCGCTGTCCAGCCGCTCCCGCAGCCAGTCGGGGGCGTCGTCCAGGCCCTGGCCTTCGAGCTCCTCCCAGTCGCCGTGCCAGACGCCCAGGCGCTGCGTGTTGGTCCCGAAGGGGCGGATCCGGGCCTTCCAGCGCGCCGAGTCGGACCAGAGCTGCAGGCAGAGGGCCGCGCGCCGCAGCCCGCCTTCGCCCGAGGGGACCCGGGCCTCGCCCACGCGGAAGCGGGCCCAGGCCTCGGCCCCGCCGAGCTCGCGGTGCAGGGCGACGAGGTAGCCCTCCTGACCGAGCGGGGCGACGCCGCGCAGCGGGGCGTGCATGACCAGCCCGGGCAGGCAGAGCAGCAGCCGCTCGGGCTGCCCTCCGCCCAGCAGGACCTGGCCCTCGACCTGCCCGATCATCAGCGCCCAGGCCGCGTCGAGGTCACCGACGGCGACGTCCGGGGTCAGCATTCGCTCCATCTCGAAGCGGCGGGTGCTTCCAGGGTCCATGGGATGGAGAGTAACCCAGGTCGCTCACGGCGAGGGCGGGTGCACCACCCAGGCCAGCTCCTCCCAGTTCGAGGTCGCCGGCGCCGAACAGGGGATCGCCGAGACCTGCTCCTCGCCCTTCAAGACCCGCACGCCGGCGAAGTTGTTCTCCTCACCGTTCTCGCCACCGGCGCCGGCCATCTCGGTGACCTCGTAGGTGTAGCCACCGTTCTCGAAGCTGAGCACATTGCCCTGGGAGCTGGGGTAGGTGCGCTCCTCCTCACGGAAACGGTCGGCGCTGCCGGCCTCTGTGTCGGGGAAGACCAGCTCGGCCTTGGTGGGGGTCCCGTAACGGTAGCGCAGCCAGCGGGACTCTCCCCGGCTGCCGCAGACGGTGATCGACTGCCCATCCCGGGTCGGGCACTGGAAGAGGACCGTGGCGGGGTCGGCGCAGACCTGGGCGGGGGCGGCCGCCGGGGCAGGGGCAGCCG
>DDSR01000344.1 GCA_002343455.1 Deltaproteobacteria bacterium UBA2385 | reverse complement strand
CACGGGCGACGGCGGCACGGGCGATGGCGGCACGGGCGATGGCGGCACCGGCGACGGCGGCACCGACGACGGTGGCAAGGACGACGAGGGCTGCGGCGGCTGCGCCTCCTCCGGGGTGAGCCCCGCGGGCGCGCTCTGGCTGCTGCCGCTGATCGGCGGCCTGCTGCATCGGCGCCGTCGGGCCTGAGCGATGCTTCGCTGGAGGGTCGGATCGATCGGCCCTCCAGCGGGGTAGCCTCCCCCCGTGCGCTCTCCTCCTCCCCACCTCCCCGGCAGCTACCTCGTCCTGGAGCTGACCAACCGCTGCAGCCTGGCCTGCGTGCACTGCTCGGTGGCCGAGGGCAAGGCCCACCCGCACCACGCGCGGTCGGGCTACCTCGACGGGGCGCTGGCGCTGGGCCTGGTCGACGACCTCGTCGAGCTCGGGGCCCGCTTCGACGCGCTGATCCTCTTCTGGCTGGGTGAGCCGCTGCTCCACCCGCACTTCACCACCATCTGGCGCCACGCCCTGCGCGCCGCCGCCGCCCACCGGACCTTCGGCAAGGTCGAGGTGCACAGCAACGGCACTCACCTCACGGCCGCTCGGATCCAGGCCGCGCTCAACCGGGCCGAGGTGGAGCAGCCCTGGCACTTCTCGCTCGACGCCATCCGGCGCGAGACCTACCTCGCGGTCAAGGGCATGGACCGCTTCGAGCTGGTCCAGGACAACATCGCCGCCTTCCTCGCCGCCAAGGCCCGCAGCGGCGCGCGCTGGCCCCGCCCGATCTTCCAGTTCATCGTCGGCGAGAACAACCTCGCCGAGGCCCGGGCCTTCCGCGAGCACTGGGAGGGCCTCTGCCGCAAGCTCGGCCTGCCCGTTCGCGCCGCCGCCGGGCATGTGCCTCCCGGCGAGGACGCCATCGTCTTCTTCCGCCAGCTCGACTGCCCGACGGCCCAGGCGCAGGAGCGCAGCAACGCCCTCTTCCGCCAGGAGATGGCGGCGCAGGGCCTCGCCTTGCCCCCTCAGGCCGAGCAGGGGAGACAGGTCCAGCCCGAGCGGCCCAGCGCCTGTTCGGGCTTCTGGAAGAGCCCGGTCGTCGGCTGGCAGGGGGATCTCACGACCTGCACCCGCGACAACCTGCTGCAGAACCGGGTCGGCTCTCTGCGCGAGGCCCGCTTCCGCGACCTCTGGTGGGGAGGGACGATGGGCCAGCGGCGCGTGGCGGTAGCCGAGGGGGACTATGGGGCGCTGAAGCTCTGCCAGAGCTGCTTCATCCCGCAGAGCCTGAACTACAGTGAGCTGAGCCCCCGCGACATCGCCGCGCAGGCCGAGTGGGAGGCGCGGTGATCTCCCTGCCCGACCGCCTGCTCGACCGCGCCGGGCTGCGCCGCGCGCCGGGGCGCCCCACCCAGGTCCACCTCTCGGTCACCGATCGCTGCTTCCTGCCTTGTCGGCACTGCGACATCTGGAAGAACGAGGACCCCGATCTGCCCGGCCGCGTCTGGGACGAGACCATCGACCGCCTGGGAGAGTGGCTGGCGCCGGCGAGCATGAACTTCGTCGGGGGCGAGCCCCTGCTCCGCAAGGACCTGGAGGCGCTGATGGCCCGTGCCGTCCAGCGCGGCTTCGACGTCAGCTTCAACACCAACGGCTGGCTGGTCACCGAGAAGCGCGCCCGCGCCGTCGCGGCGGCGGGGGTGCGGGTCGCCTACGTCAGCATGGACGGCTTTCGTAAACAGACCGTGGACCACAGCCGGGGCCGGGAGGGCTCCTGGGACAAGGCCATGACGGCCATCGAACGCCTGCAGGCGGCCGGGGTGCCCCAGGTCATCGTCGCCACCATCCTGCACAAGGGCAACGCGGAGGAGGTGCCGGAGCTGCTGGCTTTCGTCAAGTCGCGAGGCCTGCAGCTCGTGGTGCAGCCGCTCTACCAGAACTTCGGCAACAACCGCTACGATCCCGACTGGTGGCGGAGCTCGGAGATGTTCCCGCGAGAGCCGGCCGAGCTCGCCGCCGTCGAGCAGGCCCTCGACACCCTCTCGGCGGAGCGCCTGCGAGGGGGGCCCGTCTGCAACGAGGTCGCCCAGCTGCAGGTCATGAAAGGGCACTTCGGCGCACCCCAGGTCGACAACGGTCATATCTGTCGCGCCGGGCACAGCGACATCAGCTTCGATCCCCAGGGCCGCATCCGCCTCTGCTACTTCCTGGAGCCCGTCGGCACGGTCTTCGACCCCCTGCCGCTGCCCCTGCTCTGGGACCACTGGACGACGCTGCGACGACGGTGGGAGGTCAGCCGCTGCGATCGCCACTGCAACCTCCTCAACTGCAACTTCGACCGGAAGAGCAGCCCATGATCGCCCCCTTCCACGTGCTCGCCAAGCCGACCGGAGCGGTCTGCAACCTGGACTGCAGCTACTGCTTCTATCTCGTGAAGGAGGAGCTCTACCCCGACAGCGACTTCCGGATGAAGGAGCAGGTGCTCGAGGCCTACCTCCGCCAGCTGGTCGAGGCCCACGTCGGCATGCCGCAGATCACGGTGGCCTGGCAGGGCGGAGAGCCGACCTTGATGGGCCTGCCCTTCTTTCGGCGGGTCGTCGAGCGCCTCGCCACCCTGGTCCCCGCCGGTGTCGAGCTCGAGCACACCCTGCAGACAAACGGGGTGCGGCTGGACGACGAGTGGTGCGCCTTCCTCGCCCAGCACCGCTTCCTCGTCGGCCTCTCCATCGACGGCCCCAGGGAGATGCACGACGCCTACCGGGTGGACAAAGGAGGCCGCGGCACCTTCGACCAGGTCGTTCGCGCCGCCCGCCTGCTGCGCGCCCACAAGGTCGAGCACAACGCCCTGGTCACCGTACACGCCGCCAACCAGGACCACCCGCTGACGGTCTACCGCTTCTTGCGCGACGAGCTGGGCATCGAGTTCATCCAGCTCATCCCGATCGTCGAGCGCCTGGACGAGGGGGGCCTGGAGGCCGGCGGCCACGCCGCCTTCAGCCGGGAGCAGGCCCCCATCACCGACCGCACCGTCTCCTCAGAAGCCTGGGGCGAGTTCCTGGTCGCCGTCTTCGACGAGTGGGTCCGGCACGACATCGGTAGGGTCTTCGTCCCCACCTTCGAGTCGGCCGTGGCCAGCTGGCTCGGCCTCGCCCCCGCCATGTGCATCTTCCGCGAGACCTGCGGCAACGCCGTCGCCCTCGAGCACAACGGCGATCTCTACTCCTGCGATCACTTCGTCACCCCGGCGCACCGGCTGGGCAATGTGCTCGACACCACCATGCGGGCGATGGTGGACAGTCCCCGGCAGCGCGCCTTCGGCTGCGCCAAGAAGGACGGTCTACCCCCGCAGTGCCAGTCCTGTACGGTGCGTTTCGCCTGCAACGGGGCCTGCCCCAAGGACCGCTTCCTCGCGGACCAGGCTGGGCATCCGGGTCTCAACTACCTCTGCGCCGGCTACTTTCGCTTCTTCACCCATATCGACGGGCCCATGAGGCTGATCGCCAACCTGCTCAAGGCCGGGCTCCCCGCCGAGCAGGCCATGACCGCCCTGCGCCAGCTCGACGACCCCGATGCCGCGGGCCTCAGCCGCAACAGCCCTTGCCCCTGCGGCTCGGGCCGCAAGCTGAAGGCCTGTCACGGCTCCAGGTAGAGCAGCTCCTGGGCGAACCCCGCCGCGGCGCGGGTCATCACCCCCAGCAGCTCCTGGTCGACATTGTCCAGGTCGTCTTCGGGGGTGTGGTAGTTGGGGTCGTAGGGCTGCCCGGCCGTCCCGCCGTAGGCCGCGGCCTGCTCTTCGGTCTTCAGGTCGCCGCCCCCCGTCGCCAGGTAGGCGATGGGGATCTCTCGATCGATGAAGTAGACGTGGTCGGAGTAGATGTTCGGATCGAACAGGTCCCAGGGCTGCTCCTCTTCGTTCAGGGCCTGGACGAGCAGGGTCGTCAGCTCGTCGCTCGCTTCGCCAAGGCTGCCCCCAAGCTCATACCCATCCATGATGTAGGGGAAGCCGTTGGGTGAGCCCAGCACGTCGAGGTTCAGCATCGCGGCGGTCGCCTCGGCTTCGGCGTCGCTCAAGCTCTGGGCGTAGGTGTACGAGCCCAGGCGCCAGTCCTCCTCGCGGGTGAACAACACCACGCGCGCCTGGTGGTCGGGGGCCCGCTGGCGCTCGCTCATCGCCTGGGCGAGGCCGATGGCCGCGACGACCCCCGTCCCATTGTCATTCAGTCCAGCGGTGCCGGACACCGTGTCCAGGTGGGCGCCCAGGATCAGGATCCGGTCCTCGCTCCCGAAGGGGGAGGTGGCGATCAGGTTCGCCGAGCGGCGAAGGGGAATTCCCCAGATCACCTCCTGCTCCTCGAACGTCCAACCCAAGGTCTCGAGCTCTGCCCGAGCCCAGTCCCAGGCCGCTTCTTCGCCCTCTGAGGTCGTCAGGCGGTCATCGTGTACGGAGGAAAGCTCAAACAGATCTCGGAGTCGCCGGTCCATCGCCTCGCCGTCGATGCGCTCGGCCAGGCTCTCGTCCGGAGTCGGCGGGTTGCCCGTGTCCATGGGGTCGGTGGTGCACGCGGTCATGGTGAGCAGGAGGAGGGTGTTGAACATGGCTTCACCGTGCTCCGTCAGGAAGGGGAGAAGAAGCCGCAGCGAGGATCGAACCACCCATCGGGGAGGGCTGGGGCTGAGGCCGCGCCGGGGAGGCCGTCGTGGGTGGTGTCACCGTTCTTGTCCAGGGCGTTGACCTCGACGCTGCCCATGGGCATGGGCGCCGCGCCCTCCATCCAGATGTAGATCGTCGCCCGCGTGTCCAGATCGCCGCAGCCGAGGGCCACGGCCCTGGTGATCGGGCCGTAGCCGACGTACCAGCCGCTGGCCGCGATCGTCGTGATCGGGTCGTCGCCGAAGCGGAGCGGGTCCAGGTTCGCACAGGCTCCAGTGACGGTGGGCGCAGGGCCGGTGTCGATCTGCCAGGCGGCGCCCGGCCAGAGTCGCGGCCAGGCGCTGCTGTCCACCGGCGTCGTCGCGGGTGCGTCCCAGCGCAAGGTGCAGCGGTAGGCACCGTCCATCACCCCCTCCGGCGCTTGGACCACCGAGACCGAGAAGTACTCAGCCACGGGCTCACCCGCGGGCGTCTCCACCGTCCCCGTGAGACCGTCGGCGACCCCGAAGGAGGCGCTGAGCAGCAGCCAGTCGGCGCGGACCGCGCCTCGGGGTTCGCTGACTGGGCGAAGGCCGTCCCGGTGACGACCAAAGCGGTCAAGAACAGGAGGACCATGGCGCTCCTTCTGCCGCTGGCGCGGCATCGTCTTGCGCTTGGTATGTAGTCGCGGAGCCCCCCTCGACAATCGTAGCTCCGTCAGACGACCGAGGCCGCCGGAGCGCCCAGCACCTCCTCGATACCCTTGCCCACCGCCTCGACCGTCGTGCGGAGCTGCTCGGGGCTCATCGCCAGGGGGGGCATCAGCACGACCAGGTCCCCCAGCGGCCGCACGATCACGCCGTGCCCGCGGGCCGCCAGGCAGACCCGGTGGGCCGTGCGGGCCTCGGGCGGGCGGTCGTGCTTCAGCAGCACGCCGGCCATCAGGCCGTGCTGCCGGCGCTCGGCGACGAAGCGGTCGGGCAGGGCGGCCATCGCCTGGCGCAGGGCCTCGATCTTCGGGGGCAGGCCCTCGATCACGCGGTCGCGCTCGAAGACCTCCAGGCTGGCGATCGCCGCCGCGCAGGCCAGCGCGTTGCCGGTGTAGGTGTGGCCGTGGAAGAAGGTCCGGGTCGAGCCGGGGGGCCCGCGAAAGCCGTCGAAGACATGGCGGGCGGCCATCGTCGCGGCGATCGGCAGGTAGCCACCGGAGAGGCCCTTCGCGAGGCAGAGCAGGTCGGGTCCACCCTCGGGCAGCGCGCTGAGGGAGAGCGGGCCCAGCGCCTGCGAGGCGAACATCCGCCCGGTCCGGCCGAAGCCGGTGGCCACCTCGTCCACGATCACCAGGGCGCCCTGGGCGCGGGCGAGGGAGAGCAGGCGGTGCAGGAACTCCGGCGAGTGCATGCGCATCCCGGCCGCCCCTTGGACCAGCGGCTCGACCACGATCGCCGCCAGCGAGGGCCCGTGCTGAGCCAGCAGCGCCTCGGCCTGGGCCAGGCAGCGGGCCTCGTCGGCCGGCTCGGCGCGCTCGGGGCAGGGCAGGCGCAGCGCCTCGAAGAGCATCGGCCGGTAGATGGAGTGAAAGAGGTCGATGCCGCCCACGCTGACGCTGCCGATCGTGTCGCCATGGTAGGCCTGATCCAGCGCAGCGAAGCGGATCCGCCCGGTCTCGCCCCGCTGCTGTTGCCACTGGAAGGCCATCTTCAGGGCCACCTCCACCGAGGTCGAGCCGCTGTCGCTGTAGAAGACGTGGGACAGCCCGGCCCAGGGCAGCAGCCGGTCCGTCTGCTCAACCAGCCGCTCCGCCAACGTGTTCGCCGCCTGCCCCCCCAGGCCCAGCAAGGTGCTGTGGGCCACGCGGTCGAGCTGGGCCCGGATCGCCCCGTCGATGTGGGGATGCCGATGGCCGTGCACATTCGTCCACAAGCTCGCCACCCCGTCCAGGTAGCGCCGCCCCTCCGTGTCGATCAGCCAGCACCCCTCGGCCCGCTCGATCACCACCGCCGGCCCGTCCGCCTCCCACTCCTCGTGCTGCGTGAAGGGCTGCCAGACCTGTCCCGGGCCCCGGTTGAAGAGGTGGGGGCCGGCGTGGTCGAGGGGGAGGGTTCGTGGCATTCGGGGTTGCTATCAAGGTCGGAAGAGGCAACGCCTGGCCCCCAGGCCTGGCGCCCGTCGCCCGTCGTTCGGGGGGCTTGTGTCAAGAGTTGTACCCGAACCCACGGCCAGGGAGCGCCCCCCTCCACGCCGTGAGAGACTTGCCAGGCGAGCCGCCTCCTCAATTCAGGTCAAACGCCATGATCCTCGCCCTTCTCCTCGCCTGCCAGCCCGAGCCCACCTCGATGCACATCTCCCGGATGGCGGGACACGGCGCGGCCGTCGGCGGCTTCTCGCTCGCCTTGCGCGGGGGAGACGGCGCCGCGCTCGGAGACCTCGAGGTCGAGGTCTACACCCGCTCGGGAGGGGGAGGGTGGACCGAGGTCTCTGTGCTGGAGCGAGGCGCCGCCGACCGCCTCGAGCTGGCCCTTGTGGCCGACAATTCGGGCTCGGAGGAGGGCTACCTCGCCCCGATGCAGGAGGCCGTGCTGGGCTTCGGCCTGGCGGCGCTGGGCGCGGGAGAGGGGGGGCGCGTGGGCCTCGTGCGGGTGAGCACGCAGTCTGAGGTCGCGCTGCCGCTCACCGACGACCCCGAGCAGTGGCGCGAGGCGACGGAGGAGCTCTTCATCGCCAACGGCTGGACGGCCCTGTGGGACGGGGTCCGCCTGGGCAACGAGGTGCTGGAGCAGGGGGCGGCGGTCAGCGCGGCCGGGGGCCTGGAGGTCTGCCTCGCGCAGCCGCGGCGCTCCGTGGTCGTCTTCACCGATGGCCAGGAGAACAACTCCGCCGACCAGCAGGAGACCAGCTACGAAGGCGACGGCATCGACACCGAGCTGGCCGACCTGGTGTCCTTGCAGGTGCTGGGCATGCGCACGCCCGTCCACAGCCTGGGTATCGGCCACGAGGTCGACGACGAGGCCCTCCGCCTGCTCGCCGAGGGGAGCGGTGGCAGCTACGGCGAGGTCGACGACTACGCCGCGCTGGCCCTCTCGCTCGAGGAGACCGTCGACAGCCTCCATGAGGAGGTCCCCGTCTGCTTCGAGGCCGCGTCCTGTGAGGACGACGAGGCCCGGATCCTGGCCTCGAGCGACGGCGAGAGCTGGGAGGTGGTCCTCGGCCTCCCCTCGCTCTGCGGCTGCACCCGCACCATCGGCTATTGGAAGACCCACGAGGAGGACTGGCCGCTGAGCACGCTCCGCCTCGGCGATCGCGAGTACGCTGCCGCGGAGTCCCTCGCGCTGCTCGAGGCGGCCACCGCGGGCGACAAGAGCCTCTCGCTGGCTCAACAGCTCATCGCTGCCAGGCTCAACGTCGCCGCGGGTGCGGTCGACGACGAGATCGCCGCCTCCGTCGAGGCCGCGGACGCCTGGATCGCGGCCCACGATGACGGGGCCGGGCTGCCCTTCGGCACCCGCTCCTGGGATGGGGGAGAGGAGGTCAAGGACGCGCTCGACGACTGGAACAACGGGCTGAGCGGCCCCGGACACTGCGACTGAGCCCGTTTGTGACAGCTTGGTCACGTCCGAGGGCTGGACGAAGCCGCCCCCCCGCGTGAAGAGGGGGGCCTCCTTCGCCCCACACCGGAGCCTTCCATGTCCCTCGTCCCCGTCCACGGTGGTCTCTCCCAGCTCGTCAACCGCGTCCTGCCCTGGTCGCGCCGCAAGGCGCTGCTGGCCGAGGCGGCCTCGATGCCCCGCATCCAGGTCAGCGAGGCCGACCTCTCCAGCGTCTACCGCTGGAGCGACGGCACGCTCTCGCCGCTGGAGGGCCCGATGGACCAGGCCGACTGGGACCATGTGCTCGACCACCGCAGCATCGTGCGCGGCGGCAAGAAGTACGCCTGGACCATCCCGCTGGCCCTGCCCGTCACCGACGCCGAGGCCGCCACGCTCAAGGCCGGCACCCACGCCGCCATCGTCGACCCGCGCGGCGAGGTCGTCGGCGTGCTCAAGGTCGGCAGCGTCTACGGCTGGGACAAGGCCCGCTACCTGAAGAGCGTCTACGGCACCGACCGCACGGACCACCCCGGCGGCCATATGGTGATGAACGACCCCCGCACCACCCTGGTCGGCGGCGAGATCCAGACCCTGCCCCAGCCGGTCAACCCCGAGTTCGGCGACTACGTCACCTCGCCGACCCTGACCCGGGCCATCATCGCCGACCGCGGCTACCAGGCCGCCCTGGCCTTCCAGACCCGCAACCCCCTGCACCGGGCCCACGAGTACGCCCTGGTCCACGGGGCCCAGGAGCTCTCCCGCCAGGGCCTCTACACCGGCGTCGTGCTCAACCCGCTGGTCGGCCAGGTCAAGGGCGACGACGTCGACGCCGTCACCCGCATGCAGACCTACGCCAACCTCAAGGCCAACCGCCTGCTGGGCCAGGGCGACAGCGACACCGCCCTGTGGGCCGAGCTCGGCTACGAGCTCAACGACGTCTTCCACCTGATCGGCCTGGACATCAAGATGTTCTACGGCGGTCCGGCCGAAGCGGTCATGCACGGCATCTACCGCCAGAACCACGGCTTCTCGCACATCGTCATCGGCCGCCAGCACGCGGATGCGCCCTACGACGACGGCAGCGCCATCTGGGGCCCCTTCGACGCCCAGACCATCTTCGACGAGCTGCCGGGCGAGCTGCACATCAAGCCGATGAAGGTCGGCTTCGCCGCCTACTACCCCTCGGTCGGCCGGGTCGACCTGATGGAGAACCACAGCGGCGACGACAAGCCCCTCTTCATCAGCGGCAAGGCCATCCGCCAGATGCTGGTCAGCGGCGAGCACCCCCCGACCGAGATCATGCGCCCGCCGACGGCCGACATCCTGATCGAGACCTACCGGAAGCAGGGGGCCTGAGATGATCGGCTGGGTCTTTCTCGCGCTCGTCGGCCTCGCCAGGGCCGAGGACTGCGCCAAGGAGCCCGGCGAGGTCGACGACTGCTGCCCCAAGGTCCAGCCTGTCGGCGATCCCTGGGCGGGCGCCGCGGGCCTGGACTTCGCCCTGATCTCTCACGGCGAAGAGGTGGACCTCAAGGCCCACCAGGCGGCGGACAAGATCACCATCTTCGAGTTCGGGGCACGCTGGTGTGGGCCCTGCTGGCCGATGGCCGCCACGCTCACCGACGCCCTTCGGCAGCGCCCCTACCTGGCGATCCGGGCCGTCGAGCTCGTCGGCGCCGACGCCTTCGAGTCCTTCGAGCAGCCGATCGTGCGCCAGCACCTCTCGGAAGCCCAGGGCCTGCCCTGGCTGATCGTCCGCAACGCCCGCGGCAAGACCTTGTACCAGGGCAGCGACCCCGCGCTCGCCCTGGCGGCCGCGGAGCGCAAGGCGCCGTGAACCCCGGCCTCCTGCTCTTCCTGGTCCTGGTGCGAGACGCGCACGCCTGACCTGCTTGAAGCAATCCAAACCTCCAGGTTGGAGGCCCCAGCACTGTCCCCGCTCTGAAGAGGGGAGGCCTGCGCCTCTCGGTGGAGCTCTCCGCCCTGCCAGTCCGGGTGGAGCACGAGGCCGCCTGCCCCGAGGTCGCCCCCGATCTCTGCGCCACCGAGGAGCTGCCCGTCCATGTGCACGATCTGCTCACCTGGCAGAGCCGGGCCGAGCTCGGCGCCGAGCTCGGCCTGGGCCAGGGCCTTCAGCTCGGCCTGACCCTGCCAGTCGAGCTGCGGGTCGTCCGCGTAGAGTATCGGCTGCTCGACGGCTCCCCCTATGCGCCGCCCTACCAGGACATCCACCACCGCAGCGAGCGCATCGCCGGCCTGGCCGACGGCGAGCTCTCCCTCTCCCGCTTCCAGGCCTTCGGGCCCTGGACCCTGGGCGCCCGGCTGGGCAGCACCCTCCCGCTCGGAGCCACGCAGGAGGACCCCTATCGGCTGGGGGAGCTGGGCCTGGAGCACCAGCATCACCAGCTCGGCGCCGGGGTGCCGCTGCTGCTGGCGGGGGCCTCGACCTTGCGTCGGCCCGAGCCCTGGGGCCTCCACGGCAGCGTCGGTGCGCGGATCCCTTTGGTGGAGAACGCCAAGGGCTATCGGGCGCCGTTGACCGCACACGCCTCGGCCGGACCCAGCCGCAAGCTCGGCGATCAACTCCTGGCGCAGGCCAGCCTCGGCTTCGTTCACGAGGGGCGCGAGGCCTGGTCGGGGAGGCAATACCCGGGGCGAGAGGCGCTGCTCCTGGGCGGGGGAGGGGAGTGGAGCCTTGGTTCGGACTGGGCCCTGAGGGTGGACCTGCGAGGCCCGCTCTGGCAGCACCTGGGGCATGCCGAGCACGGGGACGAGGACGGCGAGCTGCGGCTGGGACCGCGGCTGGGCCTGGGGCTGAGCTGGTCGAACTAAGGCCCTCCCAGCCCCGCCCCCAAACCCTCGATCAGCCGCGCGATCTGCTCCTCGCTGTGCGCCGCCGACAGGCTGACCCGCAAGCGCTCGGTCCCGGGGGCCACCGTCGGCGGGCGGATCCCCGGCACCAGCAGCCCCCGCTCCCGCAGCCGGGCCGAGACCTCCATGGTCCGCGGCCCCAGCACGATCGGGACGATGTGGTCCTCGCCCGTCGCCGCGATGCCTAGCGACGCTAGTCCCGCCCGCAGCTGCCGCCCTCGCGCCCTCAGCCGCTCCCGCCGCTCCTCGGTTGCCAGCCGCAGCCCGACCCGACTCGCCGCCGCGGCCCCCGCCGGCAGCCCGGTGCTGAAGAGCATGGTCCGGCCCGCGCTGACCAGCAGCTCCCGCAGCTCGGGAGGACCGACGACGAAGGCGCCCAGCGTGCCGTAGGATTTTCCTAGTGTTCCGACCAAAAAATCAATCTCGACCCCCTGTGCAGCGGCGACGCCTCGGCCGTCGGGCCCGATGCACCCCACCGCGTGGGCCTCGTCGACCATCAGCCAGTGCTCGCCGGCCCAGCGTGCGAGGTCCGGCCGGTCTCCATCCATGCTGAAGAGGCCCTCGACGACGGCCAGCCGAACACTGCTAGGGAACGCCCCGTGCGGCACGATCTGCCGCCTCGCCCCCGAGAGGCGGATCCCGTCGATGATGCTGGCGTGGTTGAGCGCGTCGCTGGCGACCTCGTCCTCCTTGCCGAGCAGGGTCGTCAGCAGGGCGAGGTTGGCGTGCCAGCCGCTGCCGAAGAGGGTCGCGGGCCGGCCGAAGAGGCGGCTGAGGTCCTCTTCCAGCGCGTGATGTTCGGGGCGGTCGCCGCTGAGCAGTCGGCTGCCGGTGGAGCCCGCGCCGGCCCAGGCCTCGACCAGCTCGGGCTCCTGGGCGAGGCCCAGGTAGTCGTTGCTGTTGAAGAGCACGACCTCCAGCCCATCGGCCAGCCTTGCAGTGGTCGGACCGGTCGGCCGCAGGGGCAGCAGCTCCCGTTGCAGGCCCGCGGCCCGCAGCGCCTGGACCCGGTCAGCCAGCTGCTGGAACCGGCTCACTTGCCGCGCAGACCCGCCAGGTCGGTGCCCTCGGCCCGGATCGCCGGCGGGACGCTGGGCGGCAGGGGCTGGTGCGGAGGAGCGCGGATCACGAAGCCCTGCTCTTCCATCCGGGCGTGGTCGCGGGCGATGTCCTGGCCGGCGGTGGTCAGGTAGTTGCCCAGCATCAGGCCGTTGGCCCCGGCCTCGAACATGCGGCCCTGCTCGTGGCCCAGGTTCTGCTCGCGCCCGCCGCAGACGATGATGTCCTTGGTCGGCAGGACCAGCCGCAGCAGGGCGATGATCTTCAGGCAGTCCAGCGGCTGGAGGTCCTTGTGGCCTTCGAGCGGGGTGCCCGGCCGGGCGTTGAGGAAGTTGACCGGGACGCTGTCGACGTCGAGCGCGCGCAGGTCCAGGGCCAGCTCGACCCGCTGCGCCCAGCTCTCGCCCATGCCGAAGATGCCGCCGCTGCAGACGTACATCCCGAGCTCCTTGGCGGTCTTGACCGTCTGGACCTCGTCGTCGTAGCTGTGGGTGCTGACGATCTGGCTGTGGAAGGAGCGGGCGGTCTCCAGGTTGTGGTGCATCGACTGCATGCCGGCGGCCTTGAGGCGCTCGAGCTGGGGGCGCTGCATCAAGCCCAGGCTGGCGCAGGTCTGCATGCCGGTCTGCTCGCGGATCTGCCGGAAGGCCGACTCCAGCACGGCCAGCTCGGGCTCCTTGTCGATGGCCCGGCCGGCCATGACGATGCTGAACTCGCGCACCCCGGCCTGGAAGGCGGCCTGGGCCTCGGCGGCGATCTCCTCGGCCGGCTTGATGGCGTAGACGGGCGCCTCGGTCGAGAAGTGCGCCGACTGGCTGCAGAAATTGCACTTCTCGGGGCAGCGGCCGCTCTTGGCGTTGCTGATGCCGCAGGTGTTGATGGCCTTGCCCTTATGGGCCAGCCGGACGGCTTCGGCCGTGCGCAGCAGGGCCTCGATGTCCTCGGGCGCGGTCAGCGTGACGAGCTGCAGGGCTTCGGCCTCGCTGATGCCCTCGCCCCTGGCGCCACGCGCCTCGATCTCGGTCCAGTTCAGGCTCATGCGGGCTCTCCTTCGCGGTAGTCGCGGAGCACCAGGAATGGGAAGCCGGCCTCTTCCTCGCGGGCGGCGGGGGCGCGGTGGGCGCCCACACCTTCCGGAAAGGGGCTGAGGGCGGCGGCGAACTCGGGGCTGCAGAGGATCTCGCCTTCGTGGGCGATGTCCTCGCCCAGGACGAAGGCGCGGTTGACCTCGGACCCGTAGAGATCCTGGTCGGGGATGACCAGGGTGGGGCCGAAGCCCAGGCCCATGCAGCCGTGGATGGGCTCGTTGCGGCTGCCGTCGCCGATTCGACCGGTGCGCTCCCGGTTGAACCCGTGCAGGGCGCGGTGGCCTTCGAGCGCAGCCAGCAGGGCGGAGCTGGCGTTGTCGAAGACGGCGAAGGCGGTGTCGGCGACGCGCTTGACGATCTGCCCGCCGTGGGCCTGGATGGAGGCGGCGATCTCGCGCTCGGCCCGACGGGCCAGGGCCAGGGCGTAGATGATCCCGTCGGCGTCGGTGCGCCGGACCATGCCCGAGAAGTCGATCACCAGGATCGCGGCCGGCTGGAGGTAGCGCCGCTCGATCTCGGCCTCGGCCGCTGGGTCGTTCCAGGCCTGGTTGAGGAGGCTGTCGAAGTCGGAGAAGGCGGGACGCAGAGAGGACCTCCGGGGGCCGTCTAGCACGCTTCCCGGCCCCGGTCCCTACAGGCGGGCTTCGATATCGCGAAGGAGCTGCGCCGCCGGTCCGGTGCGCTGCGAGCAGATGCAGCGCTTGTAGGCCTTCCACAGCTCCGCCAGCATGGGATCGTCGACCAGCCGGTGCTCGTCTGGATCCGTGTCGACCGAGGGGATGGGCGTCGCCGCCAGGCTGCGTCGCAGGTGCAGCTGCCGCATGGAGCGCACGAAGGCCTGGTCCACCCCCTCCTCGCCGCGTCGACGCAGCTCGCACCAGGCCCGCCAGAGCACGCTCTCGGGCAGGGTGTCGTCGCAGCCCTGGAGGTCCGGCTGGTTGCGCAGCACCCGGACCAGGATGCGGGAGGGGGCCTCGGTGTCGAGCGGCAGGGTGCTGATCATTCCGTCTCTCTCCGTGCTGCGCCCACGGTACCATGAGGCCGACATGCAATCGTCACGAAGGCGTCAAGAGCAGGGGGAGCGGCGGTGGTGGACGCTTTGGCTTAGGGAGCGGCATGGGGATCGTCTCGCTCTTCCTGCTGCTGTCCTTGGCCCATGCCGAGCCCGCCCGCGGCGGGGTGCTGGCCGTGGGCCGGGTCGGGGAGTGGGTCCGGTCCGTCGGGGCCGAGGGGCGGTCCCCTGCCGCGGCAGAGTCGGGCACCCTCGGCAGCGCTCCCGCCGAGACCCCGCTGCCGGGCCTCGCTGCGCCGCGGGTGGGCATCGCCTGGCCGCTGGCTGCGGGTCAGGATCAGGCCGCGGCGGTCCTGGTCGAGCTGATCGCCGGACCGGCGGGGGCCCTCGAGCGGCACCTCGTCTACACGCAGGAGCTGGCCGTTCGGGTCGAGGGCGGCTCCGTGCTCCTGGACGACGGCGGTGGTGCGCTGGTGGTGCTGGTGCAGCTCCGGCCGGGGGTTCATCCCGGAGTGGCCCAGGCGGCGGTCGAGTCGACCGTGGACCTGCTGCTCGGGCTGGACGACGCCCGCTTGCAGGTCGAGATCGACCGCGCTGCGGCCGCGCTGGCCCGAGACCGCCGCCTCGCCGGTGCGCAGCCGGCCGAGCCGCCGCCTCCGGTCCAGGTCGCCGAGCTCCGGTCCTTCGCGGCGACGCTGGGGATGCCTTCGGCCTGGCGAGTCGCTGTCTTCCGCCCTCAGGATCCGCAATGATCTTCGCCCTGCTGCTGTCCTGCTGGAGCCGCGCGCCGGGACCCGCGCCGGCGAGCCTGGCGATGGGCCCGGTTCGTGTCATCGAGCAGCGCGTGGACCGGGAAGCGGTAGACCTGGTGCTGGTCATCCGCGCCGGCTCGGCGCACGATCCGGTCGGGCAGGAGGGGCTGGCCTGGCTGACCGCCCAGACCCTGGTGGCCGCCGCCCTGGCCCAGGAGGCCCCCGGACAGAGCCCTTCCCTGGGTCGGGACCTGCGCTGGCAGGTCGAGCCCGAGCTGGTCCGCTTCGAGCTGCGCTGCGCCTTGGAGGAGTCCGTCCTGTGCGCCGAGCGCCTCGGGAGCCTGGTGACCAGCCCAGGCTGGAGCGAGCCGGCCTTCCAGCTGGCCCACTCCCGGGCCGTGATCGACCTGAGCGAGGCGCTGGGTCTGGCCACCGCCGGACCCGAGCGCGAGGAGCTCGCCCTGGCCTTGACCGATCGCTGGCTCTACCAGGGGCACCCATACGGCCACTCCCCGCAGGGTCGGGTCGGCAGCGTCGAGGTGCTGTCGCTGGCCGATGTGCAGCGCTTTCACGCCGATCGGTATGTCCGCGGGGCGACGGCCCTGGGCATCGCCGGCAGCCCGACGGCCGAGGCGGTGGTCGATGTCCAGGCGGCCTTGGGCGGCCTGCCCGGCAGGATGCACCGCGATGCCACGCCCCGAGCCCTGCCGGGCGACTCGGGGGTCGACCTGCTGGTGGTGGAGGCGCCGGGCCGGGGCCAGCTAGCGGTGTTCGGGGCGACCCTCGATCGGGACACGCGCATCGAGGAGCGCCTCGCGTTGGCCGCGGGGCTCTCCGTCCTGGGCGGTGCGGGGTCGGGCTCGCCACTAGCGGCGCTAGTGGGACCCGGGCCTGCGATCCAGACCTCCCTGGACGCCGCCGATCGGCGGGTGCAGCCTGCCTTTCGCATCCTGATCCCGCTGTCGCCGGGTCAGGAGGCTGCCCAGCTCTCGCAGCTCCTGGACCGCTTGCGGACGCTGGCCGAGGAGGGCGTGGACGCTGGCGGGCTCGAAGCCTGGAAGGCACAGGTCCAAGAAGAGCTGAGCACCCGCGAGTCCGATCCGCTCGCCGCGGTGCGCTACCAGGCGGCGGCGCATCTGCTGGGCCTGCCCACCATCGACCAGGAGCGCCAGGCTGTGGATGCGCTCAGTGTCGAGCAGGTCTCGCAGGCCTTGCGGAGCCGGCTCGATCCGGACAATCTGAGGATCCTGGTGCTGGCCACTGAAGCCCTGGACCTGTCGGTCGTCCAAGTCGCCGAGGGTGAGGCAGCCGCCCCCAACCCTCTCGCCCTTCGCGCAATCCACCGGGTTCGCGCTACGGAGATCCTGCCATGAAGACACCCGCCCGCCTGCTCGCCCTGCTCCCCCTCCTCAGCCTGACCGCGGGCTGCGAGGTGCTCTCCGAGTACCTGCCCACCGTGTCCTTCGAGCGCCTCGACGTGCAGAGCGTGGACTGGGAGGGTGCCCAGGCCGACTTCGTCTTCAAGGTCAACAACCCCAACCCGGTCGAGGTCAAGCTGGCCCGCTTCGACTACGCCCTCTCCTTCGCCGAGGTCGAGTGGCTGGTGGGAGACGACGCCGACGGGCTGGTCCTGGGGGCGAACGGGGGCAGCGAGCTGGCCTTGCCGGTCGGCATCGAGTTCGAGACCCTCTACGAGCTGGTCCAGGCGACCCGGGGCATCGACACCATCCCCTTCGAGCTGGAAGGCAGCTTCGGCTTCGACAGCCCAGCGGGCCTGATCGACCTGCCCTACGCCGCCGACGGTGGCTTCCCGGCCCTGCGCACCCCCAAGTTCACCTTCAGCAAGGTGCGGGTCGACGAGCTGAACTGGACCGATGCCACCATCGGCGTCGACCTGAACGTCGACAACGAGCACGCCAGCAACCTGATCTTCCAGAACTTCGACTACCGCGTGAAGATCGCCGGCGAAGACGTCGGGTCCGGCTTCCTGGCCGACCTCGGGACCGTCTCGGGGGCCGACACGGGGGTCCTGACCATCCCGCTGACCATCGACTTCCTCAGCTCGGGCACCGCGGTGTACGAGGCGCTGACCAGCGACAGCGTCAGCCTGGGCCTCAGCGCCGGGACCGAGGTGGACACCCCCTTCGGCGTCGTGCCGCTCGAGATCGACGAGAGCGGCAGGGTCAACGTCGACCTATGAAGGCCCGGCCGGCGGTCGCCCTGGCCACTGTGCTGCTGGCGACCGGCAGGCTGGTGGCCAGGGCCGTGCCGACCCGCTTGCTGCGCGGCGTAGAGGACCGGGTCTTTCACGCGGTCTTCCACATGACCCGGGTTACCAACGACGCCTACGGCTGGCGGCCTGAGCCTGTCGAGGAGGAGGGAGAAGGTGCTCTTCGGTGATCGTCTCGCTGCCGCCGTGGTCGCGGCCGGCTCCCCCCTCTGCGTGGGCCTGGACCCTCACCTGGAGCGACTGCCCGCGCCTCTGCGCGAGCGCTTCGCCGGCCGCACGGGCGCCTCGTTCCGCGCCGAAGCGGGGCGGGCCGTCGCCGAGTTCGACGCCCTGGCCCTGCGAGCCGTCGCCGGAGTCGCCGCCGCCGTCAAGCCGCAGCTGGCCTTCTACGAGGCCTTGGGCTCGCCTGGCCTGGCCGCGCTGGAGCAGAGCTGCGCCCTGGCCCGAGAGCTGGGCTTGCTGGTGATCGCCGACGCCAAGCGAGGGGACATCGCCAGCACGGCCACAGCCTACGCCCGGGCGATCATCCATCCCGACGGCCCCCTGGCCGCCGACGCGATCACCCTCTCTCCCTGGATGGGGATGGACTCCATCGAGCCCTTCCTGGGCCTCTGCCGAGACCACGGGCGGGGGGTCTTCGTGCTGGTGCGGACGACGAATCCGGGCAGCGCCTTCCTGCAGCGGCACGGTCAGCCCGAGGGCGCCACGCGGGTCGCCGCGGCGCTGGCCGAGCTGGGCGCCGAGCTTGTCGGAGAGAGCGGGCTCTCCAGCGTCGGAGCGGTCGTGGGCGCTTTCGCGCACCAGGAGGCGCGGGCGCTGCGCGAGCAGATGCCGGCGGCCTGGTTCCTGGTGCCCGGGGTGGGCGCGCAGGGAGGGGGAGTCGCCGAGGCCCTCGCCGGGGTGCGCCCGGACGGCCTGGGTTGCCTCGTCAACAGCGCGCGTGGCGTGCTGTACCCGCCCGACGGGCTGGAGGACGCCGACCCGGTCCGGGCGATCCGCGAGCGGGCCCTCGCGCTCGCGGCCTCTTTGCTCTTGTAATTTTTTGGACAATCAGTAGGATCGGAGGTCCCTCAACCAAGGAGACCACCATGCGTCCCATCGCGCTGTTCCTCATCCCCATCCTGACTGCATGTCTGCAGCAGGGCAGCTACAGCGGCACCATCATCGACGGCCTGACGGGCAACCCGCGCGCCGACCTGGTCGTCGTGGCGAGCAGCGATGGCGCCACGGACATGACCTGCAAGGTCAAGGAGGGCACGACCGACGCCACGGGGACCTTCACCATCTCCCAGCTCTGCGGGGACACCAGCTACACCTTGAAGGTCAAGGACGAGACCCTGCTGGTCGAAGGCTCGCTCACGACCCCCGGCGCCGAAGCGGTGACCGGCCAGATCCTGAAGACCTGGCGCGCCCCCAGCGGCGACGGCATCCAGATCCTCAGCAACGACGGCCTCACGCCCATGCGCACCTTCACCGACGTGAAGTACGAGACCAAGATCGACGATCCGACCATGAAGGTGGCCTACCCCTACGTCAAGCCGACGGGCAAGGTCCCCACGGTCAACCCCGGCGACTACTTCATCATCTCCGGCAAGGGCAACCTCGAGCGCCTCAGCTGGCGTCCGCTGATCTCGGACCCCGAGAAGCGCACCTTCGTCGACGGGAGCATCACCGACCATATGTGGGTGGGGACCCGCTTCATCTCGGACACGCAGTGGGAGCCCGTGACCGTCCAGGTCGACGTCAGCAAGGTCAAGGTGGTCAAGGCCGAAGACCGCGAGGTCCACTACATCGCTCACGACGCCCTGCCCGAAGGGCGCTACGCGCTGTTCGGGGACAAGGACAACCGCATGTTCATCGTGGACTTCGGCAAGTCCTTCGCCCCCGCCAAGGAAGAGGCGGCGGCGGAGTAGGGTCGGACCCGCTCAGCCGTTGGGGAAGTCTCCGAACTTCCGGCGCTCCATCCACTCCGGGAAGCCGGTGCCCATGTTGCGGCCGGCCCAGTTGCGGCTGATGCGGGCGACGAAGAGTCGATCCCGCTCGCCCATGAACTGCTTGAGGTGGTCGCGAATCTGACGGGCGCTGCGATCGGACTCGAGCAGCCAGGCGCCGGGGATGCGGTTGGACCAGTTGCCCATGGTCTTCAGCGCCGCGCCGAGGCGCTCGGTGACGATGGGGTCCGCGTTCTCGACGTGGAAGGTGATCAGGAACATCATGGGGAGGGCTCCACGACGGCGTCGGTACCAGGCTCGGTGCCGTCAGGTGAGGGGGGTGCCGGGGTGGGCAGTGCGGGAAGGGGATCCGTGGGGGAAGGCGGGGTCTCCGAGCCGTCCGGCGAGGTCGGAGCGGCAACCTCGGGGACGATGGCGCCGACAGGGCTCTTCAGCGTGTGAAGCAGCTCGTTGGGCACGGTGGGCGGCGGCGCCGGAGGCTCGAGCTCGCGCGAGCCACCGCAGGCGCCGAGCAGGGCCAACGCGGCGATGGGAGAGAGGCGTGGGCGCATGTCAGCTCCGAGGGGTAGCTGCCAGCATATGCATTGCCCGGCGATGGGCAAGAGCCCAGGCGCTATCAAAGGCCAGAGGAGGCGCAGATGAAGGTGCTGGTGACCGGAGCGAGCCGAGGCATCGGGCGGGCGATCGCCATCGAGCTGGCGCGTCCGGGGGGTGAGGTGGTCCTGGGCTACCTGCAGAACGAGGAGGCGGTCCGCCAGACGGCCCTGGCGGTCGAGCAGCGCGGGGCTCGGGCGATCCCCGTGCAGGGCGATGTGCGCAGCGAGGGCGATCTGAAGCGGCTGGCGGCCAGCCTGGACTCGCTCGACGTCCTGGTGCACAACGCCGCGGTCGGCGCGCTCAAGCCCTACGACGCGATGCGGACCAGCCACTGGGACCTGACCTTGGAGAGCAGCCTGAGGCCTTTCTGGCTGTTGACCAAGCTGGCGCCGCTGCGCGAGGGCGCGAGCGTGATCGGCCTCTCCAGCCTGGGCAGCCGCAGCTTCGTGCCCGGCTACGCCGCGATGGGCGCGGCCAAGGCGGGGATGGAGGCCCTGACCCGGCAGCTCGCCGTCGAGCTGTCTCCGCGACGCATCCGGGTCAACACCGTCTGCGGCGGGCTGATCGAGACCGACGCCCTGAGCTACTTCCCGGACGGCGAGGCCATGCGCGCCGCGGCCATCCAGCGCACCCCGCTGGGCCGCCTGGGCCAGCCCGAGGACCTCGCCCGCGTGGTCGGCTTGCTGGTCTCGCCCGAAGCCGGCTGGATCACCGGACAGGTGCTCGTCGTTGACGGGGGATACTCGCTCATCTGACCCTTGCCGGGCCCCCTCTCCGCGTACAGGGGGAAGGGAACGGAGGCCGCCCATGCCTGAGATCCCGCCCAAGAACATCTTCGAGAGCTTCCGCGTCGAGGTGGATCCCGAGCGCATCGACGAGTCGGTGCGGGCCCTGACCAGCAAGGTCAAGGAGTGGGTGGACCAGGGCCGCTACACCAAGGTGCGCATCTCCTACAAGGGCAAGCCCTTGCTCAAGGACATCCCGCTCGGCGTCTTCGTGGCGACCGAGGCGGTCACCTTCTGGTACGCCGGCCTGCTGCGCGCCCTGGTGGTCAACCTGGGCGTGCGCACCTTCATCGAGGTCGAGCTGATCCACGACGCCGAGGAGAAGATCGCCCGCGGCATCGAGCTCTACATGGACGGCGAGGTCGAGGCCGCCGAGGACTGCTACCGCGAGGCCCTGCGCATGAAGCCCGGCGACACCGCCGCGCTCTACAACCTGGGCGTGCTGCTGCGGGTGACCGGGCGACGGGCCGAGGCGATCGAGGTGCTGGAGAAGGCCGCCGCGGCCGAGGGTCACCCCGACGCCCAGCGGGCGGCCGAGGTGCTGGAGAAGCTCAAGCGCGGGCCGCGCACGCTTTAGGTGTGTTGCCGCCAAGGCGCCCCCCTCCGGCCCTTCGGGCCA
>DDSR01000323.1:670-13628 GCA_002343455.1 Deltaproteobacteria bacterium UBA2385 | reverse complement strand
GCTCGCCCCCGCCCCAGACCCCGGTCGCGCCATCGGCCCAGCCCGGCGGACAGAGCGACGAGGAGCGCATGTGGGGCGCCGCCATCCACCTCTGCGTGCTGGTCGGCTTCGCCGGCTTCGGCCCGCTGGTGATCTGGCTGATGAACAAGGACGGCAAGAACGACTACCTCGCCTTCCGCGCCCGCCAGGGGATGATCGTCCAGTTCGGCGCGCTGGTCGCCTTCATCATCGTCGCGACCGTCACCTGCGGCTTCGGCGCCTTCCTGATCCTGCCCTGGATGGCCTACGAGGCCTGGATGGCCTGGCGCGCCTGGAACGGCGAGCGCCCCGGCTACCCGGCCACGGAAGCCTGGAACGGATGAGACCCGCCCTCGCCCTCCTGCTGCTCCTGTGGGCGGCGCCCGTCCACGCCCTCGACGAGGACGTAGACGCCGACGGCTACAGCGTCGCGGAGGGCGACTGCGACGACCTGGACCCCTATCGCAACCCCGGCGCTACGGAGATCCTGGACGGCATCGACAACGACTGCGACTTCCTGGTCGACGAAGAGACCGACGAGTTCGACGACGACTACGACGGCTGGACCGAGGACGAGGGCGACTGCGACGACGCCAACCCGCTGGTCTACCCCTCGGCCTTCGAGTGGGAGGACGGGCTCGACAACGACTGCGACGGTGTCGTGGACGAGGGCACCTCCGTCTACGACGACGACGGCGACGGCTGGACCGAGGACGAGGGCGACTGTGACGATGTGCGCGCCGACGTCTACCCGGGCGCGCCCGAGCTGGTCGACGATCTGGACAACGACTGCGACGGCAGCGTAGACGAGGGCTCCACCGTCTACGACGACGACGGCGATGGCTGGACCGAGGACGAAGGCGACTGCGACGACGGCAACGCCTGGGTCTGGCCGGGCGCGCCCGAGTTCAGCGACGGCCTGGACAATGACTGCGACGGGATCGTCGACGAGGACACCGACACCTTCGACGATGACGGCGACGGCTTCGCAGAGTCCGAGTCCGACTGCGACGATCTGGACCCCCTGGTCTTCCCGGGCGCCGAGGAGCTGCCGAACGGTCGGGACGACGACTGCGACGGCATCGTGGACGAGGGGACGTCGATCTACGACGACGACGGCGACGGCTGGACCGAGGACGAGGGAGACTGCGAGGACGACAACCGCGCGATCTTCCCCGGAGCGCCCGAGCTGGCCGACGGCCTGGACAATGACTGCGACGGCACCGTCGACGAGGGCACCGAGCTCTACGACGACGACGGTGACGGCATCGCTGAGGTGGACGGAGACTGCAACGACGCCGACGCATTCATCTTCCCGGGTGCGATCGAGCTGCCCGACCTGCTGGACAACGACTGCGACGGCATCGTGGACGAGGGCACCGAGCTGTACGACGACGACGGCGACGGCTGGACCGAGGAGGCCGGCGACTGCGAGGACGCCGATCCCACGATCTACCCCGGCGCAACCGAGCTGAACGACGGCAAGGACAACGACTGCGACGGCGAGGTCGAGGTCTACCAGGGCTGGCGCTGCGCGGCGAACGGGCCTGGCGGAGGGCTGCTGCTGGCGGGGCTCTCGCTGCTGGCGGCGCGGCGGAGGAAGCGAGGTAGACTCGGGCGATGAACCCGACCCTCGCCCGCCTCTTCGACGAGTACGCCGCCGACCACCGGCACCCGACGAACCGCCTCACCCACAAGCTGGCCATCCCGCTGATCGTCTTCCACATCCTGGCGATGCTGCACTGGGTGCAGCTCGGGGCGGGCCTCAGCCTCGGACACCTCGGCTGGCTCTTCGCCTCGGCCTTCTACCTCTGGGCCTGGCCGCGCCTGGGCCTGGGCATGGCCCTGCTCTTCGGCCTCTGCCTGCCGCTCTCCGAGCTGGTCCCGGCGCCGGTCGTGGTGGGCATGGCGGTCGTCGGCTGGACGGTGCAGCTCGCCGGCCACTCGATCTGGGAGAAGAACCGTCCCTCCTTCGCCCGCAACCTGGTCCAGGCGCTGGTAGGGCCGATCTTCTTCGTGGCCCTGCTCACGGGGAGCTGGCGGCCCGCCCGGGCAGACTAGCTAGTGCCAGGCACTAGCTAGTTACACCTGGCGGAACTAGAACGACCGCCCCAGCGCCAGCCCCCCGCCAAGCTGCAAGCCCTTGTCCAAGAGCCCCCCGGCGAGCTCCACCTCAGCCTGCCAGTCCCGCGCGAAGCGCAGATCCACTCCGGTGCCCAGCCTGCCGCCGACCGCCGCCGGCGCCAGGACCTCGACCCCCGCGCCGAGGAAGGGCGCCACGGCCCACTCGGGCGACCAGCGGGCCCCCAGGTACAGATGGGCGAGCTGGTGATCGACCCAGTCCTCGTACAGGTTGTAGGGGCGGTCCGCGCGCACCCAGCCCAGGCGGCCGTCGATGCGCAGCGGGCCCACCGGCACCAGCAGGCCCAGGTCCAGACCCAGGTGCGAGCGGCCCATGGCGCGCATCCCACCGGCGCGGGCGAGCAGCCGCAGCCGCTCGGGCGACTCCTGCAAGGCCGTCGAGACGGAAGGGTCGGCGCTGAAGCGCCGGGTGGCGGGATCGAAGAACACCATCCGCAGCCGGGTGGTGCGCTGCACATGGCCCTCGTCCTTGGCGCGGTGGCGCTGCAGGACCTCGCCCTCGAAGGTGGTGGGCACGCCGTCGCCCATGTCGACGGCCTCGCCCGCGGCGGCGGCGGGGCGGTCCTTCGGCTCGGGGCCCAGCAGGACCGGGGAGACCGCCAGCGGCTCGACCACCTCGAAGAGGCGCATCAGGCGCAGCTCCTCGACGCCATGGGCCTGGCACCATGCCACCAGCAGATCCTTGAGCGGATCGGGGGCCTGGAGGGTGTCGACGGCCTGGACCAGCGCGGCATAGACGGCCGCCTGCTCCTCGTAGGAGGCGAAGTCCGGCTCGACCCGGCTGCTGCGCTCGGGGAGGATCGGGACATCGACGGTCCAGGAGCGCACCTGGCCGGGGGCCGTGGCGCTGACCCGGTGGTTGCCCGGCAGCAGGGAGACGGTGCCCGCGGGGACGGTGCGACCGTTCACCTTCCAGCCCGTGCCCGGCGGCCCGCCGCCCAGCACCAGCTCGCCCTTTCCGGCCACCATGGCCTTGCGCTGCTCGTCCAGCCAGGCCTGCTGCACCGCGCTGGAGCTGGCCGGGCGGGGCAGGTCCTGGCCGTTGGCGACGGCGACGGCCTGACGGAAGCTGTAGGCCTGGGAGCGATCCCGGCCCAGCTCGACCGCGGCGGCCCCGCGCATGTAGTACAGATCGAAGAGCTCCTGGGTCTTGACCGGGCCTCGCCAGCGCGAGAGGGCCGCCAGCCCCGCCTGGGAGGCCTCCAGCACCGCCCCCCAGCGCCCGCGCTCCATGGCCGTGCGCGCCTGGGCCAGGGCGGCCTCGTAGGCGTCTCGATCGGCCAGCCCGTCGGGCACGGCGCCGACGGCGATGACCCGCTCGAAGTCCAGCAGCTCGAAGCCGCCGGGGCCTCCGCCGCCGATCGGCGCGAGCCACTCGGCGTCCTGCTCACAGCTTCGCAGATCCGGACAGACCAGCAGGCCGCGTTGTACGGGGGAGGCCAGGGCCAGCGAGGCCAGCAAAGAGAGGATCATCGGCGGCGGCCCACCAGGGCCAGCAGGGGGAGCCAGAAGGCCGCCGCGAGCGGGGCAGAGGCGCAGCCGGCCCCCCAGCCGCGGGCCTGCTCGGCGACGCCGTCGCAGTCGCTGTCCAGACCGTCCTGGTGCTCGGGAGCGCCGGGGTAGACGAAGGGGTTGGCGTCGTCGCAGTCTCCGTCCACCTCGGGGTAGCCGTCGCCGTCGTCGTCGTAGATCTCGGTGCGATTGTCCACGACTCCGTCGCAGTTCCCGTCGAAGCCGTCGACGGTCTCGGGCGCGCCGGGGTACACGAGGTCCCGCCCGTCGTCGCAGTCCCCGTCCTGCTCGGTCCACCCGTCTCCGTCGTCGTCCCAGGCCTCGGTGCGATCGTCGACCATGCCGTTGCAGTCGTTGTCCTGTCCGTCCAGCAGCTCGGGCGCGCCCGGCCAGGCGGCCGCGTTCCGGTCGTCGCAGTCGCCATCGACCTCGGCGAAGCCATCGCCGTCGTCGTCGAAGACCTCGGTGTCCTCGTCGGCGATGAAGTCGCAGTCCTGGTCCAGGCCGTCGGCGATCTCCTGGGCGAAGGGGAAGATGGTCGGATCGGCGTCGTCGCAGTCGCCCTGGACCTCGGTCCAGCCGTCCCCGTCGTCGTCGGCCAGATCGGTGCCATCGTCGACCCGCCCGTCGCAGTCGTTGTCCAGGCCATCGGCCAGCTCGGGAGCCCCCGGGAAGACCATGACCTGCTGATCGTCGCAGTCGCCGGCCGCCTCGGTCCAGCCGTCCCCGTCGTCGTCGGCCGAGACCGTGCCGTCGTCGGCCACGCCGTCGCAGTCGCCGTCCCGGCCGTCGGGCTGCTCGGGCGCGCCCGGGTACATCAGGGGGTCCGTGTCGTCGCAGTCGCCCTGGGCCTCGGTCCAGCCGTCCCCGTCGTCGTCCACCAGGTCGGTGCCCTCGTCGACGGCGCCATCGCAGTCATTGTCCTTGGCGTCGGCCAGCTCGGGCGCCGCCGGGAAGACGTAGGGATCGGCGTCGTCGCAGTCGCCTTGCTCTTCCGACCAGCCGTCGCGGTCGTCGTCGTAGACCTCGGTGTGATCGTCCACCCGCCAGTTGCAGTCGTTGTCGACCCCGTCGACGGTCTCCTCGGCCCCGGGGTGGACCTGCGGGTCCTCGTCCTGGCAGTCGCCGTCGCAGGTGCGATAGCCGTCCTCGTCCTGGTCGAAGCCCTCGTCCACCTCGCCGTCGCAGTCGTTGTCGTCGGCGTCGCAGAGCTCGACCGCGCCGGGGTGCGAGCGGAAGTTGTCGTCGTTGCAGTCGGTCCCGTCCGAGACGTAGCCCGAGGGCTGGCTGCACGAGCGCCGGGAGTCGTCCGGATCGCCGTAGGCGTCCCCGTCGGCGTCCCGGTACCAGGTCGGCGCGTCGACGGCGTCGTCCTCGTCCGTGGTCCCGTCGCAGTCATCGTCCTTGCCGTTGCAGCGCTCGCTGGCGCCCGGGTTGACCGAGGCGTCCCCGTCGTTGCAGTCCTCGCCGCTGTCGTAGCCGTCTCCGTCCGCGTCGACCGCGTCGCAGACGATCGTCGGCAGGCCCCGGTAGCTGCCCTGCTCGATCCAGGAGGTCGAGCTGGCCCCGCAGCTGCCCTGGAAGGGCTCGATGCTGGTCGAGCCGCTGCGGAGCTCGAAGTGCAGGTGCGGCCCGGTCGAGTACCCGGAGCTGCCCACCTCGCCCAGCTTCTGTCCACACTCGATGCGCGCGCCCGTGGACACCGCCACCGACCAGGTCTTCATGTGCAGGTACATGGCGATGGTGCCATCGTCATGCTGGATGTAGACGTAGTTGCTGGTGCCGCAGGCCCCGCTCGTACAGTCGTCCGGCTCGCCGTCGTGGGCACTGTAGACGGTGCCATCCCGGGCGGCGACGATGTCCACGCCCAGGGCCATCGTGCTCCAGCTCCCGTAGATGGCGAAGTCGGTGCCGTTGTGGCCCGAGTAGTAGACGCTGCCGCAGTTCCAGTCCCGGCCGCCCTCGTCCTTGTAGGCGCTGACGACGTAGGTGCTGCGCCACTCGTCGGTGGTCGGCATCGAGTAGTCGCCCGCCTGGGCCACGGAGAGCAGCAGCCAGATCATGGTGCCACCTGCAGGCGCCAGGCCTGGCCCTGGGCGGACCAGGAGAGGCCCTGATCATCCCAGCCGGGCAGGACCGTGGTCGGCGGCGGCACGAAGCCCTCGGGCGCCTGGCCCGGGATCCGGACGAGGTCCTTGTTGCTGAGCTGGACGCCCTGCTCGATGGGCACCGGCAGCGGCCCGTCGAGGGAGACCATCCAGAAGGAGGCGAGGCCGGTGGTGCCCGAGATGAAGGCGAGGCGGCGACCGTCGGGGGAGACCACCGGGCGGTCGGCGGTCCCGGTCCACTGCACGACGGGCTCGGGGCTGCCCGAGGGCAGAGCCACCCGCCAGATCTCGGTCTCGCCCAGGCCGGCGTCGCGGGCGTAGTAGAGCCAGCCCTCGTCCGGGGAGAAGCTGAGCCGCGGGTCGACCGGCGCGTCCAGCAGGACCTCGCCCTGGGGAAGGCGCAGGCTGAGGCGGCGGTCCTGGCCGACGTGGACCTCCCAACGCCCCGAGGGGGAGAGGGTCCGCCGGGCGGGGAAGAAGTCCATCGGCCCCGAGCCCGCCGAGGGCTCGCTCTGGGCCTGGGACTGGGCCTGAGCCACTGCCTGGGCCGGCGAGCCAGGGGCAGGCGCGTCGGGCTCGCAGGCGAGCAGGAGCAGGGCGAGGGAGGGGTTCACAGGGGCAGCATACACGGCTCCGACGTATGAACGACCTCACCTCCCCCGATTCTGATTATCTCTTCCCATGAGCAACTTCTTCTCGCAGCCATGGTTCCTCGACACCGCCGCCCGGGTCCTCTTCCCCGGCCGGCGCGCGCGGCCCGCCACGGTGCGCGTCGAGGGGCAGCGCTACGACGTCCTGCTCCTCTCCCGGGGCCAGCTCGCGCCGATCCCGGTGGTCGACTTCTACGAGCCCCGCGACCCCGCCCTCCCGGAGCACGGGGCCGCGCGCCCCCTGGCCTTCCTCCCGCGGGCGCTCCAGGAGCACCGAGCGGTCGCAGCACCGGACGGGACGGAGCTTCCGGCCGGCCAGCGCCTGGCGCCCTACGTCGACTGGTCCGAGGTCCCGTCCTGGTCGGCCTTCGTCGAGCGCTGCCACAAGGCCCAGTGGCGAGCCTTCCACCAGTCCGAGCGCAAGCTGCGCAAGATCAGTCGCGAGCGAGGCACGGTCCGCATCGTGGACCAGTCCTGGGACCACGAGCTCCTGGAGCGCCTGCTCACCTGGAAGTCGCGGCAGCTGCGCTCGACCGGCCGCTACGACACCTTCGCCTCGACCCGGATCCGCCAGCTCCTGCACGAGCTGCTCGCCATGAAGCGGCTGCACCTCTGCGCCCTCTACGCCGGAGACCACCCGATGTCGGCGCTGCTCTTGGCCTCCGACCAGGGCCGGACCAGCTGCTGGATCAGCGGCTACGACCCGCGGGTGGCCACCTACTCGCCCGGGGCGTTGATCTTCGAGCACGGGCTCCGACTCAGCCAGCAGGCAGGCGATCGCGAGTTCGACATGCTGATCGGCGACGAGGACTACAAGTACCACTACGCCACCCACGAGCGCCGGATCGGGCCCCTGGGCCAGCCGTCGCCGCTGCGGCGGGCGCTGGCAGCGAGCCGCAGCTACCTGGAGCAGGAGGTCCCCTGGCGGACCCGCCTGCGGAGCCATGGCTTCGCCGTCTTGCAGGACCGGGCGAGGCGCCGACCCCTGGCCCCGACCCCAGGGCAGCCCCCTGCCTGGGGCCCCGACCTGCTTGCCAACAGCGCCCACTGGCCCTCCCCTCGCATCCGGGCCAGCGACGACTGCCAGCTCATGCTCCTCCAGGCGTGGTCCGACGCCAACCGAAGCCCCCTGGAGCGCGTCGGCGCGGAGCTGCATGCCGGAGACAAGGCCGCCCGCGCCTACGTTCGGGGCCTGCAGGGCCGCCTGGCCACGAAGCAGCGGGCCGCTCCAGCCCAAGCGCCGGTCCCGCTCGCCCCGGGGGATCACGTCCGGGTCAAGGACGAGGCCGAGATCCTGGCCACCCTGGAGGGCGGCAGTCGGGACGGACTGTACTACATCCGAGCGGTGATGAAGCCCCTGGGGGGCAAGACCTTCACGGTGGAGCGCCCCGTGAAGCGCTTCTACGACGAGCGCACCCGCGAGGTGATCCGTCCTCGCCGGGCGGTGGCCCTGGCCGGGGCGGCCTGCGACGGCAGCCAGCTGGGCGGCTCGCGCACCTGTGACCGGGCCTGCCTCTTGTTCTGGCACGAGGACTGGCTGGAGCGGGTCGAGGAGGCGCCGGACCGCCCCCCCTCGGGCGAGCGGGTGCGGATCCGAGCCGCGGCGGAGATCGCCGCGATCGAGGCGAGCCGACAGGGCAGCGACGGCATCACCTTCACGCCCGCCACCATGGCCGCCTTCTGCGGGAGCGAGGCCCGCATCGCCAGCTCGGTGAACCGCGTCTACGACGAGCGGGCCGGCCAGCTCCGCTCGAAGCAGGGGGTCCTCACCCTGGCCGGCCTGAGCTGCCCCGGCGCGAGGCTGACCAGCGGAGACCGCTGCGATCGAGCCTGCACCCTCTTCTGGCGCGAGGAGTGGCTGGAGCGTCTGCCGGAGGGGCCGATGGCAGGATCCCCAAAGACGGCTACAGCCGGGCCATGAACGAGCCCGAGCTTCGGCAGTCCCTGCTGCGCATCGCCCGCGAGTCCACCGGCCTGGAGCAGGTCCCCACCGGCGAGCTGGCCGAGGCGCTCGACAGCGTCCAGCGCCTGACCCTGGTGGTGGCCATCGAGGACCACTTCAAGATCAGCTTCAGCCCCGAAGACGACGAGGAGATCCGCACCTTCGAGGAGCTGCTGGTCCGCGTCCGGCGCCTGCTGGAGGCGCACGATGCCCAAGCTTAGCGTCGGACCGCGGACCATCCCTCCCAGCCTGGCCCTGCCTCGCCCGCACCTGCCCCCGACGGTGCTGGAGAGCGTGGCCCGGGCGGCCAGCGAGGGCCTCACCACCGATGGGCTGCGCTTCGTCGGCCGCGACGAGACCGACCGCTTCTTCGGCTGGGACGAGGTCTACGACCGGGCCGTTCGCGCCGGGGCCGCCCTGGCCGCCGCCGGGGTGCGGCCCGGCGATCGGGTCGCCCTGGTCCTGCCGACCGACCCCCTCTTCATCGACGCCTTCCTGGGCGTCCTGGCCGCAGGCGCCGTGCCCGCGCCGCTCTACCCGCCGGTGCGGCTGGGGCGACTGGAGGAGTACCACGCCCGCACCGCGGCGATGCTGCGGGCCTGTGGCGCCTCGGCCATCATCGCCGACGCCCGCTGCCGCCGCATCCTGGGAGAGACGGTGCGCCGCGCGCCCACCCGCCTGGGGGTGATCGCGGCCGAGGATCTGCACCGCCACGCCCCCGCCCCGCCGGTGGCCCGCGAGGCCGACGATCTCGCCCTGGTGCAGTTCTCCTCGGGGACCACGGTCGCCCCGAAGCCGGTGGGGCTGACCCACAGCCAGGTCCTGGCCAACACCGACGCCATCGTCGACTTCATGCCCCTGGTGGCCCGCGACCAGGACGGCAGCCCCTACGACCCCGTCGGCGTCAGCTGGCTGCCGCTCTACCACGACATGGGCCTGATCGGCTTCGTGATCAGCCCCATCCTGGCCGGCGTGCCGATCGTCTTCATCCCGACGATCCGCTTCATCAAGCACCCCACCTGCTGGCTGGACACCATCTCCCGCCACAAGGCCACCGCCAGCTTCGCCCCCAACTTCGCCTACGCCCTGGTCGCGCGGAAGGCCCGGCCCGAGCAGCTCGACCGCTGGGACCTCTCCCGCATGAAGGTCTTCGGCTGCGGCGCCGAGCCGATCAACCCCGAGACCATGCGGGCCTTCGTCGAGGTCATGAGCAGCCGCTGCGGCCTGCGCCGCGAGGCCATCCTCCCCGCCTACGGCATGGCCGAGGCCACCCTGGCCATCTCCTTCAAGCCGGTGGCCGACCATATGCGGACCATGCTGGTCGACGCCGAGCGTTTCCAGGCCGACGGCCGGGTCGAGGCGGTCGACGAGGGCTTCCAGGGCGCCTTCTTCGAGCACGTCAGCTGCGGGACCTGGTTCCCGGGGCACGAGGTCAGCTCGCAGGACGCCGAAGGGACCCTGCTACCCGAAGGCGTCGAGGGCGAGCTCTGCCTGCGCGGGCCCTCGGTCACCCCCGGCTACTTCGAGAACCCCGAGGCCACCGCCGCCGCCTTCAAGGACGGCTGGCTGCGCACCGGCGACCTCGGCTACATCCTCGACGGCGAGGTCTACGTCACCGGTCGCATCAAGGACCTGATCATCCTCAACGGCCGCAACCTGCACCCGCAGAGCATCGAGTGGGTCGCCGCCCAGGTCGAGGGCGTGCGCAAGGGCAATGTCGTCGCCATCAGCCGGCCCGGCCCCGCCAGCGAGGAGCTCGTCCTGGTCCTGGAGAGCCGCGAGGCCCAGTCCGACAGCCAGAAGGCGGCCCTGGTCCAAGAGGTGCGGACCCGCATCCAGCAGGAGATGGGCATCGTCCCGGCCGATGTGGTCGTCCTGGCCGTAGGCTCGCTGCCCAAGACCAGCTCGGGCAAGCTCCAGCGCCGCAAGACCCGCCAGGAGTACCTCGCCGGACTGGTCGGACAGACCGGCTCCCGCACCGCGGGGGCCTCGGCCGACACCCTGACCCTGGCGCGCCACATGGCCCGCGGAGTGTGGAGCCGAACCAAGGCTGCACTTCGTAAGTAGCCCGGGCGGGATGGGCGCGATCCGGATAGTTCCCCATGGCGCCGAGGCGCNNGCGCCTCCACCGGACCATGAAACAACGCTTCTCCCGGGCGCTTCGGCGACCTGGGGGCCGGCGAGGCCCCAGCCCCACCCGCTGGTTCTGGATAGCAGCCGCCCCGCTCGGCGGTCCGCCCTCCGGGTGCGGCGCCCCCCCCTCCCCCTCCACCGAGACCTTCGAGGATCCCATGACCGACAACGAGACCCTGGCCCTGATCAAGGAAGCCCTCAACGACGTCGCCCCCGGGCGCGAGGCCGACTTCGCCAAGGTCAGCCTGGAGAGCACCATCGCCGAGCTCGGCCTGGACTCCATCGCCACCATGGAGATGGTCGGCTACCTCGAAGAGCAGGTCGAGGTCACCTTCCCGGACGAGGACCTCGCCAAGGTGGCCTCGGTCCGTGACCTGATCAACCTGATCCGCGCCGCCAAGGCCTGAGCCCCCCCAAAACGCCGTCGGCCCGGGCGCGCGTCACCAGGTCCGGGCCATCGCGCGCCCGCCTCTCCGGGCGGGCCGGAGCACGCCCCGTGAATCCGCCCTCCTCTGCGACCCCCATCGCCATCGTCGGCATGGGCTGCCGATTCGCTGGCGCCGCTGACCTCCACGAGTATTGGAGGCTCTGCCTCAGCGGCGGCAACGCCTTCGGGCCGGTGCCGCCGGACCGCTGGGACAACGCCACCTTCTTCGACACCTCCGCCCGCGCGACGGACAAGAGCTACGCCCCCACCGGCGGCTTCATTGAAGATGTGCAGTCCTTCCCGGCGATGGTCTTCGGGCTGCCCCCCCGGCGCGTGGAGGTCATGGACCCGCAGCAGCGGCTGGGCTTGGAGTGCGCGCTGCAGGCGATCGAGGACGCCGGTCTGCGCGGGCGCATGCCGTACCGCACCGGCGTCTACATGGGGGTCACCGCCCAGGAGTGGCGCAACATCCTGAACTCGCGCTTGATCGCCGTGATGATGGCGACGGGCGCCTTCGGCCAGGCGCCCGAGGACCCCACGGCCCTGCTGGAGTCGGTGGACCGGGTCGTCCCCAGCCGGCCCTTCACCGCCATCGGCGTGCTGGGCAACATGATGGCCGCCTCGATCGCGCAGGAGCTGGACCTGCACGGCCCGGCCTACACGACTGACGCCGCCTGCGCCTCGGCCATGATCGCCGTCGAGAACGCCGTCGCCCACCTCCGCAACGGCACCATCGACGCCGCCCTGGCCGGAGGCGTCTACCTCTGCCTGACCCCCGACCACCACGTCGCCTTCAGCCGCATCGGGGCGATGAGCCGCAGCGGCGCCTGTCGACCCTTCGACCACCGCGCCGACGGCTTCGTCCAGGGCGACGGCGGGGGCCTGCTCCTGCTCAAGCGCCTGCCGGACGCCGAGCGCGACGGCGACCGCATCTACGCCGTCATCCACGGCATCCGCACCAACAACGACGGACGCGGCGACGGCCCGATGGCCCCGCGGGTCGAGGGCCAGTGCGAGGCCATCACCGCCGCCTGGAAGGAGTCGGGCCAGGCCGCGGACGAGCTGGGCTACGTCGAGACGCACGGCACCGGCACCGACGTCGGCGACGTCTACGAGCTGCGCGGGCTGCGCATGGCGCTCGACGGGCGCCCCCGGCGGGCCGCGCTGGGCAGCAGCAAGGCCAATGTCGGCCACACGATGTCCGCCGCCGCCGTCGCCGGCTTCATCCGCAGCGCGCTGGCCATCCACCACGGCCAGATCCCGCCGATGGGCGGCTTCGACCACCCGCGCGAGGACCTGCCGATCGAGGGCTCCGGCTTCTACATCCCGAAAGAGGCCAGCCCCTGGCCCGCGGGGCCACGCCTCGCCGGCGTCTCCTCCTTCGGCTTCGGCGGCACCAACGGCCACGCCGTGCTCGGCGCAGCGCCTCCGACCTCGGCCAGCCCCTCGGACCAGCCCGAGCTGATCCTCCTCTCGGCCGCCGACGAGCCCTCCCTCCGCGCGCTGGCCGCCCGTACGGCCACCTCGGTCGAGCAGGACCCCCGGCTGAGCCCGGCCAGCGTCGCCCGGGCCTGGGCCGGGCGCATCCCGGGGCCGTCGCGCCTCGCCCTGGTCGCCCGCGATCGGGCCCAGCTCATCTCCAGCCTGCGCCTCGTCGCCGAGGGCAAGAGATCTCCCCACTCCCATGTCGAGCAGGCCGGCGAGCCTCCCCGGATCGCCTTCATGTACCCCGGCCAGGGCAGCCAGCGCACCGGGATGCTGCGGGATCTGCGCGTCCGCTTCCCGAGCCTGGCCGCCTCGCTCGACCGGATGGAGGAGGCCCTGGCCGAGGACCTCCCGCTCCCGCTGGGGCACCTCCTCTACCCCGAGCGCCGCGAGCGCCCCGTCTCTGCCGAGCAGGCCGAGCAGGAGCTGACCTCCACCGAGGTCTGCCAGCCCGTGCTGCTGGCCATCGGGGCCGCCCTGACCGAGCTGCTGGAGACGGTCGGACTGCGCCCCCAGGTCGTGGTCGGCCACAGCCTGGGCG